>JADYYB010000242.1 GCA_020853895.1 Bauldia sp.
TCAGGCGAGCCGTGAAAGACGCCGTCCGCCTCGGCGCGCCGCCACAGCGCCTCGGGGCAGATCTTGTAGACGATCGGCATAGTGGGGATGCGGGCCTCGCTCGACGCGCGAACCGTAGTCGCGGCGCCGTGTCGAGACAAGGATGGGGCATCGCGCTGATGGCCGCGGCTGTGCTGGCGGCAAGCGCCCTCCCCTTCGCGCCGGGCGCGTGGGCGCAGGAGCCGCTCCGCTACACGATCACGCCGGCCGACGAGGGGTTCGTGCGGCTCGACACGCAGACCGGCGCGATCACGCATTGCGCTTCCGCCGACGGTATCTGGCGCTGCGCCCCCCCGCTCTATGCCGAGAGCGAGATCGACGCGCGGCTCCGCGTGCTGGACGAGAGGATCGAGGGGCTGGGCGTGGAACTCGCCACACTGGCCGGACGACTGGCGGAGATGGCCGCGCCACTGGCACCCCCTGCCCAGCTGCCGGACTTCGTCGCCGAACTGCCGGCGGCGCCAATGCCACCACCGGCGGAGCCTCCGGCCGCGAATGGGCCGAACTTCTTCGAAGAGGCGATCGACCGGCTGCTTAGGCTGGTTGGCGGAATGAAGGGCTGACGCCAGCCCGTCCGCTTGAATCCACCAATTGTCATCCCCCAACTTGATCGGGGGACCGGGCTCAATTGCTCAACGGTGGAGGGGGTGGATAGCGGTCCTCCGGTCAAGCCGGAGGATGACACCGTTTTTTGCAGGGAGGCGCAGGGTTGAGCCCCCGGCGGACGCTCGCCTCAGGGTGAAGGGGCAGCAGGCTCGGTGGGAGTGCTCCAAACAAAAGGGCAGCCGGCGCTCGCCGACTGCCCAATGCCGATTGCCGACTGCCTCGCAGCTAGTGGACGCTGACGGTCTCGAGCTCCTGCTCGGACGCGCTCGAGACGAGCGCCTCGCGGCTGTCGGCGACCATGATCGGCGTGCCGTCGGCGCTGAGCAGCGCCCACAGCTCGAGGCCGGGCTGAAGCGGCGGCACGTTGGGGAACGCGGCGCGGATATCCTCGGAGCGCATCGACCGTACGTAGGCAATACGCCCCCCACCGAGACCGGCAAAAGCTTCCGGCGGCATGATCTGACGTGGGTTCATGATGCACCTCCTTGCTTGACAGCGGCAAGTCTCGGGCCGCCGGCAATGGCAATCTTGCGGACCGACGGCTTCGCCTCGCGACGCACGAGGTCGATCGAGAGGAGGCCGTCCTTCAAATCGGCGCCGAGGATCTCGACGCCTTCTGCGAGCAAGAAGGTCTTCTGGAACTGCCGCGCGGCGATGCCCCGATGGAGATAGGTCCTCGGCGCCTCTTCTTCCTTCTGCCGGCCGCGGATCACCAGCTGGCCCTCTTCCGTGGCAACCTCGAGATCGTCCTCGGCAAACCCGGCAACGGCAAGAACGATCCGTAGAATCTCGTCCTCGCCACCGTGATTGCGGAGGCGCTCGATATTGTGCGGCGGGTAGCCGGTGGTCAGGCTTTGCGCCCGTTCCACGGCGCTGAAGCCGAGGAGGAACGGGCGGGACAGCCCGGAAACGCGTGACATAACCACAAAGTCCTTCCTAAGCGACCTTGTTCTGCGGACCCCTTCAGGCATCCGCTGGGCCATTGTCGCCGTCGGGATGAGATATGGTGGCTTCCGGGAGCCGTTCAAGCAGGATCAAGAGGGCGGATTCCCTCGGAAAATCGTGCGGGGCTGCGCGATGTTCAGCGATCTCATGCCGGCGCTGGTGCGGGACACCGCGCGCCTTCGCCTCAGGCGGCCGCGGCCCGAGGACGCGGCCATCATCTTCGCCACCTACGCGAGCGACCCGGAGGTGACGCGCTATCTCGCCTGGCGGCCGCACAGAAGCGTCAGGGAAACCGAGGCGCATGTCGCCCGCGCCACCGCCGACTGGGCGGGGAAGCGCGAATATGTTTACGCGATCACGCTGCGTGAGGAAGGCGAGGCGCCGGTCGGCGCGATCGCGATCCGCGGCGCGGGCCACGCGGTGTCGTTCGGCTTCGTGCTGAGCCGGCCGCACTGGGGGCGCGGCATCGTCACCGAGGCGCTTTCCGAGCTTCTCGGCTGGACGCTCGGCCAGCGCGGGATCTGGCGCGCGGCGGCCTTCTGCGACGTGGACAATCTCGCCTCGGCGCTGGTGATGGAGAAGGCCGGGATGAGCCTCGAAGGCATCAACCGGCGGGCGATCGTCCACCCCAACCTTTCGCCCGAGCCGCGCGACGTCCGGATGTACGCCAGGGTCAACTAGGCCACCGCGGTTGGCGGCGGGGGGGGCGGGTTCAGAACCCCGCGGCGGCGCCGTCGCTGCGGGGGTCGCTGGCGCCTTCGATGAGGCCGTCGGCGCGACGGACGATGGCGTGGGCGTGGCCCATCTGGTGGGTGAAGGGCGCGACCAGACGGATGTCGTGGCCCGCCTCCCGGAGGCGGGCGACGACTTCTAGGTCGAAGCGGTCCTCGAGGAGGAGCCGGGTCGGCTCGTCGGCGCGGTTGCGGCCGAGCAGCCAGCGCGGTGCGGTGACCGCCTCCTGGAGGTCGGCGCCGAAGAAGGCGTAGCGGCTGAAGAGCGCGGACTGGAACTGCGGCTGACCGTCGGCGCCCATCGTGCCGTAGGCCATCTGCCGACCGTCGGGGAAATCCGCCATCGCCGGGTTGAGCGTGTGGAACGGGAGACGGCGCGGGCCGACCTCGCGCGGGCCCGGCGCGAGGTCGAAGGCCGCGCCGCGGTTCTGCCAGAGGATGCCGGTCTCGGGCAGCACCACGCCCGAGCCGAACTTCATGTAGACGCTCTGGATCATGCTGACGCGGCGGCCGGCGCCGTCGATCGCGCCGAGCCAGACCGTGTCGCCAGGGGCGGGACGGAGGTCGGGACCGGACGCACGTGCCATGTCGATGGCGGCGGCGGTGCGGTCGAGCCAGGCGGGCTCGAGATAGACGCAAGGGTCGGCTTTGGTGACGGCCGGGTCGCCGACGACGCGGTCGCGGGCGGCGAAGGCGTGCTTGGTCGCCTCGACGAGGCCGTGGACATGCGCGAAGCCGTCGCGCTCGCCGAGATCGAGCCGGCCGGCGAGGCCGAGGATGATGAGGGACGCGAGGCCCTGCGAGGGCGGCGGATGGTTGTAGAGGCGGATGCCGCCGCGGATTTCGAGCGACAGCGGCTCGCAGATCTCGGCGCGGTAGGCGGCGAGGTCGGCGGCGGTGAGGGGGAGCCCGAAGCGCGCGAAGTCGGCGGCGAGCGAGGCTGCGACCGCCCCGCGGTAGAAGCTGTCGAGGCCGTCGGCGGCGAGGCGGCGGAGCGTCGCCGCGAGCGCGGGCTGCTTCAGGATGGCGCCGGGCGGGGTCGGCTGGCAGTCGGCGAGGAAGTGGGTCGAGAAGCCGGGCACGTCGCGGAGGATGGCGAGGTGGGTCGCGCTGACCTCGGCCTGGAAGGTCGAGATCGGGTAGCCGGACTCGGCATGATGGACCGCCTCCTCGAGGAGCGCTTCGAGCGGCAGCGGCTTGCCCCACGGTGCGGCGAGGGCGAGCGCCTGCTGCCAGCCCGAGACCGTGCCGGCGACAGTGTTCGCGGCGAGCGCGCCGCGCGCGGGAACAGCGCTGAAGCCGGCCTTGCGGAAGAGGTCTGCGCCGGCGCCCGCGCCGCTGAAGCCGCAGGCACGGATGCCGACCGGCTTCGCGCCGGGCTCGGCGACCAGCCAGAACGCGTCCCCGCCGATGCCGTTCATGTGCGGATACACGACCGCCAGCACGGCGGCCGCGGCGACCGCCGCCTCGACGGCGTTGCCGCCGGCTCTGAGCACGCGAAGGCCGGCCTCGCTCGCGAGGTGATGCGGCGAGGTGACCATGCCGCGCAGCGATTGTCGGGCCCTCAGCATGAGGCTCCTGGGATGTGGCGCGCCGGTCTCGGGCCGGCTGCGCAAGCGAACGAGGTCAGCCGGGGTGGCGGGTGAAGTAGGCGAGGAGCATGCGGCGGGCGTCGGCGCGGCGGGCGGCCCGCCAGTCCCTGGCGGAGAGGTCGCGGTCGAAGATCACCGAGAGCGTGTGGACGTTGGAGAGGTGGAACTGGGCGAGCGCGACCATCATCACGTAGACGCGGAGCGGGTCGAGGCCCCTGGTCAGCACGCCGTCGGCGGTGCCGCGCGAGATGAAGCGGGAGATCATCGAGAGGACCGGCGAGGCCATCTCGCGGATCGCCTTCGAGGTGCGCATGAAGCGCGCCTTCTGGAGGTTCTCGTTGGTGAGGAGGCGGACCAGAGACTGGTTGCCCTCGAAATGGTCGTTCATGAAATCGAAGAGGCGGACGAGCCCGTCGAGCGGGTCGAGATGCTCGACGTCGAGCTGCAGCTCCTGGGCCCTTAGGTCGCCGAGCGCGGCCTCGAGGACGGCGACGTAGAGGCCCGACTTGCTGCCGAAATAATGATAGACCATGCGCGGGTTGGAGCCGGCCTTGCGCACGATCTTGTCGACGCGCGCGCCGGCGAAGCCGTGCAGTACGAACTCCTCGCGCGCCGCCTTGAGGAGCCGCTCGCGGCTCGAGGTCCGCTGCGACCCGTTCGAGGGACGGCGGCCGCGGCGGGGTTCGACCTCGAGGCTCTCGACGGTTGCGGGCGTCGTCCGCGCGGCGCGCCGCCGTGTCGGCCCGAGATCGGTGGTGTCCAGCTTGGCTCGGGTCAAAATCGCGCGCTCCGCAATGTCGCCGCCTAGTTGCAAGGCCCCTGCCAAGAGGCGAAAGGCCGGTTTCCGCGGCGGCCGGCGGCATCGATCCGCGGCGTTGCACAAGCAGCGATCTGCGGCCGCCTAGTAAATAACCATTTATTTCATGCGCGGTCACGGCCGGCCTGGGATTCCGGGGTTTTGGCGTTGGCACGGCGCTTGCGGATCAGTCGGCGAAGGATCGAACAACGCGCCGACCGATGACGACGCCGACCACCGACCCCATCGTCACCCAGCTCCGCCTCGAGCTGCGCGGGATCACCAAGGTCTATCCCTCGACCATCGCCAATGACGGCGTCGACCTTCGTGTCGCGCCGGGCGAGATCCATGCCGTGGTCGGCGAGAACGGGGCCGGCAAGTCGACGCTGATGAAGATCATCTACGGCGTGGTGCGGCCCGACGCCGGCTCGATCCTGTGGAACGGGCGCGAGGTGAAGATCGGCTCGCCGGCCGACGCGCAGCGCCTCGGCATCGGCATGGTGTTCCAGCACTTCGCGCTCTTCGACACGCTGACGGTGGCGGAGAACATCGCGCTCGCCCTCCCCGGCCGGCCGGCGCTCGAGGCGCTGGCGACGCAGATCGCCGAGATGGGCGGGCGCTACGGGCTGCCGGTCGAGCCGGACCGGCACATCTACACGATGTCGGTCGGCGAGCGGCAGCGGGTGGAGATCATCCGTGCGCTCCTCCAGAACCCGGCCTCCTCATCATGGACGAGCCGACCTCGGTGCTGACGCCGCAGGCGGTCGAGAGCCTCTTCGTGACGCTCCGCAAGCTCGCCGCCGACGGCTGCAGCATCCTCTATATCAGCCACAAGCTCGAGGAGATCCGCGCGCTTTGCGAGAGCGCCACCATCATGCGCGCCGGCAAGGTGACGGGCAATTGCGACCCGCGGCGCGAGTCGGCCTCGGCGATGGCGCGGATGATGATCGGCGCCGACATCCAGGCGATCCGACCCGCGCGGCCCGCGGCGGAGGCGAGGCGCGAGCGGCTCGCGGTGCGCGGGCTGACGTTGAAGGCGTCGGACATCTTCGGCACCGACCTTCGGGACATTTCCTTCTCGGTCTCGAGCGGAGAGATCCTCGGCATCGCCGGCGTCTCCGGCAACGGCCAGCAGGAGTTGCTCGCCGTCCTCTCCGGCGAGACCACGCTCGCAAGCGCCGAGACGATCAACATCGATGGCAAGCCCGCGGCGCGGCTCGACGCGCGGCAGCGGCGGGCGCTCGGGCTCTGCTCGGTGCCGGAGGACCGGCTCGGGCGCGGCGCGATCCCCTCGCTGCCGCTCACCGAGAACGCGCTTCTCACCTTCAACCGCGACGAGGTCTTGCGCGCGGGCTTCATCCGCTTCGATACGGTGCGGGACTTCGCCGAGCGCTGCATCCAGCAGTTCGGCGTGCTCGGCGGCGGGCCGGACGCGCTCGCCGACAGCCTGTCGGGCGGCAACCTCCAGAAGTTCATCGTCGGGCGCGAGGTGCTGCAGGAGCCCGGCGTGCTGGTCGTCGCGCAGCCGACCTGGGGCGTCGACGTCGGAGCCGCGGTCGCGATCCGCCAGGCGCTCCTCGACCTTCGCGCGCGCGGCGCGGCCGTCCTCGTCATCTCCGAGGAGCTCGACGAGCTGATGGAGCTCGCCGACCGTATCGCGGTGATGGCCGGCGGCAAGCTCTCGCCCCCGATCCCGCGCTCGGAGTTCGACCGCGAGGCGATCGGCCTCGCCATGACCGGGCGCTGGGAAGCCCCGGTCCCGACGACGGAGGCGGCACGTGTCCATTCGACTTGAGCCTCGCCCTCGTCCGTCGGCAGCGATGCTGTGGCTCTCCCCGCTCCTCGCGATCGCACTGACCTCGGTCGTCGCGCTGGTGATCTTCGCGGCCGCGGGACGCGACCCGTTCTCCTCGCTCGTGCGCTTCCTCTTCTCCCCGCTCGGCGACCTCTACAGTTTCGGCGAGCTGCTCATCAAAGCCGCGCCGCTGATCCTCATCGCGGTCGGACTCTCGGTCGGCTTCCGCGCCGGGGTCTGGAACATCGGCGCAGAAGGGCAGCTGGTGCTCGGCGTCATCTTCGGCGGGTGGGTGGCGCTCAACTACGGCCCCTCCGGCGCGCCCTGGGTGCTGCCGGCAATGCTGCTCGCGGGCGCGATCGGCGGGGCGTTCTGGGCGGCGGGGCCGGCGTTCCTCAAGACGCGCTTCAACGCCAACGAGATCCTCACCAGCCTGATGCTGAACTACGTCGCGGCGCTGTGGCTGTCCTATCTCGTCTTCGGGCCGTGGCGCGACCCGATGGGCTTCAACTTCCCGCAGTCGGAGCCGCTCGCGCCGGCCGCGCTCTTTCCGATCATCATCGAGGGCACGCGCGCCAATATCGGGATCATCGTCGCGCTCCTCACGGTCGCGCTCTCATGGGTGGTGCTGTCGCGGCGGCTCGTCGGGTTCGAGCTGAAGGTCACCGGCCTCTCCGCGCCGGCCGCGCGCTACGCCGGGTTCAGCGCCAGGCGCGCGGTGTGGATCGGGATGCTGACCGGTGGCGTCGCCGCCGGCATCGCCGGGGTCGGCGAGATCGCCGGGCCGCTGGCGCAGATCTTCCCGACCGCCTCGCCGGGCTACGGGTACGCGGCGATCATCGTCGCCTTTCTCGGGCGGCTGCACCCGGTCGGCATCGTCTTTTCCGGGCTCCTGATGTCGCTCCTTTATCTCAGCGGCGACGTCGCGCAGATGTCGCTCGGGCTGCCGTCGGCGATCACCGGCCTCTTCCAGGGGATGCTGCTCTTCTTCATGCTCGCGGCGGACGTCCTCATCCGCTACCGTGTGCGCTGGCGGCGCGCGGTTCCCGCCCTCGCGCTCGAGGCGGCGCGATGAGCCTCCTCACCATCCTCCTCGCCGCGCTCGTCGCCGGCACGCCGCTCCTCTACGCCGCGCTCGGCGAGCTCGTCACCGAGCGCGCCGGCGTCCTCAACATGGGCGTCGAGGGGATGATGGTGACCGGCGCGGTGGTTGCCTTCGCCGTCGCGCTCGCCACCGGCAATATCTGGCTCGGGGTGCTGGCGGCGATGATCGTCGGGGCGCTGCTGGCGTTCCTCTTCGGGGTGCTGGCGATCACGCTGATGGCGAACCAGGTCGTGGTCGGGCTGGCGCTGACCACGTTCGGCATCGCGCTCGGCACCTATCTCGGCAAGCCCTTCGTCGGCACCGCGCTCGTCCTCCCGCGGGGCAGCGCGGGCGGCGGGCTCGCGCAGCTGCCGGTCGTCGGGCCGCTCTTCGCGGCGATCCATCCGCTGGTCTGGCTGTCGTGGGTGCTCTTCGCGGGCGTCTGGTATTTCCTCGCGCGGAGCCGGCCCGGGCTCGTGCTCCGCGCGGTCGGCGAGTCGCCCTCCTCGGCGCACGCGATCGGCTATCCGGTCGCCCGCATCCGCTATCTGGCGACGATCTTCGGCGGGGCGATGGCGGGCGTCGCGGGCGCGTACATCTCGACCGTCTACACGTCCCTCTGGACCGAAGGGCTGATCGCCGGGCGCGGCTGGATCGCGGTGGCGCTGGTGGTGTTCGCCACCTGGCGTCCCGAGCGCTGCCTTCTCGGCGCCTATCTCTTCGGCGGGGCGACGATGGGCCAGCTCTTCGCGCAGAGCGCGGGCGTCGGCCTTCCGTCCGAGCTGATGTCCGCGCTGCCGTATCTCGCGACCATTCTCGTCCTCGTCCTCATCTCCCGGGACGCCGCGCTGATGCGGCTCAGCGTCCCGGCCTCGCTGGGCAAGCCCTTCAACGCGGAGGGGTGAGCCCGCTCGTCTCGTCTCCATCGGCCATGAACACTCAGGAAGGACCGTCATGAACAACATTTCGCGTCGCGGTTTCATGAAAGGAGCCGCAGCCACCACCCTCCTCGCCGGCACCAGCCTGCCGGTCCTCGCCCAGGGCGAGAAACTCCGCGTCGGGGTCATCCACATGGGCGCCATCTCCGACACCGGCTGGGAATATTTCCAGGCCCAGGCGTGGCGCGCGCTGCAGGCCGAGTTCCCAGACCAGGTCGAGGTGACCGTGCTCGAGAACATCGCGCAGATCCAAGACGGCGAACGCCTCTTCCGCCAGCTCGCCACGCAGGGTCACCGGCTGCTCTTCGGCACCACCTTCTCGCACTACGCCTCGCTGCGGAAGCTCGCGCCGACGCTGCCCAACTCGCATTTCGAGTGCTGCGCGGGGATCGAGGCGGGCGACAATCTCGGCGTCTTCGAGGCCAAGCACCACGAGGGCACCTACCTCACCGGCATCGCCGCCGGCCGCACCACCAAGTCGAACATCCTCGGCTGGGTGGGCGCCTTCCCGGTGCCGCAGGTGATCTACAGCCTCAACGCCTTCATGCTCGGCGCGCGGAGCGTGAACCCGGACGTCGTGCTGAAGGTGGTGTGGGTGAACGCCTGGGTCGATCCGGCCAAGGAGCGGGACGCGGTGGCCGCGCTCGTCGCGCAGGGCGCCGACGTGATCTCGGGCAGCCCCAACACGCCGGTCCAGGGCCTCGCGGCCGAGGAGCACGGCGTGTGGGCGATTGGCAGCACGGGCGATTTTTCGGCCTATGTGCAGCGCGGGCAGTTGGTCTCCTTCGAGCTCGACTGGAGCGCGGCGCATATCGAGGCGGCGCGCGCGGTCCTCGACGGGACGTGGACGCCGACCGCGCGCTGGCGCGGGCTCGGGCCGGGCGGGTTCGTGAAGATGACCACCGCGAGCCCCGAGCTGCCGGCGTCGGTCGCGGCGGAGATGGCGGCGGCCGAGGCGGCGATCGTCGCGGGGACGCTGAACCCCTTCGCGGGGCCCTTGAAGAACCAGGCGGGCGTCGAGCAGGTCGCCGCCGGGACGACGATGACCGAGGACGAGATCAAGGGCATGACCTGGCTGGTCGAGGGCGTGCAAGGCACGCTGCCGACAGGGTAGCTTCGGGCTCGCCAAATCCCCCTCCCCCCTTGTGGGGGAGGTTGGGAGGGGGCCGAGCGGCAAGCGAGGATCGAGAATCCCACGGCGGTGACGAGCGTCACCGTGGGATTTACTGAAAGGCCTCGCTTGCCGCTCGGCCCCCACCCCTAACCCCTCCCCACAAGGGGGAGGGGGAATAGTCACGAGGAGATTGCGTTGCCGGCTGTCGAGACCCTGTTCACGAATGCGCTTCTGCCGGACGGGAAGCGCGCGAGCCTCGCGATCGACAAGGGGCGGTTCACCGCAATCGTCACCGATGGCGGCGCGCTGCCGGAGGCGCGGGAGACCGTCGATCTCGGCGGGGCGCTGCTCGCGCCGAGCTTCGTCGAGGGGCACATCCATCTCGACACCAGCTTCTACGGCGAAAAGTGGAAGCCGCACATCCCGTGCACCAACGGGTTCGACGTGCACGAGCGCGTCGCCTTCCAAGCGCAGAATCTCGCCAATGCCGGGCCGATCGAGAAGCGGGCGCGCGACCAGCTCGAGCTCTGCATCGCGCAGGGTACGATGCGGATGCGGAGCCACGTCATGGTCGACGGATCGGTCGGCCTGAAGCACGCCGAGGCGATCCTCTCCGTGCGCGAGCAGTACCGCGATCTCATCGACCTCCAGCTCGTCGCCTTCCCGCAGAACGGCATCCTCGCCAGCCCCGGCACGCCGGAGCTCCTCGACCAGGCGGTGGCGATGGGGTTCGACCTCGTCGGCGGGCTCGACCCGGCCACGTTCGACCGGAACGTGGAGGCGCATCTCGACGTCGTCTTCGGCATCGCGGAGAAGCGCGGCGTCGACGTCGACATCCACCTCCACGATGGCGGGACGCTGGGCGTGTTCGAGATCGAGCAGATCGCGGCGCGGACGCGCGCGCTCGGCATGCAGGGCCATGTCGCGGTGAGCCACGCGTACTCGCTCGGCGACATCCCGGCCGCCTATCAGCAGAAGACGGCAGCGATGCTGGCGGAGTCGGGCGTGGCGATCATGACCAACGCGCCGGGGAGCTATTCCTTCCCGCCGGTCACGACGCTCAGGAAGGCGGGCGTGACGGTGTTCAGCGGGTCGGACAATATCCGCGACAGCTGGTGGCCCTACGGCGACGGCGACATGCTGAGCCGCGCCAACATCATAGGCTACCGGTCCGGGTTCTACGAGGACTGGGAGCTCGTCTCCGCGTTCGACATCGTGACGAGCGGCGGGGCGAAGGCGCTCGGGCTCGACGCCTACGGCTTCGTGCCGGGGGCGAAGGCGGACTTCGTCACGCTCGCCGCCGTGCACGTGCCGGAGGCGGTCGTGGCGGTGCCGAAAGAACGGACGGTCTATCGCGGCGGCAAGCCGATCGCGCGCGACGGCAAGATGATCGCGAGCCCCTGACGCCTCGTGGCCGGCCTCGACCTCGTCATCGCCAACGCACGGCTGGACGGGCATGCGAGCCTGATGGATGTCGGCATCGCGGGCGGACGGATCGCCGCGATCGAGCCGGGTATCGCGGCGGACGCGCCGCGGGAGGACGCCGGCGGTCGGCTGCTGACGCGCGGCCTCGTCGACTGCCACATCCATCTCGACAAGGCGGAGCTCCTCGACCGCTTCACGATCGTCGAGGGGACGCTCGGCGAAGCGGTGCGCGAGACGGCGCGGCTCAAGGCCGGCTTCACGGTCGAGGACGTGCACGCCCGCGCCTCGCGCGTGGTCGAGCGGGCGATCCTCAACGGCACGATGATGCTGCGCACCTTCGTGGAGGTCGATCCGCGCGCGGGGCTCCGCTCGTTCGAGGCGATCAAGGCGGTGCGCGCGGAATACGCCGCGTTCATCGACATCCAGATCTGCGCCTTCCCGCAGGAGGGGATCACCAACGAGCCGGAGACGGAGGCGCTGCTCGTCGCCGCGCTCGAGGACGGCGCCGACCTCGTCGGCGGGTGCAGCTACGCCGATCCGAATCCCGCTGAGCACATCAGGCGCATCTTCGATCTCGCACAGCGGTTCGAGGTGGACGCGGACTTCCACGTCGACTTCGACCTCAAGCCGGAGGGCTCCGATCTTCCGGCGATCATCAAGGAGACGGTGCGGCGGGGGTGGCAGGGGCGCGTGGCCTGCGGGCATGTCACCAAGCTCGCCGCTTGGCCGGCTGAGGCGGTGCGCGAGATGGCTCGCAGGCTCGCTGACGCCGGGATCGCGGTCGTCGCGTTGCCGGCGACTGACCTCTTCCTCCTCGGCCGCGGCGCGGAGATGCTGGAGCCGCGGGGGGTCGCGCCGCTCGCCGCGCTCGCCAGGGAGGGCGTGCTCACGGCGGTGGCGAGCAACAATGTCTGCAACCTCTTCACGCCCTACGGCGACGCGAACCCGGTCCGCATGGCGAACCTCTTCGCCAATGTCGCGCATCTGGCCAGCGACGCGGAGCTCGCCTGGGCCTTCGCCATGATCTCGGCCGACGCGGCGCGGGCAATGGGCTGGGAGAATACGCTCGCCGTCGGCGCGCCGGCCGACCTCCTCCTCTTCGACGCCCCCGATGCAGGATCGGTCGTCCGCCGCCTCACCCCGCCGCTCGCCGGCTGGCGGAGCGGGCGCCAGACCTTCGCGCGCCCCGAGCCCACGATCCTCCTCTAGCCGCGCGATGCCGCGATCGCCCTTCGTGCGGACCCTCCTCGCAAGTGGGGCCATTCCCTCACATCTGCGCCATCCTGCCCCCTCTCCCCGGCGGGGAGAGGGCTGGGGTGAGGGGGCTCCGCGCTATCCGGATGGACCTATACCCCCTCACCCTAACCCTCTCCCCGCCGGGGAGAGGGGACGCGTCTGACGTTCGCACGGCCAGGCGGCTGGACCAACTCATGATGCTCTTGGATCAACGTCGGAGTCAGGGAAACTAACCTCCCCTTGCGGGGAGGTCGAAATCGCGAAACGATTGTGGGAGAGGGTGAGCCGGAAGAGCACCCACGGGGAAACAGGAGGGACGCGGGCTTCGCCCGCTACCCCCTCCCGAAGATGCTCCGCCAAAGGCTCCGCATCTTCGACCTCCCCGCAAGGGGGAGGTTATAGACTCTGGGGAGTCACGCTCCGCGCGCTGGTCAGTCGGCGTGGTTGGGGGCGAGCTCGCGGCGGTTCTGGTGGTACTCGTCGCCGCGGTCGTGGTCGTGCTCGCGGTGGTAGTCGGTCTCGCTCATGCCGAGCCGCCAATAGCCCATCGCCAGGAACTCGCGCCGGTCGAGCCCGCGCTCGTCGCGCACATAGGCTTTCAGCGCGCGCGCCGTCGTCGACTCGGCGGCGATGCAGGCGAAGACGCGGCCCCGCTCCGGCCAGGCCATCGCCTCGACCGCCTCGGCAAGGAGCGCGGAGCGGCCCGCCTCCTCGGTGCGGTGGAGCCAGACGATCTCGACGCCGTCGGGATGGGCGAGGGGCTGCCGCTCGTCCGCACCGGGCACCTCGATGAAGGCGCGGCCCGTCGCCGCGGGCGGCAGGTCCTCGAGGATTCGGGCGATCGCCGGCAGCGCCGAATGGTCGCCGGCCAGCAGGTAGAAGTCGGCCTCGCGGACGCTCAGTCCGCCGGGGCCCCCGATGCCCACGACGTCGCCCGGCTGCGCGTCGGCCGCCCAGGCGGCGGCGGGGCCGTGGCCGTGGAGCACGAAGTCGACGTCGATCTCCTGCTCGGCCCGGCGGTCGCGGCGCACGCTGTAGGTGCGGGTCACCGGGCGGCGCTCGGGAGCGGGCCAGATCGGGCCGCCGTCCGGGCCGCGGAGCGGCCATTCGGGCGCGAGGCCCTTCGGCGGGATGAGGATCTTCACGTTCGGACCGCGCGGCACGCCGGCCAGCTCCGGCCCGCCGAGCGTGATCCGGCGCATCAGCGGGGTCACCGCCGCCACGCGCCTGACCTCGACGACGCGAATGCCGCGGAAGCGGTCCTTCCAGGGCTCGGGGGAGACCGCGTTCATGACTTTACCGGCACTCTGGCGGCCTCGCCTTCTTCAGAATTGATCTAACTATCTTCTGACTATCGACTGTTGCACCGCTATATCAATTCAGAATATGAGGCAACATCCCTCGATGAACACAGTATTGATATAGAAAAAATCAAAACTGCGCGTGATTGGAGTTATAAGAAATCTAATGGACGTGGTGAGCGACGCCAGCCTGCTGCGCGCCTCCCCGCCGGTCGTGCTGCCGCGGAGCTGGAGCTTCGACCTCCGCGGCGCGGACGGGCGCGAGCGGCGCATCATGGTCGCCGCGCCCGCCGCGCCGCCGCCACCGGGCGGGTACCCAGCGATCTACCTCCTCGACGGCCATGCGCTGTTCGGCATGGCGCGCGACATCGCGGCGCTCTTCGCAATCCGCGCGGAGGTCAGCGGCATCGACAACGGCCTCGTCGTTGGCGTCGGCTATCCGAGCGAGGAGACCTTCGACGGGACCGCCCGCACGCTCGACTTCACCGCGCCCGAGCTCGCGCCGAGCACGCCGGCGCGGCCCGACGGCAAGCCCTGGCCGTCGACCGGCGGGGCGGTCTCGTTCCTCGATTTCCTCGCAAACGACCTCGTCCCGCTGCTCGAGCGCGAATGGTCGGCGAGCCCCGAGCGCCGGACGCTCTTCGGCCATTCGCTCGGCGGGCTCTTCGTCGTCGACGCGCTCTTCCGCCGGCCGGCGGCATTCCGCTCCCATGTCGCGGCGAGCCCCTCGCTGTGGTTCCCGCGCGAGCAGCCGCGCCCGCCCGCGGGGCTCGGCCGCGCGCTGGGCGGCCTCCCGCCGCGCGACCTCGTGATCCTCGCCGGCGCGCTCGAGGAGCCGTCGGGCGAGACCTCCCACGATCCCGCGCGGGCCGAGCGGCAGCGGCGCAATCGCATCCTCGGCAACGCGCGCGACCTCGTCGCCGGCCTCGACGGGCTCGCCCCGAACCTTCGCGCCTCGCTGGTCGTCGTGCCCGAGGAGAACCACGCCTCGATGCTGCCGGCCGCGGTCGGACGCGCCGTCCGCCTCGCCTTCGCTTCGCCTTAACCCAACGGAGTCATCCCATGCGTCTCGGAACTGCAGCCCTGGGCCTCGCGCTCGCCGCCTCGACATGGGGCCCCGCGGCGGTCGCCCAGCCGATCACCGTCACCGACATCATCGGCCGCGAGGTCACGCTCGACGGCCCGGCCGAGAAGGTGGTGCTCGGCGAGGGGCGTCTCATCGTCACCCTCGCGCTCATCCATCCCGACCCGGCCTCGCTCCTGGTCGGCTGGCCGAGCGACTACCAGCGGCAGGATCCGGGCACCTATGCCTTCTTCCTCGAGAAGTCGCCCGCGCTCGCCGACGTGACGATCGTCGGCGAGGGGCCGGAGGCGACCTTCTCGATCGAGCAGACGATCGCCGCCGAGCCGGACGTGGTGATCTTCGCGGGCGAGAACAGCCCCGCCACGGAAGACAACGAGCTGGTGCGCCAGATCGAGGCGGCAGGCATCCCGGTGGTGTTCGTCGACTTCTTCCGCGACCCGATCGCCAACACGGTTCCCAGCATCGAGCTCCTCGGCAAGGTGCTCGGCCAGGAGGAGCAGGCGGCCGATCTCGCCGCCTTCTACCAGGGCCGGCTCGACGCGATCGAAGCGACGCTGGCCGCTGCCAATCCGGAGCGCCCGAACGTCCTCATGGAGGCGCATGTCGGGCTCAACCAGGGCTGCTGCTTCTCGCCCGGCAAGGGCACGCTCGGCTCGTTCGTCGAGTTCGCGGGCGGGCACAACATCGGCTCCGACATCCTGCCCGGGCCGACCGGCGAGCTCAGCCTCGAATACATCATCAGCCGCGACCCGCCGATCTATGTCGGCACCGGCGGGGCGCATCTGGCGCGCGTCAACGGCCTCGTCATGGGGCCGGACTACGACGAGGCGACCGTGCGCGAGGCCCTGACGCGGATGATCGCGCGGCCGGGCATCGCCGATCTCAGCGCGATCCAGAACGGCCGCGTCTATGCGGTGTGGCACCTCTTCAACGACACGCCGCTCTCGGTCATCGCCATCGAGGCGCTCGCCAAGTTCATCCACCCCGAGCTCTTCGCCGATCTCGATCCCGCCGCGACGGTGGCCGAGATCAACGAGCGCTTCCTCGCCGTGCCGCTCCGCGGCACCTACTGGCTCGCTCTGAACTAGGCCGAAGTCCTTCCCGTGTCCGCGCGCAGGCGTGGACACGGGAACCGCGCGCCGCCGGCCCGACGTGACATCCACCGATCTCTCCGCGACCGCGGCGACGAGTCTCAGCGGCTATCGCCGCCTGGTGCGGCGGCGCGTCCTCCTCGCGGCGGGGCTGGCGGCGCTGGCCGTCGCCGCCTTCCTCGCCGACGTGGTGACCGGTCCCTCCGACCTCCACCCGCTGCAGCTCCTTGGCGGGCTCTTCGCGCCCGACTCGGTGTCGCGGCCGGTGCAGACGATCATCTGGCAGGTGCGCCTCCCCTACGCGCTGATGGCGGTGCTGGTCGGCGCGGCGCTCGCGGTCTCGGGCGCGGAGATGCAGACCACGCTCAACAACTACCTCGCCAGCCCGTTCACGCTCGGCATCGCCTCGGCCGCCTCCTTCGGCGCCGCGCTCGCGATCATCCTCGGCTTCGGGCTGCCGGGCATCCCGCAGAACTGGGTGCTGTCGGCCAACGCCTTCGTCTTCGCGTTCGCCTCGATCCTCTTCCTGCAGGCGGTGTCGCGGCTCCGGGGGGCGGGGGCGGAGACGGTCGTCCTCCTCGGCATCGCGCTCTCCTTCACCTTCAACGCGCTCCTCACGCTGGTGCAGTTCGTGGCGAGCCCGCAGGCGCTGCAGCAGGTGATCTTCTGGATGATGGGCAGCCTCACCCGCTCGACCTGGGACAAGCTCGCCGTGCTCGTCGTCGTGCTGGGGCTCGCCCTCCCCTTCTCCTTCGCGGCCTCCGCCAAGCTGACCGCGCTCCGCCTCGGCGAGGAGCGGGCGCGGAGCTTCGGGGTGAATGTCGGACGCCTCCGCTTCGGCTCGCTCTTCCGCGTGAGCCTCCTCACCGCGACCTCGATGGCCTTCGTCGGCACGATCGGCTTCATCGGCCTCGTCTCCCCGCATATCGCGCGGCTCCTCGTCGGCGAGGATCACCGCTTCCTCCTGCCGGTCAGCGCGCTGACCGGCGCGGTGCTGATGTCGGGCGCCTCGATCGTCAGCAAGAGCGTGCTGCCGGGCGTGCTCCTGCCGATCGGCATGATCACCGCGCTGATCGGGCTGCCGGTCTTCGCCTGGCTGATCTTCACGCGGGGCCGGGCGTGACGGCGGAAGCGGCCGGCGCGACGAGCCTCGAGGTGGCCGGGCTTTCGGCGGGCTATCGCGGGCGGAACGTGCTCGAGGGGATCAGCCTGCCGGCGCTCTCCGCCGGCGAGTTGGTGGCGCTGGTCGGGCCGAACGCGGCGGGAAAGTCGACCCTCCTCCGCGCCATCGGCGGGCTCGCGCGGGCGAGCGGCACGGTGCGGCTCGGCGACCTCGACCTCCTCCGCATGACGCCGGGCGAGCGCGCGCGCCACGTCGCCTTCATGCCGCAGGCGCTGCCCGCCGGCGTCGGGCTGACGGTGATCGAGGGCGTGATCAGCGCGCTCCGCGCGGCCCCGCTCGGCGACGACCGCGCGCCCGAGACGGTGGCGGCCGCCGCGCTCGACCGGCTGCACATCGCGCGGCTCGCGCTCGAGCCGCTCGACCGGCTCTCCGGCGGCCAGCGGCAGCTCGCCGGGCTCGCCCAGGTGATCGCGCGCGAGCCGAAGGCGCTCCTCCTCGACGAGCCGACCAGCGCGCTCGATCTCCGCCACCA
>JADYYB010000243.1 GCA_020853895.1 Bauldia sp.
GCCACCACTTCGGCCGGCGGCCGCCGCGCGCCGAGATCGGCCATTCTCCGTCCTCCGGCGCCGCCAGCGCGCGCACGTAGACCTCGGGGCGTCCCGTCCGGTCCGATTCGTAGGCCACCCAGCGCCCTTCCTGCGGCTTGACGCGTTGAGGCGGGCCGCGTGATGGGGAGTCGGTCAACCGAGAGGGCTGACTATCGAAATCACTCAACGACATCCTCAGCGACCGCCAGCAGAGGGCAGCCTGGCCAAGCAGTCCTCAGCTCGACGGTGTCGGTGATTACACGGGCGTGGCCCCTTCCAACACGCGGTAGCGTCTCCGTCAGCTCAAGCATCTCCGCGTGTCCGGGTTCCCCGGGCATGATCAGCATGTACTCAAAAGACCTCGCGTGCAGCTCGCGGAACACAGCGACCGGGACTCCGTCTTCCGGGTAGTCCTCGTCGTGCTTGGCGCCGAGTTCGATCTTGTAGTTCTTGTTTGACTGACTATAGACACAAGGGCGCACTTCTTCGTCAGCCCGCGTGCCATCCTGCATTCGTTCGATCAGGTATACCCGTTGAATCGAGTCGGCCTGAACCTGGAAGAACTGGGCGACGACCGCTTGATTGAAGTGCACCTGATGCCAACGGGTACCTGCCCTGGGAACCTGCGCGACGAGGATCCTGTCTGCGATCTCCGACGGTTCTTCAGGCTGTTCCGCAATCGCCTCCGCGATGGCTTCAGCGGTCTCCGGCCCGGCTTCCGCCCGCCTTCGACGAGTGCCACGTGCCGCTGGCCGAGCCAGGTTTTGGGCGGCCCTCGCAAAGGCCTCTTCGTCGATTGGCCGAATGTCATCGCAGTGCGCATCCAAGAAGCGAGTGAGGGAGCCGGTATCTATGGCCTCTCGCGCGCGACTGCGCAGAACCGTGTAGGCTTCGATGTTTCCGCGGAATCCACCCGGGGTGAGGTTCCCAGAGCCGACGATCAGCACCTCTCGACCATTACGACATCGGAAGTGAATGAACTTGGGGTGGAATAGGCCGGGCGTCTCGTTCCAGAAGACCCTCACGGCTACGTTTGGGCGATTTCGCTCGACTTCGGCCAGGTACTCAAGAGTAGGGCGATTCGTGACCGCGTCGATGCCAACGATCAGCTCGATGTCCCCGCCTGCGTCGAGAAACGCCTCGACCACGGGGTCGGTAATCAGCGTCCTTACGCCAGCCAAGCTCGCGAACGCGAATACGCCACGGCAGTGTGAGGCGCTCTGAGCCGCCTCAATGATCGCTTCAAACAGGTAGACGGTGTGCGGAGAAGTCGGGTCTTGTACGTGGAACTCGTAGTCCATGAATCGGTGGCTCCGAGGACACTACTCAGGCTTCGCGGGATCTCCCATCAGCTCCGCGTACTCCATTACCTTCGGCCCACGTACGCGCCTGGCGCTTGGTTTCGCCAAGATCAGAACGTACTCGTGCACGTTCTTGAAGAGAAAGTTCGGTGGGTAAGGATAGCTTCCGAAAATCGGGCGCTGGCTCCCATAGGAACCCCACCGACCTCCGGTCGCGTCCTTGGACCAGATGATCTCGTTGATCAGCACAAAACCGATCTCCCTAGCTTGGACGAGGAAGTCGGTAGCGAGAGGGAATGTCAAGAGGCCATGGTCTGTGTGCTGGTTGACGTTAGCTGTCACAATGCAGAATTTCCGGCCTGGGCTCAAGACTCGAAAACACTCAGCAAACACGCGGCGCGTCATATGGAGGAACTCCTGGTAGTTCCTGATTCCGCCGATATTCGTCTGGCGGTCGCCGTAGTCAGCCTTATTCCAGTAAGGGGGGCTCGTTACGACCAGGCCAACCGAGTTGTCCGAGAGACCCGAGAGCGAACGGCTATCTCCTCGAACAACGGTCAACAAATCAGAAGCGGGTCGCCCATTGCTCAGCGGCGCACAGCGCTTCTTGATGGCGGCAACATAGCTTGGGTTCTGATCGACACAGTACACTCGGCGCCCCAGCGGAATAGCCGCGCGGGCAGTCGTTCCAACCCCGGCGAACGGGTCGAGGACGAGTTCACCGTAGAAGCTGAAGAGCTTGATGAGTCGGTGGGGAATCTCGACCGGAAACACCGCTGGGTGGTCGGGGTCGGACACGTTTGCGATCTGCCAGACCGTCTTGGTGTACTCGCGCCATTCGCCCTTGGTGACGACGCTCTTAGCTTTGACTTCCTTCGTGATGTTCTGCACAGACGTGCTCCTGGCCACTCAACCGACGAGTAGCCGCCGTCGCTCTTCGGACGGGCTGATGATAATTCGCTCGATCGTGGCGCCTTCCAGAAAACCCACAAAATACTCGGGAAGGCCAAGGCCTGTGGCGAGCACCCGGTCTATCTGCGTTTGCGCACCCTGTTGACGCAACGGTGAGAATGCGAGGCTCCAAGCACCTGCGTTGACGCTTATCGTTGGAGCAGCCGCGAGCGCGTCCCAGAGTTCGGCTCCCAGACATGCCAGCTCTGAACGGGCTTCGGTATCCAGTGCGCGCCAGAACGTCGATACACGCTCAACGAATCGCCGAGAAACGTGGAATCCGTCACCATCCACAGTCCAAAGCCAATACACAATTCTGCTGGACAAGACTGCGAAAAGTGAGTCTGCGTCAGACTTCGTGGCTGCACCAACGACCGCGAAGCTTGACTGCGTCGGGCGATGGCTCAATACGCGAGGAGGCCTGAGCTGCCGCGCGGCGTTGATGAAGTTGTACGCGGTCGCGCCTACATACACGCAGGTATCTCGCTGGTCCGCCAGACACTCCTCGAAAGACTGCGATGACAAGGGCAGCGGCGAGTGAGCGACCAACACACCTCTGATGCAACGATAGGCGTCCGCCTCGATGCGGCTACCGAGCTTGGGGACACCGTTGCCGATCTCAGCTCGCCCGAGTTCGACGGCAGGTATGGCCCCCAAGGTGGCGGCCCGCGTCCGGCTGGTAAGGCGGATTAAGGCTGTCGTCTGCACGCGCGCGGCGCCGGTCACGTCGCCAAAACTACGAAACAGCAGGGCGGAACGCGTCTTTACTTCTTCTCCAAAGAGCCCGTGCGGTTCTCGATCGAAGAACGCGAATCGGCAGAGGCCAGCATCCTGTGTTAGCCGATAGCGAACACGTCGAGTGTCCGCGTCCGACCCAAACGCGATCGAAAGTGGAAGAACGGCGCCAAGGAAGCCGTCTCTGCGATTGGCGGCTTGGATCATCACCTCGATGAACTTCAGGTACACGTTCCCTGCCGCACCTGCTTCTTTGACGTATGGCGGATTCGAGACTACGGCGTCAAACCCGCCAGCACCTTCAGGAAAGACGCAATGCGCCTGCGAAGTCCCGGCCTCGCGCCAAAGCGACGCTCGATCAAGCGGTCCTCGCGATAAAGAGCCCTCTGGAACTAGAGAGCCGGACAGTGCGTTACGACTGCGACGCCGACTGTCCATCGCCAACCCGGCGGTAGAAACCGAGAAATCGACGAGGGTCGTGTCGTGCGCCCACAGATTGAAGCGAATGCGGTGCCACAGGACCCAGGGATCCAGGTCTTCCAATGAGTCGAGACATTCGTGTGCGAGCGAAAACGCGCACGACTCCACTGCGAGGTCGGAAAGGTCGATTCCGAAGAGAGCTCGCTCGCAGATCTCCAGTGGTGTGCGCGGGTCCCCCGCTGCCCGGAGCTGCCGCAAGAGAGATAGAAGGAACACTCCGGTGCCGCATGCTGGATCGAGTGCTGTCCCACCCCCTCTCACGAGCGGAACGGCGTTAGACGTCACAACATCAGCGACGTCGCCGGGCGTGTAGAACGTCCCCGACCCACGCTTCTGCTGTCTTCGTTCACGCGAGTCGGCACATCGCTTCGCGTTCAGACGGTGTGCGAAGTTGTATGGCTCAAGAACGTAGGGCAGGAGCCTGCGGAACTCCTCGTCCATCGCTACGTCCGACAAGAGGGCCACACAGGCACGGTCCACAGCAGGCTCGAGCAGCTGCGTCAATGACGGAAGTGCGCCGGCTCTCCCGCCGAGGAACCAGGTCTCCGCCGCGGCCAGGGACTCGCGGACATCTGCTTCGGCGGCGGCACCGAGCAAGTACACGTTGATGAGCGCCCAGGCCGCCCGCTCTGGAGCGGCGTCGATGTCGAGTCGGGTCGTTTGGTTGGGGGCTCTTGTAGCGAAGATTCGGCCGAAGCGTTCCTCCGTCTGGCAGTGTTCGCGGAGGGCATCAATCAGCAGAGTTCGGGCCTGAATCAGGGGCCTTTGGCGCGTCTGCACCGACATGGCCAGCGATCGGCCAGGCTTGTGCGCTGAGAGGCTCACGGCGCGCGAGGAAGCAATCACTGCTGACATCGGAATTAGCCGCCCAGAAGGGTACAGTGCGAACTCGGTGCGCACAAGATATTGCGTTCAGCTAGGCGAAGGAGCCCAACCGGTAGGGCCTGATCGGACGCTCGATTCGCCCTTTGATCGCTGCCGACATCCTACCATCGTCCCGGTCAGACCGGGCCGGGTTTTCCTCGTCGCAGCCGCCATCCCGCAGGTTTCGTCATGACACCTTCGAGCCCCTGCGCGACGAAGGTTTCGAAGAGACTGTGGACCTGGCCGACGACGGGCGCGACTTGATGCGTATTCCACGCATCGTGATCACTCCGTCCGGGGATCGTGATCACGCCGTCCACGGCATCGTGATCACTCGGGCCACTCTCGTGGTCGGAGCGCAGCGACGCTGAGACGTCGGCAGTGTAGCGAGCGGGTCCCTCCAGAGCAAGTCGTTCGTTCTTCGGTCAGGTCCGTACGAGGACGAGGGCGGTGGGCGGTGTGGGAAACCGCGTTCTGGGCGGTTTTCCAAGGACCGGTGGGCGCCGCTCGTGGGCGTCCACGGGGCCGGCACCGTCCACGGCCCGGCTACGCCTCCCGATCCTCGGGGCGCGGCGGCTCCTTGCGCCGCGACGGCCCCGTGAGCGTGATCGACACCGCGCGATGGACGACGCGGTCGAGGATCGCATCGGCCACAGTGGGCTCGCCGAGGTAGTCGTGCCACTGCTCGCGCGGGAGCTGACTGGTGATGATGGTCGAGCGGGTTCCGTCGCGGTCTTCGAGGACTTCGAGCAGGTCCTGCCGTTGCGCCTCGGTGAGCGGCGTGAGGCCCCAGTCGTCGAGCACGAGCACGTCGACCCGCGCGAAGCGGGCCAGGACGTGCGGATAGCTGCCGTCCGCATGGGCGAGCCCGAGCTCGTCAAAGAGCCGCGGGACCCGGCGATAGAGGACGCGATAGCCCTGGCGGCAGGCCTGCTGGCCGAGCGCACAGGCCAGAAAGGTCTTGCCGACGCCCGTGGCGCCGGTGATGAGCACGTGATGGTGCTCAGCGATCCAGCGGCCGGTGGCGAGCTGACGGACCAGCGCCCGCTCGAGGCCGCGGCGCGGACTCGGGTCGAGGTCTTCGAGGCAGGCCTGCGGCACGCGCAGCTTGGCCTCCTTCAAGCGGCGCGTCAGCGCGCGGTTGTGGCGAAATAGGTGCTCGGCATCGACGAGCATGCTGAAGCGCTCGTCGAAGCCGAGCGCGGTCGTGGGCGCGTCCTGGTGCTGGGCCAGATACGCGTCGGCCATCGCGCCCAGGCGCAGGGCGCGGAGCCGGTCGAGCGTGGTGGGCATCATGTGGGGTCTCCTTCGTGGTAATAGGCCGGTCCGCGCAGATGGGCATGCACCCGCGGGGACCGGGACGCGGGGAGGGGGAGCTGGAGCGCCTGGCGATCCAGGCCGTGCTTAAGGATGGCGTCGACGTGCCGATAGGAGCGCGCGCCGGCGGCCAGTGCGCGGGCACACGCGGCATTGACGCGCGCCGCCCCGTAGCGCTTGGTCAGGCGCAGGAGGCCCAGACACGAGCGGTAGCCCTGCTCGGGATGGGGCCGACTCTCGAGGATGGCGTCGACGAGGGCGGCCGTCGCCGGGCCGATGGTGGCGCCCCAGCGGCGCAGCCGCGACGGGCTCCATTCCTGATGGGCGCGATGGGCGTGAGGCAGATGCGCCGCCACCGTCGTGTGGCGCCCGGGGACGTAACTGCGGGTGTGCATGACGAGGCGGGTGCCGCGATGGAAGATCTCGACGGTCGTGGCGGTGAGCCGGACCTCGACCAGGGCGTGGACCAGCGGATGCGGCACCGAGTAGAAGTGCCGCTGCACGTCGATGTGGTAGTCGATATTGACGCGCGCGGTGAGCCAGTCGCCGTGGAGGAAGCGCTCGGCCGGGAGCGGCCGAAGGGCCGGCCGGTCGTACTGCGCGAAGAGATCGTGGCGGGATTGGCCGCCATAGCCCTTCATCGGGCGCGCGTTGAGCTCGACGAGGACCTCGCGGATGCGGGCGTTGAGCGCGGCCAGCGACGTGAAGACCTCGTGCCGCAGCCGCGCGAGGATCCAGCGCTCGGCGACCTGCACGGCCACTTCCACCTTCGCTTTGTCGCGCGGCTTGGCGGGCCGCGCCGGGACGATGACGGTCCCGTAGTGCGCGGCCCAGTCGGCGTAGGTCCGTTGCACACCGGGCTCGTACCGACAGGCCACGGTCACGCCGGTCTTGAGCTGATCGGGGACGA
>JADYYB010000244.1 GCA_020853895.1 Bauldia sp.
GAGCTGTGGCCGCTGACCATCGCGCGCCTCGCCGAGGCGGGCGTGCCGCAGATCATCGTCAACGGCAGGCTGTCGGAGCGGAGCTTCGAGAAATGGCGGCGGCACAAATGGCTGGCCGAGGAGATGTTCGCGCCGGTCGCGCTCTGCCTCGCGCAGAGCCAGGCGGACGGCGAGCGGTTTCGCGCGGTCGGGATGCGCGCGGTGAGCGTCACCGGCAACCTCAAATTCGACGTGCCGCCGCCCGGCGCCGACCCCACGGCGCTCGCCGCGCTGCACAGCGCGATCGGGCGGCGGCCGATCTGGGTGGCGGCGAGCACGCATGAGGGAGAGGAGGCGCTTGCCGGGGAGGCGCATCGCGCGCTCAAGGCGGCGTCTCCCGATCTCCTGACCATCATCGTGCCGCGCCACCCGACGCGCGGAGAGGCGATCGCGGCGGCCCTGCGGGAGAGCGGGCTTGCCGTCGCGCGGCGGAGCGCCGGCGAGCCGGTCGTGGCGGGGACCGACATCTATCTCGCCGACACGCTGGGCGAGCTCGGGCTCTTCTACCGGATCGCGCCGATCGCCTTTCTCGGCGGCTCGCTGGTCGCCCATGGCGGGCAGAACCCGATCGAGGCGGTCGAGCTCAACGCCGCGATCCTGCACGGGCCGCACGTCCACAATTTCACCGAGGTGTTCGCCGCGCTCGACGAGGCGGGCGGCGGGGAGAAGGTGGACGACCTCGCGGCGCTGGTCGCGAGCCTCCGCCGGCTGCTGGCCGACAAGAGCCGGGTGGCGGCGATGGCCGGCCGCGGCAAGGCGGCGCTCCGGCCGTTCGCCGGCGCGCTGGCGCGGACGCTGACGGCGCTCCGGCCCTACCTCGATGCGCCGCAGAGGGCCGAGGCGTGAAGGCGCCCGGATTCTGGTGGACATCGTCGCCGAGCCCCGCCGCGCGGCTGCTTGCGCCGGTGTCGGCGGTCTGGGCCTGGCGCGCCGGCACACGGATGGACGCCGCGCCGGAGATGGTGGCGCCGGTGCCGGTGGTGTGCGTGGGCAATCTCGTCGCCGGCGGCGCCGGGAAGACACCGACGGCGCTCGCGGTGGCGAAACTAGCGCAGGCGGAAGGCCGCAAGGTCGGGTTCCTGACGCGCGGCTATGGCGGGCGGGCGAAAGGGCCGCTGCTCGTCGATCCCGCGGTCCATCGCGCCGCAGAGGTCGGCGACGAGCCGCTGCTGCTGGCGGCCGCCGCGCCGACCGTGGTGAGCGGCGACCGGCCGCGCGGGGCGGCGCGGCTGATCGCCGAGGGGGTCGGGCTCATCGTCATGGACGACGGGTTCCAGAACCCCTCGCTGGCCAAGGACCTCGCGCTGGTCGTGGTCGACGCCGCCAGCGGGATCGGCAATGGGCGGGTGATGCCCGCCGGGCCGCTCCGCGCGCCGCTCGAGGTGCAGCTCCGCCACGCCAGCGCGCTGGTGGTGATCGGCGAGGGCGCGGCCGCCGAGCCGGTGGTCCAGCTCGCCGCAAGGGCGGGGAAGGGCGCGTACCGGGCGCGGCTCGAGCCGAAGGCCGGAGGCGACTGGGCGCGAGGGCGGCTCCTGGCCTTCGCGGGGATCGCGCGGCCGGAGAAGTTCTTCGCGAGCCTTCGCGAAGCGGGCGCGACGGTGGCGGCCACGGAAGCCTTCCCGGATCACCACCGGTTCTCGGAGGCCGATGCGCGGCGGCTCATCGACCGGGCGGCGCGCGGGGAGCTGCGGCTCGTCACCACGGAGAAGGACCGGGCGCGGATGCGCGGGGAGCCGGGCGCGGTCGGTGAGCTCCACGATCTCTCCGAGATGCTGGCGGTCGAGCTGGCGTTCGAGCGGCCGGATGAGATCGCGGCGCTGATCGCGGCCGCGGCCGAGCAGGCGGCCCGGCGGGGTCTCGTCCTCTCCCCGAAAGGCTGAGAGCGCATTCCCCCTCCCCCCTTGTGGGGGAGGCCGGGAGGGGGCCTCGCGGCAAGCGAGGCACTAAAATCCCACGGTAGCGATAACCGACAGCGTGGATTTCTTGACCATGCCTCGCTGCCGCTCGGCGCCCACCCCGGCCCTCCCCACAAGGGGGAGGGGGAAAGTGGAGGCACGCGCCTTCGTCGTACGCCTTTGCACGACCCCCGAAGGGGGAGCGTTGGGCTAGCGACGGGTCTTCACCTGCAGATAGCGGCTGAGGGAAGTGGCGGCGTCGGCGTAGGGTTCCTGGAGCTCGACGCTCCAGTAGCGGAGCTCGTCGAGCGGGATGACCGCGCCGGTCACCGCGCAGCGGACGAAGCCGCCCGGCGTGATGACCTGGAAGTCGCCGTCGAGGTAGCGGAGCTGGGCCTCGCCCCCGTGCCGGGAAATGTCGATCCTGTTCATGGCAAGCGAGTCTTGGGCAATCGAGCCTTGGGCAATCGAGTACGGCGCGGCAGTCGAGGGAGCCGAAGCCCGGCGGCACGCTCCGCGAAACATAATCGCCGCGGCGGCGATTGCAACCGAGGCTAGAGCGACGCAGGCGGGCCGAGTCGGGGGTACCTCGACGACCCTCTAGCGGCGGCCGAAAAGGCGCTCGATATCGGTGAGCTTCAGCTCGACATAGGTCGGCCGGCCGTGGTTGCAGGTCCCGGAGCGCGGGGTCGCTTCCATCTCGCGGAGGAGGGCGTCCATCTCCTCGGGGCGAAGGCGGCGGCCGGAGCGCACCGAGCCGTGGCAGGCCATGGTCGAGGCGATGGCGTCGAGGCGGTCCTGGAGCGCGGTCGGGAGGTCGCCGTTGGCGAGCTGGTCGGCGAGGTCGCGGAGCAGGGCGCCGGCGTCGGGGTGGCCGAGAAGCGCTGGGGTCGCGCGGACGGCGATCGCGGCGGGACCGAAGCTCTCGATCTCGAGGCCGAGGCTCCGCAGCGGCTCGCTCTGGGCGAGGAGGCGCTCGGCGTCGGCCGGGTCGAGCTCGACGATCTCCGGGACGAGCAACGGCTGGC
>JADYYB010000245.1 GCA_020853895.1 Bauldia sp.
CGCGGGGTCGTAGGCCTCCGCGTCGTCATAGGTGCGGCCGAGCGGACCCGAGGACTCCCCGCCGAACACCACGATCACCCCGCCCAGCACCGCCGAGGCGATGCCGCTCCGCCCGGTCGGCAGATTGGCGATCGGCTGCCACTGGCCCGTGCCCGGGTCGAAGACCTCGGACGCGGTCTGCCGGTAGGTCGACTCGTCGCGCCCGCCGAAGACGTAGATGCGCCCCTCATGGGCGGCGGCGGTGTGATGGTTGCGGCGGACGGCGAGCGGCGCTGCCGCCTGCCAGCTGTCCGTCGCCGGGTCGTAGATCTCGTGGACATCGACCGTGCCGGCGGCGCTCGTCCCGCCGATCGCGTGGATGCGCCCGTCGAGCTCGGCGACCGCGAGCGCCCCGCGCGGGGTCGGCAGCGGCGCGCCCTCGCTCCAGGCGAGCGTGGCGAGGTCGAGGATGCGGAGGGAAGCGATCGGGTCGAAGGTCGCCTCGCGGTAGCCGCCGACGACGTAGAGCTTGCCCTCGAGGATCACGATGCCGGTGTGGTTCAGACCCTCGGGCAGATCGCTGATCTTCTCCCAGGCGTCCCCGGCCGGCGTGTAGCGATAGACCGCCGTCGGCGCGCTCCCCCTGCCCTCGCGGACCCCGAACCCGCCGAGGACGTAGATGGCCTCGCCGTCGCTGACCGCGCTCACCTCGGTGCGCTGCTCGGGGAAGGGCGCGGCCTGGCTCCAGCTCCAGTCGGCGAAGGCGGCGGACGGGAGCGCGAGCAGCGCGGCCGTCAGCAGCCCGACAACGGGCCGGAAGAGGCGATCGTGGAACGCGCGTCCGCTCATCGACCTCGCTCCCTGGAGGGGAAAGATGGCCGAACTCAGGCCCGGCCGCTCGCCTGCCGCTGGAAGAAGTCCGAGTTCGGATCGGAAATCACCATGCTGCGGATCTGGTTCCAGAGATAGTTGCGGAGGTCGATGAACTCGGGGCGCGCCCGCACGTCGTAGTCCCAGCGCGGCCGCGGCAGGTTGACGTCGACCACCTCGATGATGCGGCCCGGCCGCGGCCCCATCAGCACCACGCGGTCGGCCAGCACGATCGCCTCGTCGACGCTGTGCGTGACGAAGATGACCACGCCCTTGTTGATCGACCAGAGGCGCATCAGCTCGAACTGCATCAGCTCGCGGGTCTGCGCGTCGATGCTGGCGAACGGCTCGTCCATCAGGAGGACCTGCGGCTCGGGCGCGAGCGCACGCGCCAGCGCCACGCGCTGCTTCATGCCGCCCGAGAGCTCGTTCGGAAAGGAGTTGGCGAACTTGGCGAGGCCGACCAGGCTGAGATAGCGGTCGACCCGCTCGTCCCGCTCGGCCTTCGGCAGATGGTTGATGCGCATCACGAAGGCGACGTTGGCGCGCACCGACTCCCACGGGATGAGGCGGAAGGACTGGAACACGAAGCCCATGTCGGGGCCCGGCTCGGGCGCCTTGCCGTTGACCAGTATCTCGCCGGCGTCGGGCTTGATGAGCCCGTTGACCATGCGGAGGAGCGTCGTCTTTCCGCAGCCGGACGGGCCGACCAGGCTGATGAAGGTGTGGTCGGCGACATCGAGGGAGACCCCTTTCAGGGCCTCCACGATCTGCTCCGATCTCGGCCGCCGGAAGGTCTTGCCAACACCCCTGATGGTGATCTTGGCGGGCCCTGTCGCGGCGGCCTTGCTCGGGATGGCTACGCTCTCGATGTCGCGCAAACCCTTGTCTCTTAGCGGTCCGCGGGATCCAGTTCGGGATCGGTTCCGAGCTCGGCGAGCACCCCGTCGAGCGGCCCGAAATCGACCCACTGGGCGAGATCGATGCGCGGCACGCCCTCGAAATCGGGCGAGCTGTAGTTGAACTCGACGGTGGCCTCGAGCGCCGCGCGGCTCATCCCGCCATTGGTGCTCCAGCTCTCGGCGCTGCCGGAGAACTGCTCGGCCAGCGTCTCGAGCGTCTCCCGCGTCACGTCGGGACGGAGCGCCACCATGCCGTCGACCCAGACATTGGGGTCGTTGGCGATGTCGCGCGAGATCTTGACGATCGCGCGGAGCACCCCGTCGATGTCGGCGCGGCGGCTGGCCAGGGTCTGCGGGCTCACCACGTTGACCTTGTTCACGACCGGCGCGGCCGCGTAGTAGTCCTGCGCGCTGACGAGGACATGGAGCCCGGCCCGGTCGGGAAGCGCGAGCCAGGTGCCGATCGAGATCGTGGTCGCCTGGATGCCCTGGTTGGCGGCGAGCGCCTGGAGGCGGACCGCCGGCTGACCGACCGGCACGTAGTTCACCGCGTCCGGGTTCACGCCGATCTGCTCGAACACGCGGCGGGTCAGCGAATGGTCGAGGCTGCCGATGCGGCCGATGCCGAAGGCGGTGCCTTCGAGCTGCTGCGGCGAGGTCAGCGTATCGCGCGTGGCGATGAGGTAGGGCAGCGACTTGTTCGGCGAGGTGACCGCGATGAGCTCGAACTGGCCGCGGGCGACCAGCTGCAGGGCGTCGCTCACCGCGATGTTGCCCATCTCACCTTCGCCGGCCTGGAGGGCGGCGACGATCGAGGGGGTCTGCTGGACGCGCACCAGCTCCACGTTCACGCCCTCGCGCTCGAAATAGCCGAGGCTGTCGGCGAGGTCGATCACCGAGTTCGGGACGAGCGGGGCTTCCAGATCGCTGACGATCAGCCGGAAGGGCTGACCCTGGGCGGCGGCCGGGCCCGCCATAACGGCCAGGCTGAGGGCTGCAACGGCGCCCGCGAGGGCGCTTCTCCAAATTCTAGTCATCTGTTTCCTCCTGCGGGTCCCGCCGTTTTCGTACGGCGTTTCGACCGCTCTCTGCTGCTACGCGGCTCGCGCCGCCTTGGTTCGTGCCGCCATGCGGCGATCGATACAATGATATACGCCCGCTCGGGCTAAGCCATCAGAGAACGCCCATAGGTAAAACCTATCGTGGGGTTAGATTACTCTGCGTTGTCTCTATTTTCCCCCTAAACGGCCGGCCCCGAGGTGATGATCGGGGGCAGCTCCTGGAAGGTGATCGTCAGCCGCGGCTCTTCGGGCTCGCTCTCCTGGCTGGCGACCATCTCGGGGTCGCCGAGCCGTTCGCCGCCGAAGGGGTCCTCGAACACGTCCATGTGCATCTCGCCCATGATCTGCTCCCCGTCCTCGCGCCGCTGCTGCGCGGCGCGCACCTCGGCGGCGAGGTCGTCGGTATAGGCGAGTTGGAAGGAGCGCGGGTTCTGGGACGGCACGTTGTTGCCGTCCATCTCCTCGACCCAGAGATAGACCGCGCCGGGACCGCCGGTGAGCCGGTCGGGCTCGACCACGGTCGACCATACCAGCTTGAAGCGCACCGGCGGGTTCCCGTATGGGTTGGGCCAGCCGAGGATGCCGGCCATCATCAGGAGGGAGACGCCGAAGAAGGCGAACACCGCCACCACCGCCGTGCCCTTGATCCACCAGCGCCATTGCGAGGCGACGTTGACGGAAAGGAGCAGGATGGCGATGACGATATAGGAGGCGAGCGCCGCGAAGATGGTGGTCGTGTTCATCTCTACGGCACCTTGTCCGGCGTCACGATGGGCGGCAGATCCTGGAAGGTCATGATCTGCGAGTCGTTGAAGTCGGGCACCGAGTCGGTCCGGCTGGTCTCGAGCGGGTTGACGTTACGGTTGCCCAGGCGGTTGGTGCCCTGCTCGCGCTCGTCCTCGCTGGGCTCGCGCTGCTGCAGCTCGCCCATCACCTCCTCGCCCGCTTCGCGCCTGTCCTGCACGCCGCGAAGGTCCTCGGCGAGCTGGTCGATATAGGCGATCTGGTAGGAGCGCGGGATGCCCGAAGGCACGTTGTTGGCGTCGAGCTCCTCGACCCAGAGATAGATCGCGCCGGCATTGCCGGCCTCGGGCTCGGGCTCGACGATCTCCGTCCACACCACCTTGAAGCGCGGCGGCGGCAGATCGTACGGGTTCGCCCAGCCGAGGAGGCCGACCAGCGAGAAATAGGTCCACACGAAGAAGCCGGTGGTTGCGACGATGGCGGTCCCCTTGATCCACCACCGCCACAGCGAGGTGACGTTGAGGCTGAGCAGCAGCACAGCCACGACGACATACGACGCGACGGCTCCGAAGATGGTCATTGCGATCATGTCGAGCTTCCCCTGGGTCCGCTGGGGACCCCTCGACCCCGCTCTCGCGAGGAGACGCTGTTGCTAGGCTTTGTTCAGTGAGCCCACGAGAGACTTCTGGATCGAGTTGATGTCCGACACTTCGCCGGTCGGCGAAACGGTGAACCGCACGACGGTCTCCTCCTGACCGCGCCGGTTGAGCTCCACCGTCCCGTAGTAGACCACTTCGACCTTCGGGTTGATGCGCTCGACCTTCACCGTGACCGGCACCGGCTGCCCGCTATTGGCGAGATAGTGGACCACGTTGACCACGTATTCGCCCGGCACGAAGCTCCGGATCGTCACTGTCTCCTGGTTGAGGGGGTTGGTGATCTCCTGGCCGTTGATGTTGAGCGTGTCGCGATAATTGCCGCGATCGTCGCGGTCGAGGTGGACGAGGCCCGCCTCGCGGCTGTGGTACCAGACGATGTTGCCGCCCGGCTCCTCGACATAGGTGTCGATGTCGTCGGGGTTGTTGTCCGGCCAGCTGACCGTGATGATCATCTCGGCCTTCAGCTCGACCGTGCCCAGCTTCGCCTCGGGATTGATGAGGGAGAAGGCAATGAAGATCATGAAGGCGAAGCCCAGAAGGGCGTTGAAGAGAATGTCGGTGAACGGCACGAACGTGCCGTCGTCGTTCTCTCCGAAGAGGCTCGGTTGATCCATATTGGTCCTCGCCTACGCCGTCTGGCGTTCGAGGACCGGGACCACGTGCACCTCGGTCACTTCGGTGATGGTGGTGAAGAGCTCGGCGATCGACTCGTCGAGGAAGTAGTATTCGAGCTTGAGGATGAGCGCGGTGCCGATGCCGATGACCGTCACGGTCAGGGCGATCGACATGCCGTTGCTCATCTGCGTGAGCGCCTGGCGCAGCGTCTCCACGTCGAATGCGTTCAGCCCGGCGATCGGGATGAGCATGAGGATGAAGCCCACCGCGGTGCCGAGAAGGGCCAGACGCAGGAGCGCCTCGGCGACGAACCAGCCGAGCTTCTCGCGGCCGCGCAGCTGGTCGGCCAGCGAGCGCAGGAGGAGGGTCTGGTCGATCTTGCCGTTCGACGCCGCCTTGGCCTTCGACAGAAGGTTGGCGATGTGCCGGGTCAGCGAGCTCTCCGGCAGCTCGCGGCCGTCGGCCGTCACCACCTTGCCGCCCACCAGCTGGAAGCCGCGGGCGCCCACCACCACTTCGTCGCGCACGCGGCGCACGGCCGTCAGTTCGCGCGAGACGACGATGGTCTGGTAGAGGCAGTGGATGCTGGTCAGCGCGAAGATGCCGAGGATGAGCTCGGAGATGTGCGTGCGGTCGAGTTCGACCACGTAGCCCACCAAGCCTTGCCACCACAGCGTGAGCGCGATGATCACCACGATTCCGATGAGAATGAGCCAACGCAGGAGCGGCAAGTAATCCCGCACCTCGGTCGGTCCTCCGATGAAGCTGTTGCTGCTACCTGTCATAGTTGTCATGGCGAATTGTCCGCTGCCTCTTCCCCCGACGCCGGCGTGAACCGGCGACCTCCCTGATGGCCAATCTTATGCGCCCTGACACGAGCGTTGGTGCCACCACGGGGATACGGCAGCATTTGACCAGGGCGGACATTGCCGTTGGTGCTTGCCATCCGTCAACTATGATGACACGAGCGGCCAATCGCCGCACAAAAATTAGCCAGCGCGCCGCTGAAGCTGTGCCGCGGCGGCCTTGACGCGGGCTTCTCAGTGCGCCTGGAGCGGGCGCGCCTCGACCGCGATCACGCCCTCGCCGGTCCCTTCGAGGAGCCGCCGCAGCGCGCTCCGGTCCGTGGCGAGGTCGGCGATCGAATACCGGTCGAGCACTGCCAGGAACGCCTTCAAAGCTTCGCGCAGCGCGTTGTTGAATCCGCAGGCATCGACCAGCAGGCAGTCCCGGTGGTCGGTCTCGAAGCAATCGGCGAGATTGAGATTGGTCTCCGTCGCCCGCACCACTTCGCCGAGACTGATCTCGCTCGCCGGACGGGCGAGGCGAATGCCGCCCTTGCGACCGCGGATACTCTCCACGATCCCGCTTTCGACCAAGGGTCGCATGATCTTGAAGAGGTTGAGCTCGGACACCTGGTAGGCGGCCGCCACGTCCCGGATGCGCGTCGTCCCCGGGTGGGTGGCGCAATACATCAGGATGCGGACGGAGGTGTCGGTCTGCTGCGTCAGGCGCATGGCGTAAAGGGGCTTTCGGGCCGTTCCAATGCCGAAATCGTGATCGGCGGCCTGGGATTTTGCGGCAAGCGTGGCCTCAAGGCAACCTCGGCGGGGACAGGCGCCCTACCCGGCCGCGTTGTACCGCCAGCGGTCCATCCGCGTTTCGAGGAGCCGGATGAGCTGGGTGATGGTCACGCCGACCAGCGCCAGGGTGATGATGACCACGAAATAGCGGGCCATCTGGAAGGTGTTGCCGTAGAAGGCGAGGAGCCCGCCGAGGCCGCTGATCGCCGTATAGAGCTCGGCGACGATCGTGTTGATGAGGCCGATCGTGGCGCCGAGCCGGAGCCCCACCACGATGAAGGGCAGCGCGCCGGGCAGGAGGATGCGGCGGAAGATCTGCAGCTTGTTGGCGCCGGCCGACTTCGCCATCTCCACGAGCTCGCCGTCGGCGTTGAGGACGCCGGCATAGGTGTTGATGAGGATCGGCATCACCGCGCCCAGGAAGACGACCGCGATCTTGGCTTTGAAGCCGAGCCCGAGCAGCACGATGATGAGCGGGATGAAGGCCACGCGCGGCGTCGCCATGAAGGCGTTGGCATAGACCTCCATCGTCCGCCCGAAGGTGCGGATGCCGCCCATGATGAGCCCGGCGGGAATCGCCACCACCGTCGCGATCAGGAGCCCGGTCAGGTAGACCTCGAGGCTCTCGCGGAGCGCCTGGAAGATCTTGCCGTCGCGGATGAGGTCGCCCGCCGCGAGGAAGGTCGCATACGGATTGGGGATGACATTGGCGCGCGCGAAGCGCGAGGCGAGCCACCACAGGAGGATCAGCACCACGAGAGCGATGATCCGGTAGAGAGCGATCTTCCCGCGGAAATTCGGCATGGCCCGCCCCTATAATGTGACTGTGGCCGCGCAGCAATCCGCGCGGCCACCCTTCACAACCATGTGTCGCTTCTTCTGGCGGTCAGGCCGAGGCCTGCTGTCGCCGCCGGATCAGTCCGCGCTGCGGGTCGTAGCCGAGCACGGCGAAGAAGAAGCACACCAGCGTGACGGCCACGACCACCGCGAGCGCGAACCCTCGGTACTCGTTCTGGAGGCCGCTGGGCAGGATCAGCGTGGTGTCGGGCAGGCCCGCCCATTTGCTGTAGGCGGCGAAGCGGATCATCTCCGTCGCGTAGGTGAACGGATTGAACATCGCGATCCAGTAGAGGTACTCCGCGCCGCTCTCCTTCAGCTTCCACAGCGGATAGAGCGAGGTCGAGAGGAAGAACATCGGGAAGATGACGAAGTTCATCGTGCCCGCGAAATTCTCGAGCTGGCGGATATAGACCGAGAGCAGGAGCCCGATCGCGCCGAGCAGCATCCCGGCGAAGAACATCACCGGCAGCAGCCAGATCCAACCCTCCCAGGGGATCGCCGGCGAGAACGCGGAGAAGCCGTTGCTCGCGATGCGCGCCCAGTTCTGCATCGAGAGCGTGGCCACGACCAGGAACGCATAGGCCTGGAAGATCGAGAGGATCGTGCCGGCGACGAGCTTGCAGAAGAGGAGGTACCAGCGCGGCATCGGCGCGGTGAGAAGGAGCCTCATGATGCCCATCTCGCGGTCATAGACCAGCGACAGCGAGGACTGCATGCCGTTGAACAGCAGCACCATCGCGATGAGGCCGGGGACCATGTACTCCTGATAGGTGATGTAGGTCTGGTACGGCGGCACGATCGACACGCCGAGCACCTTCTGGAAGCCCGCCGCGAAGACGATGAGCCACAGCGCCGGCCGCACCAGCGCCGAGGTCAGCCGCCCGAGCTGATGGACGAACTTGACGATCTCGCGGACCACGATCGCCCGCAGGGCGCGCAGATAGTGCCCCACGCTGCCCCGTCCCGCCGCTGCGAAAGACGGACGGCGGCCTACTCCGGCCGCCGTCCATTCACCCGTGAGTGTCGTTTGCGAAGCCATCTACCTACCGCTGAAACCTGCATCTCGTTTCTGGGCCGTCGATACCCAGCGTGTCCAGCACATTAGTCGAGTGCAGGTACTCGGCAAAGGGCGCGCGCGCGATCACCGCGTCCGCGGTGGCGAGCAGCATTGGCGTCCGCACCTGGTTGTCCCAGGTCCGGAAGGTCATCGGGTTGCCCTTCAGGCTGTCGAGATTGGCGTCCTCGCTCAGCATGTGCTCGCGGATCGCGTCGTAGTTGTTGCCGCGGTTGCGGATCGCGTTGATGTAGACCGAGCGCACCGCGACCCAGGCCGCGAACTGGCCGTCGTTCATCTGCCGCGGCATGGCGTTGGCCTCGAAGCGCTGCTGCAGGCGCGCCGGGTCGATGTCGCCCATCTCGAGGATGACGTTGAGGAGCGAGTTGGCCTCGAAGCGATGCTGCAGCTGCGCGGCGTCGTCGTGGTCCCAGGTCCAGTGCCAGGCGCGCGGCTGGAGGCCGGCGGTGCCGACGACCGGACGCGGCGCGTTGGTCTGGAAGGGCACGAAGCGCCCGAACTCGTGGCCCGAATCGGCCACGTAGACCACGTCGTAGCTCGGCCGGTTGGCGGTCATCAGCGCCACGTTGGTCTGGTCGCGGTAGCGCGGATCGTTGGTGACCACGAACGGCACCACCTCGACGACGCGCGCGCCGAACTTGACCACCGAGCGTTGGAGGGCGGCGACCATGAGCGCGTCGTCATTGGCCGGTCCCTGCAGGACGAGGATGTTGGTCCAGCGCTTGTTGACGAGATACTGGACCAGCGTGTCCTGGTACTGCGCCTCGCTGGGGATGGTGTGGAACACGTTCGCCCGGCACGCCTCGTTGCGCAGGGAATCGTCGCGCGCCGAGACGTTGAAGAGCATCACCGGCAGGTCGGCGACCTTGTCGGCGACTTCCGCGACCATATAGGCGGGCAGGTCGAGGACCACGTAGTTGCTGCCGGCCGCGTTCCATTCGCGGATCTGCGCGGCCATCTCGTCGCTGTTGGTACCGGTGAAGCGGTTCAGCGAGAACTCGAGGCGCATGAACGAGCCGCTCTGCTGGCCCTCCTTGAGGGCCACCTCGGCGCCCTCCCACGGGCGTCCGAACTCGCGGAAGTCGATATTGGCGTAGGCGCCCATGAGGTCGTAGCGCGCGTCGCCCGCGAGCTCGACATAGCCGATCGGCACCGGCTGGATGGGCGGCGGCGCCGGGCGCGTGGGAGCGCCCGCGGCGGGGGCGCCCGCCGATGGCGGGCCGGCCGACGGCGGACCCGCCGACGGGGGGCCCGCGGATGGCGGACCGGCCGACGGAGGCCCGGCCGACGGAGCGGCCGGCGCCTGCGCGAAGGCGAGGCTGGGGGCGAGGACGAGCGCCCCCGCGACCAGCGCAACGAGACGCGAAGCGTTCATCGCCGGGCGTCCTCTAGTCGTCGACCAGCACGGTGTGCGGGATACGCCCCACGGGCACCGAGCGGATGTTGCGGCGGGTCGCCATGTCGATGATCGAGAG
>JADYYB010000246.1 GCA_020853895.1 Bauldia sp.
ATGCTGCTGTGCGGGGAGGAGAACCTCCGCGAGGTCACGCTCTTCCCGATGAACCAGAAGGCGGAAGACCTGATGATGAGCGCGCCGTCCGCCGTCGCCGACAAGCAGCTCCGCGAGCTCAGCATCCGCCTCGACCTGCCGCGATAGGGCATCCGGCATCCGGCATCCGGCATCCGGCATCCGGCATCCGGCATCCGGCATCCGGCATCCGGGAAAGATGCGAGCCGGATGCCTGATGCCGTGTGCCTGATGCCCTCTTGCCCTCCGAGCGGGCGGCGGGCCTAGCGGGCCGCCTGGATTTCGACCGAGAGGAGGCTCGGCAGGCGCTGCGGGGCGTCCGAGGCGGCGGCCAGCAGCTCCATGAGCGGCAGGGCGCGCTTCGGGCGGAGCGTCATGGTGAGGCTGCCCGGGTTGTCGATGAAGGCCTGCAGGGTCGGCGCGATCTGGCCCTGGAAGGCGGCGTCCTGCAGCACCATCAGGAAGAAGGGCACCGCGCCCTTGATCTGCTCGCGGAACTGGTCGGGCGTGATGCCCAGCTGCTCGGCCTGCATGTTGATGGCCCGGCTGGTGATCGAGTCGTCGTCCACGGTCAGCGTGGCGCTGACGAATTCGAGGCCGAGGAAGGTCTCCTCGCTCAGATTCTCGATCGCCTCGCGGGTGAGGCCGCGCAGCTCCAGCCTCGCCGAGACGCTGCCGACGTCGTCGATGCCGATGGAGAAATCGCGAAGCGTCAGGGTCTGGTCGACCTCGCGCCAGTTCCAGTCGAGGCCGACATCGATGAGGATCTGGTCGTAGCCGAGAGCCTCGAAGACGGCCGCGACCTCTTCCTCCTCGATCTGGTCGACGTCGACCGTGAGGTCGTTGATCTCCGCGTCCATGCCGGTCGGCACGAAGCCGACATAGCCGCCGAAGCGGACGAAGAAGCGCTCCAGCGAGCCCGCGAACTCGGGGGCGTCGAGCGTGACGCCGGCGATCTCGAGGAAGCCGAGGGTCGGGATGAGATCCAGCGGGTTGATCTCGGCGCCGCCGCTGGTCTTGGCCTTGCCCGGCGGGGTCGAGCCGGCGCCGGCCGACTGCTGGAGGAGGGAGAGCGGGGGGAAGCGGAGATCGCCGAAGGAGAAGGAGTCGAGGGCGAAGGAGCCCTCGTCCTCGTCGCTGATCTCCACGTCGCCGAAGCCGACCTCGCCGATGCCCTCGGCGCTCAGCTCGTCGATGTAGAACTCGCCGAGACGGAAGAGGTCGATATCCGGCGCCTCGACGTCGAGATTGTCGATCGAGAGGCGGCCGAGCGCCACCGAGGAGAGGATGTCGGGAAGGTAGGCCTGGCTGAGGGCCGCCATCTCCTCGTCCGACATGTCCGGGTTGGACATGGCGGCGTCGAAGAACTCGATATAGCTCGAGGCCGGCTGGCGCATCCGGAAATCCTCGACGGTGATGTCGGAGAAGCGGACCAGCGTGCCGGGCGCCTCCACGACCATGTCGCGGTAGCGGGCGAGGCCGAGCACGGTATGCCAGACCTGGTCGCCGACCCCGTTCTCGTACTGGCTGGGGTCCAGCACGCGGGCGATGGCGCCGATATCCATGTCGCGGCTCTCGATCGAGGCGATCGAGAGGCTGACCAGGCCCTCGGGCGAGGGGGTGTCGGCGGTGACCGGGCCGGCCGAGGTGACGTCGAGCTTGCCGTCGGCGATCCGGCCGATGACGAAGTTCTCGTAGGTGACCACGCTGGTGATGCCCTCGGAAGTCTGGGTCACCACCATCTCGTCCATGTGGCCGGAGGTGAGCTCGACCGCGGCGGCGAGGCTGTACCCCTGCATGAGGGCGACGAGCGGCCGCTCGGAGTCGAAGATCACGCTCTGGAAATCGGGAACGCCGAGACCCACGAGCTCGATATTGGCGAGCTCGAACTCGCCCGCGTCGGAGACCACGGTAAGGAGGTCGACGGTGATCTCGTCGGCGCGGAAGCCGCCGCCCGAGGGCTCGCTGTAGCCGGCCACCGTGAGGTTGCCGAGCTCGATGGAGACGTTCTCGTCGCCCGCGCCGGTGATGCGGATATTGCTGACCGTGACGCCGTTGCCCTGCGGGGTGATCTGGCCGAAATCGGCGTTCCACTCGGCGGAGGCGTCAATTCCCTGCAAAAGGGCGCGGACCGCGCTCTCGGCGGTCTGCGCATAGGACGGGGCCGAGGCCACGAGCATGGCCGCGCCGGCCACGGCGGCGGCAGTCAATCGGTTGCGGAGGGAGGGCATCTTGTTCCTCGGGGTGAACCTTGTCGCTCAAGGGGTGCCAAACGGAGGCTTGACTGGCAAGGGCGGACTACTGGTTGGCCTTAACATCGAGTGCCAGGAGGTCGGGCAATGCCTGCACACCACCCTGCGCGGCGCCGGCGATGGCGAGGACGGGGATCGGGGTCGCGGGGGTGGAGGTGATGGTGAGGGAGCGCGGGTCGGCGACGAAGGCCGCCAGCGGCTCGGTGAGCGCGGTGGTCAGGGCGCCGTTGCCGATCATCTGGCTGATCATGAAGGGCAGGGCCATAGACGTGGTCATGGCGAACTGCTCCTTGGTCGTGTTGAACGAGCGGGCCTGGAGCTCGAACAGGCGGTCGATGACGCCGAGATTGGTGAACTTGATCGAGGCGGAGTGGAGCGTGGCCGCGGTCAGCGCGTTCTGGGCGAGGTCGGCGCCCTCGAGGAGGTTGCCGATCGGGAAATCGCCGATGATGCCGCTGATGTCGAGCTCGCCGACATCCTCGGCACGGAGGGCGATCGAACGAAGGGTCAGCGTGTCGGCCTCCTCGGCATAGGTCCCGTCGAACGTCACGCCGACGAGGAACTGATCGCCGTAGCCCATCTGGCCGAGGATCGAGGTCATCTGCTCGTCGAACTCGAAGGCCTCGATGGGGATGGCAAAACCCTCGATGGCGAGTTTGAGGTCGTTCGGCTGTCCGTCCTCGGCATTGGCCACCTCGATATGCATCGAGCCGATGCTGATCGGCATGCCGGTCGATTCGCTGTCGCCGCTGAGGCTCCGGAGATCGAGGCTCGCCACGGGCACGAAGCGCGGATTGGCCTCGAGCTCGGCCGCGCCCGGGAAGACGATGCCTTGGGCGCTGCCCTCGGCAATGACGACGGTCTCGGCGTTATCGCCCCCGTTGAGCGCCTGGGTGTTGTTGAAGCTGATCGAGTCGGCGGTGAAGCCGCCTTCCGGACGCGGAACCGGATTGACCACGACGAGCTCGGGAATCTGGGCGCTGGTCTCCTCGGAGCCGATGGTGACCTTGACGTCGGTCAGCACCACGTCGGTCGCCGTCGCGGAGGCGTTGGCGTAGGTGAAGCTGCTGCCCTCGCCGCCGAAGACGGTGACCCAGGCGGCGACCGCCTCGGCCGTGGCGGTGGCATCGGGCGCGGCGAGGGCGGGCAGGGCGGCCGACGCGAAGAAGGCCACGGTCAGGCTCACGAGGGCCCGTCGACGGGTTGAAAGCGGCATGAAATTCTCCACGAGAGGCCGGCAGGCCGGCGGGAACGCCGGCCCGGGATGTGGTGGCATTTTCGCCGCTCTTGGCAGCGAGAGCAAGGCAGGGCGGTGGCGGAATTCGCTTCGTTCAGGGCGTTTTCGAAGCCGTCTCAATTCCCCGAAGTGATGCGGAGAGCCAGCAATTCCGCCAGTCCGGCGGGCCCCCAGGCGCCCGCTTCCCCGATCTCCGAGAAGGTGACCGGCTCGGGCGGCGTGGCCGAGATGGTGATGATCGGCCGCTTGCCGCTGAAGAGGCCCTGGACCGCCGCCAGCCCCTCGGTGCGGGCCTCGCCCGCGAGGGACTGGGCGAGGTTGGTCAGGCCGCCCTCGATGGCCGGCGCGAGCGCGCCAATGGAAAGAATGCCCCGGTCGGTGAGGGTGAGACGGAAGAAGTCGAGGAGCGGGTCGGGCACGGGGGTCGGCGTGAACGAGGGCAGGCCGCCCGTCTTGGGGTTCTTACCGCCGGCGACCGTCGGCGCCTCGCTGGGGAAGGCGGCGGCGAAGAGGCCGGGACCGGAAATCGCCAGGGAGAGGTCGAAATCGGCGATGGAGGCGACCGACAGGGTGACCGGATCCAGCGAAATCCGCTGGCCGTCGAAGTCGATCCTGATCGCCGCGTTTAAGTCGGCGGCGATGGCGCCGAGGCCGAGGGCGCTCAAGGCGGCAATGCTCGGGTCGTTGCCGAGGGCGGCGAGCGGCAGGTTGAAGCCGGCCACGGTGTATTCGCCTTCCGTCCAGCCGCCCGACAGCTCGACATGGTCGACCGTCGCGCCCATGGCGGAGATATCTTCAAACCGGATCGCGCTGTCTTCGGGGAAGCCGGGCCACGGTTCTGCCGTGATGTCGTTGAGCTCGTCTGGCGAGGGGACAAGGGCCGGCCGGTAGTATCCGGTGGCCCAGCCGCCGACCTCCTCGCCTTCGACCTCGATGATGGCGCCGTCGAAGTTGAGCCGGTTGGCGGCGAAGCCGCCTTCCTCGCGGAGGCGCGGGCTCTCGACCGTCACCTCCGGCAGGAGGATCGACCAGTCGGGTTCGCTGCCCTCGATGCGAAAATTGGTGATGGCGACGAAATAGGCGTCGCCGGTCGCCGACTCGTAGCTCGCCGTGGTCGTGGGGTCGCTGGCGAAGAGGTTGACGAGGGCGTCGGCGACCGCCTCGGCGAGGTCGCTCGGTTCCTGCGCGAAGGCCGGGCTGTTCGAGGCGAGGAGGACCGCGCCGGCAAGGAGGCAGGCGCGGGGCAGGATGGAGGCACGAGGAGTCATGTCCGGACCTTGTTCTTCTGGGGTGAGGGTCAGCGGGGAGGGGCGGCGGGGCCGTCCCACACCATGCCGGCGGTTTCCGTCTCGATCCCGTCGGGGTCGATGGTGAGGATCAGCTCGCAGCTCGCCGCGAACTCGTTGCCGGCGCAGATTTGCTCGAAGGCGCCGACGACCGCCTCGCGGCTCGGCGCGCCGCAGAGCGGGGCGATGGAGTGGAACTCGCCCTGCCAGACCAGCATGGTGCCCGACCAGCGGGCCGGGTAGCACCAGGCGGTGCGGTAGCAGCTCTGCTGCCCGGCCTCGGCGCGGCATTTGTCGCGCGCGCAGTTGAGGGCGGCCTCCGGCGTGTCGCCGCGGCAGTACCAGGTGCCTTCCTCGGCCTGGGCGAAGCCGATGCCGGTCGGGCCGGACTGGGCGAGGGCCGGAGCGGCGAGGAGCGCGAGGAAGGCGGCGAGGGCGAGGCGCATGGACCCGAACCCTAGCACACGCCGCCGCGTCAGGCTTGTGACGCCACGCCGGCGGATCGCGGCACTGGAAGCGCCCAGGCAGGAGGCTATGATCGGCGCGGAAACGGAGGGCCCGCCATGGCGGCAAGGATTTCGGTCGAGGCGCTCGCCGACCTCATCAGCAAGACCGGGCACGCGCATCACGAAGCCTTCGCGGAAGCCAACGCGGTCCATCCGGAATGGCCCGACTGGTACGCCGGCTATCTCCAGTCGCGGGTGTGGGACCGGCTCGGGCGGATCGTCACCCGCTCGGAATGGACCTACTGGCTGGTCGGCGCCGACAAGGCCTACAACGCGGCCGGCAAGCCGGGCGAATGGCCGATGTTCTACGCCCGCCATATCCTCGACAATTTCAGCTGAGACCCGGGCGCCTTCGTCCGCTCTCGCGCGTTGTCGCGCCGAAGGAGAACCTCATGACGATGCAGCGCATCCTCTTCCTCGGCGCGGTGGCGCTGGCGAGCGCGCCCCCGGCCCACGCGGCGACGCCGGAGGCGTGGAACGCGTTCCAGCAGGCGGTCGCGGCCGCGTGCCTGGCCAAGGCCGAGCCGCTCTTCGAGACCGCCGAGGCGACCGTCGACCCGTTCGGGTCGGAGAGCTACGGCCTCGCCCTCATCGAGGGAAAGGCGCGCGGGGCGGACGCGCAGATCGCGGCGATCTGCGTCTACGACAAGGTGACTGAGGTGGCGGAGATCGGCGGCGAGCTGCCGATGGGAGAAGCGGCGACGACGGGCATCCCGAACCCGCTTGCCGAATGCGATGCCGGTTGCCGGAGCGTCCTCGCCGCGCTCGCGCCGGCCGACGCGGCCGCGCTCGAGGCGCTGCCCGGCCGCGCCGCGCTGACCATCGCCGAGATCCGCGGGACGCCCGGCCTTCCGTCCGACGCCGGCGCCGAGGCGGTGCTCGACCGGCTCCTCGCCGGCTCGTTCACGGGAAGTCTCGGCGCGGTCGGCACGGGCGAGCGGAGCTGCACCCTCTACTGGTACGGCTTCCTCGACGAGGCGAGCCGCCGGGTCGGCACGCATCGCTGCCGGATCGAGCGCGCGGGCGATGGACTCACGCTCATCAAGCTCACCGGTGAGCGGCTCTCGGCGGCGGTCGAGCCGCTGGACGAAGCGACGGGCGTCCTCGTCGGACGCACCTATCTCGAAGGGCACCGGATCCGCAGCTATGATGCGAGCCGTCCGACCAACCCCGAGAACGAGAATTTCGGCAACCATGTCGGCCTCGTCTTCGCCGATGGCGGCGGCCTTCTCGTGGTGAGCGCCGCCATGCTCGGCTTCACCGAGCCGGACGAGACCTTCTTCGCGGTCCTTGCGGTCGAGTGAGCGGGGCTAGCCGGGCGGCTTTGCGCCGGGCCGCTGGCGGGCCTGCAGATGATGGTGTGGACGATGCCCAGCAGAAGGCCGGCGCCGAAGAAGGAGATCGTCGCGCGCTGCAGCTCGGGCGAGTAGCCGCGCCAGACGAAGGAGGCGACGACGCTCGCGACCACGGCGAAGGCGGTGTAGACGCCGAAGATCTTGCCGGCCGACATCGGCGAGCCGCGCGTCAGGAAGAAGACGAGCTGCGTCACCAGGAGGCACGCGGCGAAGGCGCCGACCAGCGTTATGGTCCAATCCATGGAGGCTCCCGCGAGGGCCCGATACGGCCGAAGGCGTGGTGGACCGCTTCGTGGCCGCCAAGTCAAGCCGCGGGCATAGGCTTCCCGGCCGGGGCGAGCGCATAGGCGACGGCCTGGTCGAGGGTCATGGCCGCGCCCTCGCCGCGATGCTTCTCGATCTCGGCGCGGGTGACGAGCCGCCTGGCAGAGGGCCGGCCCGCTTCGTCCATCTCCTCCTCGACGTAGCGGGCGAGCTCGGTGCCGGTCGAGGCGCCGAGCTTCTGCGCGGCGCCGTGCAGACGGCCGGCGCGCACCGCGTCGCCCTCGACGATGGCGACGGCGGCGAGATCGTCGAGGGCTAGCGTCACGCCGGAGAGATCGCCCGCGGCGTGGAAATGCTGCAGCGCCTCGCGGTTGAGGATCGCGGCGCTCGCCGAGTCGCCCTTCTTGAGGAGCGTGGCGCCGAGCATGTGGCGGGCCCAGGCCTCCATGGTGCGGTGCTCGGTGGCCCGGAAGGCGGCGAGGGACTGCCGGAACCAGGGCTCGGCCTCCTCGATCTGGTTGAGGAAGAAATGGATCGAGCCGCGCGCCCAGAGGATGTTGGCCTCGCCCACCTTGTCGCCGACCTCGCGGAAGAGGGCGAGCGCCTCGTCGCAGCGCTCGGCGGCGCGCACCATGTCGGGCTGGACGACCGCGCTCTTCACCAGCTCCGGCAGGATGTCGGCATAGGCGCGGTTATAGAGGGCGTTGGCGATCTCCTTCTTGTCGCCCGCCTCGCGCCAGGCGGCGAGCGCGGCGTCGTAGGCGCGGACGGTCCCCGGATGGTCGGCCTGCCAGTAGGCGATGCCGCCGAGCGCCTCGTAGAAGCGGCCGCGGTCGGCAGGCGCGAGCGGCCAGTTCATGGCGTCCATGCGGTCGAGGCGGGCGCGCGCCTCGTTGAGATAGCCGCGCTGCTGCCAGAAGCGCCACAGGTCAAAGGCGAGCCTGGCGGCGAGGGCCGGCTCGGGCTTCTCGGTCAGCCAGTCGAGCGCGGCCCGGAGATTGTCGTGCTCGCGCTCGAGCTTGTCGAGCCAGGTCCGCTGATCGGCGCCGGAGAGCTGCGGCCGCGCCCTCTCGGCGAGCGCGAGGAAATGGCGGGCGTGGCGCTCCGCCATCTGGTCGGCCTCGCCGCGCGCGGTGAGACGCTCGAAGGCGAACTCGCGGATGGTCGGGAAGATGTCGAAGCGGGTCTCGGGATAGCGCTCGTCGCGCCGCACGAGGCTCTGGTCGACGAGCGCGGCGATCCCGTCGAGGAGGTCGAGGCCGTGCAGGCCGACCGGGCAGACCGTCTCGGCATCCTCGATCTCGAAGCCGCCGACGAAGATCGAGAGGCGGTCGAAGAAGGCGCGCGAATAATCCCCGAGGAGGTCGTAGCTCCAGGAGATCGCGCCGCGCAGCGTCTGCTGGCGCTCGGGGAGGTCGCGCGAGCCCGAGGTGAGGAGCGAGAGCTGGTCCTCGATGCGCGAGAGGATCTGATCGGGGCTGAGCAGCTTCACGCGGGCGGCCGCGAGCTCGATGGCGAGCGGCATCCCGCCGAGGCGCGCGCAGATCTGGGCGACGGCGGGGGCGTTGTCGTTGGTCACCGAGAAGGACGGGCGGACGGCGACCGCGCGGGCGATGAAGAGCCGCACCGCCTCGTAATGGCCGAGAGCCTCGACCGCCGGCTTTTGCAGCTCGGGCGGGAGGTTCTCGAAATCGAGATGGGAGAGGCGGCTGACGTCTGGCGGCGCGGGCAGGCCCGGCACCGGGAATTCCTGCTCGCCGGAAACGCGGAGGACGGCGCGGCTGGTGACCAGCATGCGCAGCTCGGGGCAGGCCTTGAGGAGGTCCACCAAGGCCGGGCCGGCGTCGACCACCTGCTCGAAATTGTCGAGGACGAAGAGCATCCGCTTCTTCCCGACATGCTCGGCGATCATCTCGAGGTCGGAGCGATGGCCGCTCTTGAGGCCGATCGTGTGGGCGATGGTCGGGACGACCAGCGCGCGGTCGCGGATCGGCTCGAGCGGCACGAACCAGATGCCGTCGGGGAAGCGATCGGAGGTGAGCGCGGCGATCTGCAGGGCGAGGCGCGTCTTGCCGGTGCCGCCGGGGCCGCTGAGGGTCAGGAGGCGGGTCTCGGCGAGGAGATCGGCGGCGGCCTTCAGCTCGTCGGCGCGGCCGACGAAGGAGGTGAGAATCACCGGGAGGTTGTTGGGCCGGGCGTCGAGCGAGCGGATGGGCGGGAAGTCGGCCGGCAGCCCGTCGATGAGCAGCTCGGCGAGACGCTCGGCGCGGAGGTCCTTGAGGCGGTGGCGGCCGAGATCGGCGATGTGGACGCCGGCCGGAAGGGCGTCGGCGACGAGGCCGCAGGTCGCCTCCGAGAGCACCACCTGGCCGCCATGCCCGGCGGCGGCGATGCGGGCGGCGCGATGCACGTCGGGGCCGACATAGGCGCCGTCGGCGTCGAGCGATCCCTCGCCGCTGTGGAGGCCCATGCGGACGCGGATCATGACGCCCTCGGGCCAGGGCTCGGCGTGGAGTGCGCGCTGGGCCGCGGCGACGGCGGCGACGGCGGCAGGCGGGCGGGCGAAGACGGCGAAGAGCCCGTCGCCGTCGGTCTGCACCTCAACGCCGCCGGCGGCCGCGATCGCCTCGCGAAGGAGGGCGCGGTGGCGCTCGAGGATCGGCTGCCAGCGCGCCGTGCCGAGCTCGTGGACGAGGCGGGTCGAGCCCTCGATGTCGGTGAACAGGAACGTCACCGTGCCGGTCGGGAAGGACCGGGCGGAGGGGGCTGCGTGAAGTGTCTGACCGGACATCAGCAGGCCACGGAAAAATCCAAGGCGGAGTGTCGTTTCGCGGGCCTTATACACCAGCCTAAGCCGCCTGTGGCTGCCGTGAATTTGGGCGGGCTGGCAGGGGTGCGTCGCCGCGGCTCGCCCGGATCGCGCCCAAACGTGGGCGTGGCCCTTCCTTTCGGCGGGGCGGCTGAGTAGCTTCGCGCGCGGATTCCGAGAGGGTGGGACGATGGCCGGTCGGGAAGAAATCGTGGCTTCCTTGGCGCAGTTCGCGCTGTTCGCCGATTTCATCACCCCGCAACTCAAGGCGGTGGTCGAGCAGTTCGACGAGGCGTGGTTCGCGGACGGCACGAAGATTCTCCGCCAGGGCCTTACAGGATCGGGCTTTTACATCGTTCTCGAGGGCGAGTGCTCGATCCTCGTCGATGGCGAGGAGCGGGCCCGGCTGGGGCGGGGCGAGTTCTTTGGCGAGGTCTCGGTGCTGCTCGGCGAGCCGCCTGTCGCCGACGTCGTCGCGCGCGGGGCGATGCGCTGCCTGGTGCTGAGCTCGAAGGACACGCAGCCCTTCCTGATCGCCAATCCGCGCTTCATGTACCGGATGCTGCAGGCGCAGGCGCGGCGCCTCCGCAACGCCAATCGCTGGCGGAGCTGACGGCGACATGGCCGAGCGCGAGTCGCGTCCTTTTCCGCCGGGCGAGTATCCGGTGGTGGTGGTGGGGAGCGGTCCTGGCGGGCTGCAGGCGGTCTATTCGCTTAGCCGGCTCAATATTCCCCACGCCGCGATCTCCGCCGACCCAGCGCCGGGCGGCATGTTCCGGCGCTGGCCGCTGTTCCAGCGGCTCCTCTCCTGGACCAAGCCCTATGCGCCGGGCGGGCCGGGCAGCCGCTCGTTCGAGCGCTCGGACTGGAACAGCCTGCTCGCCGACGAGCCCGACTGCCGCGCGCTGCAGGCGCGGCACATGGACGGCACGTCCGACTTCCCCTCGCGCGCCGAGATGGAAGCCAACCTCGCCGATTTCGCGGCGCGCACCGGCCTCCAGATCCGCTACGGGTGCCGCTGGGAGGGCACCCGGCGCGAGGAGACCGCCGAGGGGCCGCGCTTTGTGCTCACCACGAGCGACGGGGAGTATCGCTGCCGCTACGCGATCTTCGCGGTGGGAGTGGCCGAGCCGTGGAACCCGCCGGTGCCGGGGATCGAGCTGACCCACCACTATGCCGACGTGCGGCCGGCCGAGAGCTACGCCGACCGCGCGGTGTTCCTGATCGGCAAGCACAATTCGGGCTTCGAGATCGCGACCGGGCTCCTGCCCTGGGCGCGCTCGCTGGTGCTGGCCTCGCCCTCGCCGGCGAAACTGTCGGTGACGATCAACTCGCTGGTCGGTGTCCGCGCGCGCTATCTGCAACCCTACGAGGACTACGTGCTCGGCGGCGGCGTGGGCGTGGTCGACGGATCGATCGAGAAGATCGAGCGGGCCGACGGCCGGATGCTGGTCACGGTGCGCGCGACCAAGTCCGGCGAGGCGATGCGCTTCCCGGCCGACGACGTCATCAACGCGACCGGTTTCACCTGCCCGCTCCTCGACCTGCCCAAGCTCGGCGTCGCCACGTTCGGCTCGAGCAGGCTGCCCGCGCAGAGCACGTGGTGGGAGAGCGCCTCCACGCCCGGCATCTACTTCGCCGGCACGATCACGCAGGGCCAGGCCGGCCTCAGCAAGCACGGCATCCCGCCCAACTCGGGCGCGGTCCAGGGCTACCGCTACAATTCGCGCATCCTCGCCCGCCACCTCGCCGAGAAGCGCTTCGGCGTCAGCCTGAAGCGGCCGGCGCTCGAGGCGGGGAGGCTCGCGAGCTACCTCCTCGACGAGGCCACGCACGGGCCCGAACTCTGGCACCAGAAGGGATTTCTCGCGCGCGTGGTCACCACCTCCGTCGCGGAGGGCGTCCGCGACGAGGGGGTGATCCCGCTCGCCGCCTTCCTCGACGAGGGCGGGCCGGACGGCGTTGCGCTGACCATCGAGGCCGACGGGACGAGCGCGATCTATCCGGTCGCCTATGTCCGGAAGGACGGGGCGATCCGCGAGCACCAGCTGGCGCCGAAGGCGATGCTCGCCTTCGAGAGCGAGGACAATTTCAAGGCGCTCGCC
>JADYYB010000247.1 GCA_020853895.1 Bauldia sp.
ACGACGGCCGCGCCGACGTCGTCCGGCCGCGATTGCGACAGGAGCAGCGCCCAGTAGGCGCCGAGCGAGAAGCCGATGACGCCGATCGTCTCCCCGGTCACCTGTGGCAATGCACGAAGCCGCTCGACCGCGGCGCTCGCGATCGGCCCCGCTACCATCGCCTCGTCGTGCGCGTCGCGCAGCGCCTCGGCCTCGGGGATGGTGGCGGCCGTCGTCCCATCCGGGAAGAGGCTCGGCGCCAGCGCCACGAAGCCCGCCGCCGCCAACCGGTCGCAGATCTCCGTGAAGACCGGGGTCAGCCCCCACCAGGCGTGGAGCACGAGCACGCCCGGCCCACCACCCTCCGGCGCCGCCAGATACGCGCGATCGCCACCCGGCTCGATTTGCAGCCACTCGCCCACGTTCCCCTCCGTCCGTACACATCGAACGTCTGTTCGGTCGCAGGGTAATGGGAGCGGGCGAGTTTGCCAAGATTGGGAGGCGGATGGAGCACGCGTCAGCCAGGCTCTCTTGCGGCGTCCACTCCTCGCTTCTGCAGTCGCACCGGCGACGACTCCTCGGTGAATTCGATGAAATCGTGGGTGTCCCAGAAGGTCGCCTCCTCTTCCATGTTGGCGAAGGAGGGGATGCGACCGCTTGCCTCGGTCGGATGGCCCAGGTCGATGGTTGGTTTTGGGGAACTCATGAGACCGGGCCTCCTATATTCAGAAAACTTGATGCTTTCAGAAGAGGATTTCGCCCGGATCCCGAATCGACTCGGGACTCTCCTTGACGAGCGCACGAAGCTCGTCCACGAGGGCATGGATCTCAACTCATTGCTGAGCTTCAGCGTCCTCGTCTTGCACGCGGGCGTACTGTTCGAGCAGCGCGCTCTCGACAACGGCCTCGGAGCTCTTGCCGGTACGCCGCGCAGGTGCCGCCGCCGGGAGCCGGCCGCGGTCAGTGCCTCCCCGCACGCCAGGCAGGTCGGGCGTGGTCCCTGCAAGTCGGTCGCCTCCGAGGCCATCGCCGTCTTCCCCAGCAGGTGCGCCCGCAACGGCCCGAGTTCAGCGTCAATGGCCGCCTCGATTGCCGCCCACGTCGCCTTGGGGTGGGCCTGCCGCCAGGCATCGAGCGCGGCAAAGCGGTCAGCGGCCTCCGCCAACCAGCGGTCACGGGGCAACGGGCGGGGCATGGCGGCTCCTGTGCTGCAGTATCGACGGATCAGGCCGCCTATCCTACCGCCTGCGCAAGACTTTGATGCGCACCCGCTGTTAGACGGGGGATTGACAGAATGCAGGAAGTTGCTAGGATACGCCCACTACGCTCATGACGAAAATATATCGTCTTAAGAGTTGGCTCAATCGGGCGGGCAGAACGAAGGATCGGCCGATGCCGTTCTTCATAGTCCGAGGATTCACAACCGAAGATGCAATCACTTGGATGGTTTACGGTCAGAGCTTCGAGTGCGAAGAGCGGGCATTAGAAGCCGCCCGGAACCTTGAGGAGGATGCGGAGGCTGTCGAGCGTTCAATGATCATCATCAAAGCCCATGACGTGGACGAGGCACTGTGGGAGGCGAGGAGGAGACGCCCATGAAACCATCCTCGGGAATGATTATACGCGTGATCCTGATTACAGTACTTGGCGGAATCACGATTGCGCCATCTTAGGCGCTCGCTAAAGATCACCGTGACAAAGCCTTCGTTCCCAGCGATGCGAAAGCAACTTGCATTCTGGAAAGTGTTACGGACCGAGCAGGGAAAGACGAAACCGCAGTGCTAACGAGCATGGTCATGTTCCCTCTTGACGGTTCCGTGAGGGAAAGTGCCGCTCAGGAGGTTATCGCGGAGCAGGCCCTCATTGACTGCCGGTCACGTCAAGGTGCGCTCGCTGCGACCTCCAGCGCTCAACTAATGAACGTTACGACGAGTAAAATCTTTGTTTGGAAGGATCCCTGGCGAAAGTTGCGCTGATACACAAGTCCTCAGTGGTGAGGCATTCTATTTCCTTCAAATTCTTCTCTCTTTAATGCGGCCGAATTTCCTCGACGTATCAGACGTCGGCGCTTTCAGAGACGACGAAGCTCCACGCTTACTCCCACTTGCGCAACCAGCCCGACGTGACTGGGAGATTACGGCCTGTCGATTGAAACAAAGCGCGGTCGCCAATGAGCGCACCGGATCCGGTTCTGGCTACAACGACTGGTGGTGGTACGATGGCAGAGGCCGAGAACATGTGACAAAGGTCGCGCTTAGTCCCTGCCCTAACAATATGATCTGTCTTTATGCACAGGAGTTCAATTATCGTCACGACCGAAGAGAGGTGGCAATGGTAGAACTCTTCTGGACGAGTCCCGCCGATATCGCAAGTACGAAGTGCTATAACTAGAGAGTTGTATACCTTGCAGAAGCAGAACAACTCGCTATCGATAACTCGCCGCCTGCAGGTCGAATAGTTCCGCATACCGCCCGCCCAGCAGCATCAGCTCCTCATGCGTGCCCTGCTCCATGAGGCGGCCGTGCTCCAGGAAAAGGATGCGGTCGGCCATGCGCACGGTCGAGAAGCGGTGCGAGATGTAGAGGGCCATCTTGCCGCGGGTGAGGTCCTTGATGCGGGCGAAGAGGTCGTGCTCGGCCTGGGCGTCGAGCGCGGCCGTCGGCTCGTCGAGGATCAGCACCTGCGCGTCGCGCATGAAGGCGCGGGCCAGGGCGATCTTCTGCCACTCGCCGCCCGAGAGCTGGTGACCCCCCTCGAACCACTTGCCCAGCGTCGTCTCGT
>JADYYB010000248.1 GCA_020853895.1 Bauldia sp.
CGTGAGGCCCCCGGCCGAACGGCTTCGGGAGGCGGTAGCGGGCGGAGCCCGCGTCCTTTGTCTCCGTGGTGATTGCGGCCTACCCCCTCCCGAAATCGCTTCGCGATTTCGACCTCCCCGCAAGGGGGAGGTTAAGTCTTCCAGTGGCCCGACATCGCTAAAGGTTGCCGGGGCGGAACTGGCGGCGGAAGGATTTGTGCCCGCCCGAGATCATGAACACGCCCTCGCCCGTGTAGTGGATCGTGGCCGGATATTTCGGCCTCGGCCGCGCATGCGCCTTCACCACCTCGAAGATGAAGAGCGCGTATTTCCGCACCTGGCTCGCGTCCACCAGCCTGCACTCGAGATTGGCGTGGCACTCGGCGATGAGTGGCGCCGACACCTTCTCCGCCGGCGCCGCGGTGAGGCCGAAGGCGGCGAACTTGTCGACCTCCGTTCCCGTCGAGTTGCCGACCCGGACCACCGTCGCCGCCATGTCGGCGGTCGGGAGGTTGATCACGCACTCGCGGCTCTTCCGGATCATGTCGTGGCTGTGGCTCGCCGGCGCGATGATGCAGCCGACCAGCGCCGGCTCGAACTCCATCATCATGTGCCAGCCCATGGTCATGATGTTGGTCGCGCCGTTCAGCGCCGAGCTGACCAGCACGATCGGCCCCGGCTCGAGGAAGCGGCGGATCTCCGCTGTCGGGAAATCCTTCTTGGCTGCAGCACGCGGCATTGCTGACCTCCAGGGCCCGAAGCCGATCACTCAACGCGCGAGGCGGCGCCGGGTGCCGCCTCGGCTAGCGCCAGAGGGTGAGGATCACCGAGACGAGGACAATGCCGGCCACGTGATACGAGCCGACCACGGCGGCGAACAGCATCGGCTTCGGCGTCATCGGGGTGATGGCGTTGATGCCGGTGACCGCCGCCGCGATACCCAGGCCCGCGACGAGGCCGAAGAGGATCGCGTCGCCGAACGAGACGAGCCCGAGCCCGCCGATGAGAAGCGCGCTGGCGAGGCTGATCACCAGGCACCCGGCGAGCGGGCCGACATAGTAGATGGCGCCCGGCTTCCAGCCCTCGGGACGCACGAAGCCGAGACCTTCGTAATACTGGTTGCCGAGGCCGAAGGGCGCGAACCACAGCGCGCCCAGCATGAAATAGGCGAGGCCGGCGGCGATCACCGGGAGCCAGTTCAGCGACACGAATGCAGCGGCCATTCCAGCCTCCTCGCTCCCTCCGCCCAGCTGTAGCCGACGCCGGCCTCATGGGCCAGGAGCGATGATCCTCGCGCTCAGGACGAAAGGCCGGCGAGCCACTCCCGGATCATCCTGCCGCCGGCGGTGCCGAGCGCCGGCCCGAGCCGCGCGGCGTCGGCGCGGAGCGCGACCGGCGAGATCTTCGCCGCGCCGAGCTCGGCCGCGTGGCCGACCAGCCACGGCTCGATGTCGGCCCGCGCCTCGGGGTGGAACTGCAGAGCCAGCACGTTTGCGCCGATCGCGAAGGCCTGGTTGCGGACGAGGTCGGTCGAGGCGAGCAGTCTCGCGCCCGCCGGCAGGTCGAACGTGTCGCCATGCCAGTGGAGGACCTCGACCCCGGCGAGATGCCGGAGCGGGGTCGCGCCCGCTTCCTCGGTGAGGATCAGCGGCGCGAAGCCGATCTCCTTCACGCCCGAGGGATAGACGCGCGCGCCCAGCGCCGCCGCGATCAGCTGCGCGCCGAGGCAGAGCCCGAGCGTCGGCCGCCCGGCGGCGAGGCGCTGCCGGATCAGCGCGATCTCGGGGACGAGGAAGGGATAGGTCTCCGTCTCGTAGACGCCGATCGGCCCGCCGAGGACGACGAGGAGATCGGGCGCGAGCGGCTCGAAGCCGAGAAAGCCCGGCTGGCCGACATCGTCGTAGCTTATGTCGTAGCCGGACGCGCCCAGCTTCTCCCCGAACGTGCCGAGGTCCTCGAACGGAACGTGACGGATGGCGACGAGGGATTTGCTCATGCCCCGCCGCTAGCACGCCCCATGCCGCGCTCCTAGCTCCCACTCACCCCAACGCCGCTTTCCCGGCGAAAGCCGGGATCCATGCAGCGGCTCCGCTAGCGGAAAGGTCGTATGGGCCCCGGCTTCCGCCGGGGAAGCGGCGTAGAGCGGGCCAGATGACCGGATGCCCATTGCCGGCTGCCGACCCTACCGCTTCTCCACCGTGAGGCTGAGCTGGTGCGCCCCGTCGGGCAGCGTGACGGTGATCAGCATCTCGCCGCTGCTCGAGGGCGCCGAGGCGAGCGCGGTGCGGAGGTTGCCGGCCAGCACGTCGATGCGCAGCACGCCGCTGGCGTCGGTCGGCGTGTATTGCAGCGGGCGGATGAAATAGGTGTCGAAGAAGTTCTGCCAGAACGCGTTGTCCGCCTCGCTCGCGAAGCGCGATGCCTGCAGCTGCCCGCTGACGATCCCGGCGAGCGCGGCGCCGCGCGCCGGCGGGCTGGTGATCACGCACATCTCGAAGGCCGCGCCGATGTCGCTCGTGCGGAAGCGTGTCCCGGTCTGGAGGTCGCCCGAGGCCGGCACGATCAGCGTCTCGCTCGCCGCCTGCCCGGTGCCGACCGCCTGGCTCGCCGTGGCGAGATCGCGCGCCCCGATGAGGAACGCCGGCCCCCGGTTGCCGCCCGGACAGCCCGCCGACGCCGTTGCGTCGACGCGGGCCGGCCCGCTCGCCACAGGCGTCGCTGCGCCGGCTGATTCGGCCGCGGGCGCATCAATGGCGCTCGACGAAGAGGCGGCGTCGGTGAAGCTTTGGCAGGCCGAAAGGATGGCGGCGCCGGCGGCGATCACAACGAGGGAAGCAAGACGATTCATCGTTCCTCCTGCCCAGCCGCGGCGCCATGCTGCGATGCGTAGCCGTCGAAGGCAAGATGAAAGCGAGCGGCCCGGTTAACGTTCCGTTAACCATTTCGGGCGGAGGCTGGAGGCCCTGGCGGGGGTCGCCTGTGTTCGTGGCCATTGGCGCCCTTCGCGATCCACGCCAGCCCAATTCCCATAGCTCCCCTTTCCTATATGGCCGGGCCCCTCGCCGGGCCCTTTTTTCCGTTCGCAACCTCCCCCTTACGGGGCAGGGGGAGGAAAGAGAGGGGGAAGGACTACTCCGCCGGCTCGGCGGGGACGGCGATCTCCCGCGCGCGCTTCACCCATTGATGGGTGAGCTTCTCCTGCAGCGAGTTCTGCGAGAGGCGGGCGCGCAACGAGGGGAAGTCGACATGGTCCATCGCCTGGTCCTGGTTGAAGCAGGAGAAGATCACCGTCTCCACGCCGGTGACCGGGTCGCGGTGCTGCTGCAGGCACTGCGCGCAGATCTCCTTCATCATGCACTGCATCGGCGAGTTGATCGACGCGATGGCCTGATGGTCGGCCTTGAGCCGTCCGGCGAGCACGGTGTGCCGCGCCTTGGCGACCGCGTTCATCATCCCGTCCGAGCCGATGGCGATGACGTGCCCGACGTCGGCGAGGTCGATCGGCTGCGCGCCGAGCGCGCCCTCGGCGTAGGCGGCGAGCGCCTGGACGATATTGCCGACGAAGGCAAGATCGCCGGGCCGGTCGGGCGTGAAGCCGGGCGCCTCGTCGGAGCACCACACGATCGTGTCGGCGGCCTTCTCAAGCTCGGCGACCTTGTAGCGGTCGGTCAGGTATTTGTAGCCGGCGAAGTAGAGGACGCGGTTGCCCTTCCGCCGCGCCTCCTGCCCGATCGAGAACAGCACCGCGTTGCCGAGCCCCCCGCCGACCAGCAGCAGCGTCTCCCCGCCGTCCGGGATGTGCGTGGCGGTGCCGGTCGGGCCCATCACGATCACCGGCTCGCCGGGCTTGAGATCGGCGGTGAGGTCGGACGAGCCGCCCATCTCCAGCACGATCATCGAGAGGAGCCCCTTCTCGCGGTCGACCTGCGCGCCGGTCAGCGCGAGGCCTTCCATCGCGAGGCGCGTGCCGTCGACCTTGGGGGCGATCGCCTCGTAGTTCTGGAGGCGGAAGAACTGGCCCGGCTGGAAAGCCTGCGCGGCGAGCGGGGCGTTGACCACCACCTCGACGATCTTCGGCGCGAGGCGGACGACTTCCTTCACGGTCGGCCGGAGCAGCGTGTTGAGCTTGGCGAACAGCGCCTTCCCATCGGTCGGCGCGCCGGGGACGCGGGCGAGCGTCCGGCTCACCACCGGGTAGCCGCGGAGCGCGCTGCCCATCGCCTTCACGACGTTGCCGGCGAAGGACGGATGGAGGTCGCCGAAGAAGCTGACCGCCTTCCCGTCGGGTCGGAGGCTGGTGAGCACGCGCGCCTCGTCCGGCTTCGCCGACTTCTCGGGCTTGACGGGTGCCCCGGTCTCGTCGAGCGCCTGGAAGTAGCGCCCGTCGAGCTGGATCTCCGCCGGCTCCTCGCGGTCGAGCGTGACGTTCGGCTGCGTGCCCGCGGCGACGAGGATGGTCCGCGCCGGCAGCGTCACCTCGCGGGTGATCGGCTGGCCGTCGCCGCCCTCGGCTGGCACCTTGCCCTTCAGCGCCGCGGCGTGCCCGAACTGGTCGAGGACGACCTCGGTCGGCGTGAACCCCTCGACGAAGCGGATGCCCTCCTCGAGGGCCTTCGCCACCTCCTCGTGGTTGGCCGTATAGCTCGGCGCGTCGATCAACCGGCGGCGATAGGCGAGCGTCGACCCGCCCCATGAATGGAGGAGCTCGCGGATGCGCGGCGCGCGCCCTTCGGCCCTGGCCGCCTCGCGCTCGGCGCGGATGGCGCGGGCGTGGGAGAGCCACTCCTCAGCGAGCGCCTTGTCCGACTCGTTCCACGCGGCACGGACCGCCGCCTCGCCCTTCTCGGCGACCAGCGTCTCGTGGCGCGCCAGAAACTTCTCGACCTCGACCGGGTAGTACGCGAGCGACTCGGTGGCCGTGTCGATGCCGGTGAGCCCGCCGCCGATCACCACGATCGGGAGGCGAACCGAAAGATTGGCGATCGAGTCCTTCTTCGCCGCGCCGGTCAGCTGCAGCGCCATCAGGAAGTCCGACGCCTGGCGCACGCCCGGGGCGAGGCCGTTCTTCATGTTGACGATGGTCGGCTTGCCGGCGCCGGCGCAGAGCGCGATGTGGTCGAAGCC
>JADYYB010000249.1 GCA_020853895.1 Bauldia sp.
AGGTTCGGCTCCATCTGCACCGGGTAGGGCACGTCGGCCAGGACCGGGAGACGGGTGAAGGTCGCGCGCATCTTGCCGTGATCGACCTCGACATAGTCCGGCACGTCGCGCTCGGCGAGCTGGGTCGCCTCGAGCACGATCGCGAGCTGCTTGGACTTGTCGGCGAGCTCCACGACGTCGCCCGGCTTGCAGCGGAAGCTCGCCACCGTCACGCGCCGGCCGTTGACCTTGACGTGGCCGTGGCTGATCAGCTGGCGCGAGGCGAACGGGGTCGGCGCGAACTTGGCGCGATAGACGACCGCATCGAGACGGCTCTCGAGAAGGCCGATGAGATAGGCCGACGTGTCGCCGCGCCGGCGCGAGGCCTCGGCGTAGATCTTCTGGAACTGGCGCTCGGAAATGTTGCCGTAATAGCCCTTGAGGCGCTGCTTGGCGCGGAGCTGCATGCCGTAGTCCGACACCTTGCCCTTGCGCCGCTGCCCGTGCTGCCCCGGGCCGTATTCGCGGTTATTGACCGGGCTCTTCGGGCGGCCCCAGATGTTCTGGCCGAGACGGCGGTCGATCTTGTATTTTGCTTGGACGCGTTTCGTCATTGATCAGCCTGATGTGCGTGAACGCGAACGCCCGTCAAAATCGCGCCGATCGGCTGGATATTCGAGGAAGCGCCGCCCCACGCGACAAACAAAAGATGGCGCGGGTTCCGCCTTCGGACCCACGGGGTGGCGCGTCATACAATGCGGCGCGCGCTTCTGTCAATTTCCAGCCCGCCGGAACGGGCCGGATTCAGCCCTCTTTCGTCAAGGACCGGCCGGAGCGCCGGAACCCAGGCCTTGCCCGAGGTGAGAAACGCCGCCCCCTCGCCCGTTTCCGGCTCGAGCCCCTTCTCGCGGAGCACGGCGACCACCCGCCGGGCGATCGCCGGCGCGGGGTCGATCCAGGCCACCTCCCAGGGCGCCACCGCCTCGAATCGGTCGAGGAGGAAGGGGTAGTGGGTGCAGGCGAGGACCACGGTATCGGTCCGGCTTCCGTCGAGCTCGACGAAGGCCGGCGCGATCTCGGCGAGGATCGCCGCGTCCGACACCGCCTCCCCGCGCATATGCGCCTCGGCGATGCCGGCGAGGTTGGTAGAGCCGACCAGGCGGAGGTGGCAGCTGCTGGCGAAGCGCTTGATGAGGTCGCGGGTGTAGTCGCGCCGCATCGTGCCCGGCGTCGCCAGGACGCTAACCAGGCCCGACTGCGTGGTCTCGGCCGCCGGCTTGATCGCCGGCACCGTGCCGACGAAGGGCGGCTTGTAGAGGGCGCGGAGCGGCGGCAGGACGAGCGTGGAGGCGGTGTTGCAGGCGACCACGACCAGCGAGGGCTCGAAGCGCGCGATGAGCCGCCCCATCAGCTCGACGATATGCTCGCTGAGCGCCTGGTCCTCCCAGTTGCCGTAGGGGAACGCGGCATCGTCGGCGACATAGACGATGCCGACGCCGGGCAGCGCGTCGTGGATGGGCCGGAGCACCGAGAGCCCGCCGATGCCCGAGTCGAAGACGAGGATCGGCCCGCTCACTCCCCCTCGCCTCGCTCCGTGGTGAGGGTCCCGTCGGCGGCGCGGCGCGGCCGCGTCGGCCGGCCTTCGAGCGCGGCGATGACCCCGCGCAGGGTCCGCACCTCCTGCTCGGTGAGGCTGGCGCGCTGGAGGAGCGTGCGGAGGGCGGCCACCATGTGCGGCTTCTTCTCCGGCGGACGGAAGAAGCCGGCGCTGTCGAGCGCCCCTTCGAGATGGCCGAAGAGGCCGAGGAGGTCGCGCTTGGACGCCGGCTCGGCGTCGGGCGCGTCGAAGGGCAGGCCGGCATCGCCCGACAACCGCCATTCGTAGGAAACGAGCAGCACCGCCTGCGCGACGTTGAGCGAGGCGAAGCTCGGCTCGACCGGGAGGGTGAGGATCGCCTCGGCATGGCCGAGCTCCTCGTTGGTCAGGCCGATCCTCTCCCGCCCGAAGAGGATCCCGGCCGGCGTGCCGGCCGCCATCCGCCCGCGAAGCTGCGCCATCGCCGGCTCCGGCCCGAGCACCGGCATCACCAGCTCGCGCGGCCGAGCCGTGGTGGCGAGGACCGAGCGGAGATCGGCGACCGCCTCCGCCACGCTCCCGAACATGCGCGCGGCGTCGAGCACGTGGTCGGCGCGGCTCGCGGCCACCCGCGCGCGCTCGTTCGGCCAGCCGTCGCGCGGCTTGACGATGCGCAGATCGCTGAGCCCGAAATTGGCCATCGCCCTCGCCGCGGTGCCGATATTCTCGCCGAGTTGAGGCTCGACCAGGATTATGGCCGGCCCGCGGTCGAGAAGGGTTGGCGGCTCGCCGTGCGCCGTTGACAAGGGTCGCTGAATCCTCGGAGCGCCTGGGCGCCCAGTCGAAAACGAAAGCGCCGGACCGTTGGGTTCCGGCGCTTCCCTGCATGCGGCCTCGCGCGCCCGAAGACAAGCCGCCTCCGGCGTGCCTATTCCTAGACGAGCGTGACGCCCTCCGGCGGGTTCACCTCGCCCACCGTCTGGCAGAAGAGGATCGTGTAGCCGTAGGGGTCCTTCACCGAGAACACGCGGTCGCCCCACCATTCGGTCGTGATCGGCTGCGCGATGGGCACGCGCTTCTTGTTCAGGAAGTCGTAGTAGCCGTCCACGTCGTCGACATAGCAGTAGATCTCGATCGGCCGTTCGGCGTCTCGCTTGGTGCCCTTCATCGACGGGTTCTGCGGGCGCCCGATCATGACGCTGATGCCCTTCATGTCGACGATCGTGAAGTCGAGTTTGCCGTCCTTTCCGACCACGCCCATGGTCGGCGTGAAGCCGAGCATGTCGATGTAGAACGAGCGCAGCGGCTCGACTTCCTCGACGTAGAAGCTCGGAATGACGCGAGCGTGGTTCGGTCCCTGGTCTGCCATCTGTGCGTTCTCCGGTTGGATGCCGAAAGGAGCTTGGAGCCGAACCGCATCGCTTTCATCTACTTCGTGGAGTAGAAAGCGGCGTGGTTCGCAGCCCCGATCTTGGCCTCCTTCAGGACGCCGGCTTCTCCCTTTACGAGCGGCGCGCGCTCGCTTCGCTCATGGCGCTCGGCGTCGCCGACGCGGCCGCCTTGTGCCGGAAGGGCGACATCCCGACCTCGAAAATCTACCTCGCCATGGAAAAACTCGAGCGGCTCGGCCTCTGCGAGGTGCAGCCGACCCGTCCGAAGCTCTTCTCCGCACTTGGCGCGGCGATCGTCGTCGAGCGCCTGGTCGGCCTCGCCCGCGAGCGGGCCGACGCCTTCGCGGCGCAGGCCGAGGACCTTCGCGGAGCGCTCGGCGCGCTTGCCGGCGGGCTCGGCTCGCGGCAGCCGGTCGTGGATCTCGCTCTCGGCCAGGAGAGCCACATCAAGCGCCATCTCACCCGCCTCGCCGACGCGCGGGAGAGCGTCCTCTCCTACATGGAGAGCGGAGATCTCGCCGCGATCGAGGCGCAGGCGGCAGCCGGGTTCGACGTCCTCAAGCGCATCACCCGGGCGCGCGGCGAGCGCGCGGTCGACCACCGGGCCGTGTTCGGCTTCTCCAACCGGACGGCCCCTGCCCTCCTCGATTTCCTTTGGCCGTCACGGCCCCTCGCTCAGCGGGCTCACCGGCCTCCGCTATTCGGGCGAGCTCGGCCACCCCTTCCACGTCATCGACGGGGAGATCGTCATCCTCTCGCTCGACAACCCGTTCGTGCCCGAAGGGCGCTTCGCCTCGCTCCTGGTGCGGGACGCCGCGCTCGCCGGGAGCCTCGCGGCGGGCTTCGACATCCTCTGGAAACGCGCGCTGGCCGACCTCTCCGAGATCCGCTTCTATCCGCGCCAGAGCTGACCGGCGGACGGCCCGACGGCGGCGCGGCACGCCGGATGCATGGGTTTCGCGCCCTCGCGCGCCCATGCTAGAGACGGCCGCCCGCCCACTCCCAAGCTTCCCGGAACCCGCTCGTGCAGAAGATCAAAGTAAGCAACCCCGTCGTCGATCTCGACGGCGACGAGATGACTCGCATCATCTGGAGCCTCATCAAGGAGAAGCTGATCCGGCCCTATCTCGACCTCGACCTCATCACCTACGACCTCGGGATCGAGAACCGCGACGCGACCGACGACCGGGTCACCATCGAGGCGGCGGAGGCGATCCGGACGCACGGCGTGGGCGTCAAATGCGCGACCATCACCCCCGACGAGGCGCGGGTGAAGGAATTCGGCCTCAAGAAGATGTGGAAGTCGCCCAACGGCACGATCCGCAACATCCTCGGCGGGGTGATCTTCCGCGAGCCGATCATCTGCCGGAACGTGCCGCGCCTCGTCCCCGGCTGGACCCAGCCGATCATCATCGGCCGCCACGCCTATGGCGACCAGTACCGCGCCACCGACTTCGTGGTGCCCGGCAAGGGCAGGCTGACGATCAGGTTCGAGGGCGCCGACGGCAAGGTGATCGAGCACGTGGTCAACGAGTTCCCGGGCGCCGGCGTCGCCATGGGCATGTTCAACCTCGACGAGTCGATCCGCGATTTCGCCCGCGCCTCGTTCAACTACGGCCTCGCGCGCAACTATCCGGTCTATCTCTCGACCAAGAACACGATCCTCAAAGCCTATGACGGGCGCTTCAAGGACATCTTCCAGGAGATCTACGACGCCGAGTTCCGGAAGGAGTTCGAGGCCCGCCGCCTGACCTACGAGCATCGCCTGATCGACGATATGGTCGCCTCGGCGCTGAAATGGTCGGGCGGCTATGTCTGGGCGTGCAAGAACTATGACGGCGACGTGCAGTCGGACACCGTCGCGCAGGGCTACGGCTCGCTCGGCCTCATGACCTCGGTGCTGATGACGCCCGACGGCAAGACCGTCGAGGCCGAGGCCGCGCACGGCACGGTCACCCGCCACTATCGCCAGCACCAGAAGGGCGAGGAGACCTCGACCAACTCCATGGCCTCGATCTTCGCCTGGACGCGCGGCCTCAGCCACCGCGCCAAGCTCGACGGCAACCAGGCCCTCGCCCGCTTCGCCGAGACGCTGGAGAAGGTGTGCGTCGACACGGTCGAGTCCGGCTCGATGACCAAGGACCTCGCCCTCCTCGTCGGCCCCGACCAGCCCTGGCTCAGCACCACCGGCTTCCTCGACAAGATCTCCGACAACCTCAGAGCCGCGCTGGCCTAGCGCCGGCCGATGCAACGGACCCCTCTCCCGCTTGCGGGGGAGGTAGCGGAGCCTGGGCCGAAGGCCCTAGCGCAGAGGAGGAAGCCGCTATTTCTCCGGCTTGAAGAACAGGTTGACGAGCGCGTAGCCGATGATCCAGGTCCCGGCCACGAGTATTGTCGCAATGGCCGACGAGTAGAAGCGGCCGACATAGCCAAGCAACCCGAGCACCAGCCCGATGGCGAAGATCAGGCCGTAGAGTGTCGTCCGGTTGATATTCATCGCATCCCCCCGTTTGCAGCCGATATCAATAGCGGGCGGCAGCATAGCGCCGCCGCGGCATGGATCAAAGGCGGGCGTTCCGTGATGTAGTTGCGGACGGCCACGGGTGGTCATCACCACAACTCCGCGGTTCGGCCAGAAGCCGGCCCACAATTCATCATCTTCCAGAGACACAAGACACGCCGTCCGACTTGGGGGGTACATGAGACGATTCCTGCGCATGATGCTGATCGTCGTGGCGGCGGCCGCGGCGGCGCTCTTCATCCTCAACTCGAGCCGCCTGGCGGCGCGGCCCGAGGGCGAGGCCTTCCTCATCGCCCATCGCGGGCTCGGCCAGACCTTCCACCGCGAGGGGATCACCGGCGAGACCTGCACCGCCGAGCGCATCTTCCCGCCCGAGCATCCCTATATCGAGAACACGCTCCCCTCGATCCAAGCCGCGTTCGACTATGGCGCCGACATGGTCGAGTTCGACGTCCAGCCGACCACCGATGGCGAGTTCGTGATCTTCCACGACTGGACGCTCGACTGCCGCACCGACGGCACGGGCCAGACCCGCGACCATTCCCTTGCCGAGCTGCGAGCCCTCGACCTCGGCCACGGCTACACCGCCGACGGCGGAGAGACCCATCCCTTCCGCGGCAAGGGCGTCGGCATGATGCCCACGCTCGCCGAAGTGCTCGACGCCTTCCCGGGCCGGCGGTTCCTCATCAACGTCAAGAGCAACGACCCCGAGGAAGGCCGGCTCCTCGCCGAGCACCTGTCGCGGCGCTCGCCCGAAGACCGGGCGCGCCTCGCGGCCTATGGCGGCAGCCTGCCGCTGGGCGAGCTCAAGGCCGCGCTGCCCGACATCGAGGTGTTCAGCTCCGGCAGCATCGTCGACTGCCTCCTCACCTATGGCGGCGTCGGCTGGAGCGGCCACGTCCCGGAGGCCTGCCGCGGCGGGCTGGTGATGCTGCCGCTCAACGTCGCGCCCTGGTTCTGGGGCTTCCCGAATCGCATGGCCGGCCGTTTTGCCGGCTATGGCAGCGAACTCGTGATCCTCGGCGACTATGACGGCTCGGGCTTCAGCTCGGGCGTCGACACGGAAGCGGAATTCGCTCGTATTCCCAATGACTTCCGCGGCGGTATCTGGACCAACCGGGTCGACCGGATCGGCCCGCTGATGAGCCGCCTCCATTGACAGGGTCAGCGACCCTGCCCTTGTTTTGACGCCATTGCCGGCCCACACTACATTTCTCACCAGAGGGTGACGGATGAAGCGAGTTCTCACCAGCGCATTGCTTGCGGCGGCCGTGATCGGCCCCTCCGCCTTCGTCTTGAGCGCCGACGTGCTCGGGCCGGCGGTCGGCGAGCGCCTGGTTCTGGCCACGCCCGCGACGGACCATCTCCTCCACCCGGCGAGGGATGTCGTCGGCACGGACGAGTATCCGGTGCCGCTCCTGCCGGCCGACGGCGCGAACCTCATGCAGACGGGCCGCTTCGAGCCCGGCGCCGAGCCGACCATCCTTCTCCCCGCGGTCATCCTCGACAGCGACGTCGCGCACGGCAAGTGCCAGCCGCATCTCCTGCGCGTGGCCGAAGTCGAGACCGACGCGGGCCGCTTCGCCCTGGTGCTCGCGCCCGACGGCAGCCCGGCCGCCCTCGGCCCGGGGACACTCATGCTCGTGCCGGCCGCGATGACCCATGCCGGCGGCGCGAGTGGCGCGCCGAACTGCGCCTCGCCCTCCTCGATCTAGAAACTTAGGCTGAATCGAGCGCGCAGGTCCGCTAGGCGGAGGCGCGCAGAGCTTCCTCGATCGCGGCGAGCGCGGCGCCCGCCTTGCTGCCGTCGGGGCCGCCGGCCTGCGCCATGTCGGGCCGGCCGCCGCCGCCCTTCCCGCCGAGCACGTCCGAGCCGCGCCGCACGAGGTCGACCGCGTTGAACCGGCCGGTGAGATCGTCGGTCACGCCGACCACGATGCCCGCCTTGCCGTCGTCGCTGACGCCGACCACCGCGACCACGCCGGAGCCGACGGTCTTCTTGCCGTCGTCGACGATGCCCTTGAGGTCCTTGGCGGGAATCCCCTTGATCTCGCGGCCGAGGAATTTCACCGAGCCGACCTCGCGCACCCCATCGCCCTCGCTCCGCACGCCACCGCCGAGCGCCAGCTCGCGCCTGGCGTCGGCCAGCTCCTTCTCGAGCCGCCGTCGCTCTTCGACGAGAGCAGCGACCCGGTCGGCCGCCTCGTCGGGCCGCACCTTGAGCGCGCCGGCGATGCTGCGGAGCCGCTTCTCCTGCGCTTCCAGATGCTCGCGCGCCGCGCGTCCGGTCAGCGCCTCGATGCGGCGGACGCCCGCCGCCACCGCGCTCTCGCCGACCACGGTCACGAGGCCGATCTCGCCGGTGCGGTGGACATGCGTGCCGCCGCAGAGCTCGACCGAGAACGGCTTCTCCGGGCTGGTCGGCTCGGGCGCGCCCATCGACACGACCCGCACCTCCTCGCCGTATTTCTCGCCGAAGAGCGCCATCGCGCCCGACGACATCGCGCTCTCGCGGTCCATCAGCCGCGTCGTCACCTCGGCATCCTCGAGGACCACCTCGTTGGCGAGGCTCGCCACCCTGCCGATCTCCTCCTCGGTCATCGGCTTGGGGTGCGAGAAGTCGAAGCGCAGCCGGTCGGGCGAGACCAGCGAGCCCTTCTGCGCGACATGCTTGCCGAGGATGTCGCGGAGCGCGGCGTGGAGAAGATGGGTCGCCGAGTGGTTGGCCTGGATCGCGCCGCGCCGGCCGCGATCGACCGCCATGTGGACGACCTCGCCGGGCAGGAGGTGCCCCTCCTCGAGGATTCCGGTGTGGACGAAAAGGCCGTCCGCGCGCTTGGTGACGTCGGTGACGACGAAGCGCCCGCCGGCCTCGGTGGTCATGGTGCCGTTGTCGCCGACCTGGCCGCCCGACTCGGCGTAGAATGGGGTCTGATTGACCACCACCGCGATCTCGTCGCCCTTCCGCCGCGCCTCGGAGATCTCCTCGCCCTTGGCGACGATGGCGAGGATCTGCCCATCGGCTTCCAGCGTCTCGTAGCCGAGGAACTCGGTCGCCCCGTGCCGCTCGCGGAGCCGGTACCAGACCGGCTCGGTCTGCGCCTCGCCCGAGCCGACCCAGCTCGCGCGCGCGTCGGCCTTCTGCTTCTCCATCGCCGCGTTGAAGCCGGCGAGGTCGACCCCGATGCCGCGGCTCTTCAGCGCGTCCTGCGTGAGGTCGAGCGGGAAGCCGTAGGTGTCGTAGAGCTTGAACGCGGTCTCGCCCGGCAGCTCGTCGCCGCTCGCAAGACCCGCGGTCGCCTCGTCGAGCCGGCCGAGGCCGCTCGCCAGCGTCCGACGGAAGCGCGTCTCCTCGAGCCGCAGCGTCTCGGCGATCAGCGCCTCGGCCCGGCGGAGCTCGGGATAGGCGTCGCCCATCTCGTGGGTCAGCACCGGCACGAGGCGCCACATCAGCGGCTCCTTCGCGCCGAGGAGATGCGCGTGGCGCATCCCGCGCCGCATGATGCGGCGAAGCACGTAGCCGCGCCCCTCGTTCGACGGCAGCACGCCGTCGGCGATGAGGAAGCAGGACGAGCGGAGGTGGTCGGCGATCACGCGATGGCTGGCGCGCGCCTCGCCCTCGGCGGGCACGCCGGTCAGCTGCACAGACGCGCCGATCAGCTTCCGGAAGAGGTCGATGTCGTAATTGTCGTGGACGCCCTGCAGGACCGCGGCGATGCGCTCGAGCCCCATGCCGGTGTCGATCGAGGGTTTCGGCAGCGGCACGCGGTTGCCCGGGCCGAGCTGCTCGTATTGCATGAAGACGAGGTTCCAGACCTCGATGAAGCGGTCCCCGTCCTGGTCCGCGCTGCCCGGCGGGCCGCCCGACACTTTCGGGCCGTGGTCGTAGAAAATCTCCGAGCACGGGCCGCACGGACCCGTCTCGCCCATCATCCAGAAATTGTCGCTGCCCGCGATCCTGATGATCCGGTCGTCGGGGAGGCCGGCGATCTTCTTCCAGAGCACCGCCGCCTCGTCGTCATCGATATAGACGGTGGCGAGCAGCCGATCCTTCGGCAGGCCGAACTCGCGGGTCAGGAGGTTCCAGGCGAGCTCGATGGCGACGTCCTTGAAGTAGTCGCCGAAGGAGAAATTGCCGAGCATCTCGAAGAAGGTGTGATGCCGCGCGGTGTAGCCGACATTGTCGAGGTCGTTGTGCTTGCCGCCGGCGCGCACGCATTTCTGCGCCGTCGCCGCGCGCTTCATCAGCGGCAGCGAGCGGCCCGTGAAATAGTCCTTGAACTGGACCATCCCGGCATTGGTGAAGAGCAGCGTCGGGTCGTTCCGCGGGACGAGCGGGCTCGAGGGCACGGCGACATGGCCTTCCCGCTCGAAGAAGCCGAGAAAATGCGAACGAATCTCGTTGACGGTCTGCATGAGTGCGGATCGGCCGGGTTCAGGGACAAGGCGCGCGGAAAAAGCGAATGCCGGGCGCCTTGTAGCGCCCGGCCATCAATGGTGTCCACAATTCCCGATATAGGCAGAGGGACTTAGGC
>JADYYB010000250.1 GCA_020853895.1 Bauldia sp.
CCCGAACAACTCCTGCACGCGGATCGACAGCGCCGGCCCGTTCTCCGCCTCGTAGTCGATCGGCACCGAGGACCCCGACGGCGCCTGGAAATGCGACGGCAGCAGCCGGTCGATCTCCGCCCGCCGCACATAGGGCAGAAGCTCCGAGAGCGCGGCCTCGAGGTCGTCCGCCGTCACCTCGGCGAGCCGGCTCTTGCCGGGGAGGTAGGGCGCCAGCCACGAAGCCCCATCGGCGGCGAGCGCGGCGTCGGAGAGGTCGCGCCACTTCTCCCCGATGGCGCGCGCGAGATAGGTCGAGCGCGCCCGAAGCGCGATCTGGCCCTTCGACCAGGGGAGGGCGCCGATGCCAGTCTCAGCGATGCCCACCGCGAGCAGCACGGCGGCGCGGGCGCCGTCCTCGATCGCCGCCGGCTCGTCGGCGAGCCGCAGCGACCCGAGCCGCCGGAGACGCCGCGCCCGTACGCTGCGCGAGGCGGGGTCGAAGCTCATCGCCGTCTCGCTCGCGATGCGTTCGCCGAAGAGCTCCTCGAGGCTCGCCCGGTCGATCGCGGCGGCGGCGCGGATGCGCCCGTTGGCGGCGGTGCCGGTGAGGTCGGCGACCACCAGGAACGCCGCGCCCGCGAGCGCCTCGCTCGCCTCCATGCTCGCCGCGCGTCCGTTGGCGAGCCGGTAGCGGCCCCGCTCGCCGGCCTGCTGCGCGACGCGATCCGGATAGGCCCGCGCCAGACGCCGCCCGACATCGGCCGGCCCTTCGCTCCGCGCGCCGCCGGCGAGCCGCGCCCAGCGCTGCGCCAGCGCCCGGGCGTCGCTCGCGCGCTTGCCGCGATCCGCGCGGAACGAGGCCAGCCGCTGCGCGAGGTCGACCTCGTTGCCGCCGAGACCGCGCTCGGCCAGCAGCACGGCGATCTCCGCCGCCTCGCTCGCGGCGCTTTCGGCGGCGGCGCGGTGGATCATGTGCGCGAGGCGCGGGGGGAGCGGCATGCGCGCCAGCGCGCGGCCTTCCGCGGTGATCCGGCCATCTCGGTCGAGCGCGCCGAGCTCTTCGAGGAGCGACCGCGCCTCCGCCCAAGCCGCCTTCGGCGGCTGGTCGAGGAAGGCCATCGCGGCCGGATCGGAGACGCCCCAGCTGGCGAGGTCCAGCACCAGGCCCGACAGCTCCGCCTCGAGCATCTCCGGCCGGTCGAACGGCTCGAGTGCGCCGGTCTGCGCCTCGCTCCACAGCCGGTAGCAGACGCCAGGCCCGGTGCGCCCGGCGCGCCCGCGCCGCTGATCGGCGGCCGCGCGCGAGACGCGACTTGTGACGAGGCTCGTCAGCCCGCTCGCCGGGTCGTATGCCGGCCCGCGCCGGTAGCCGGAATCGACCACCACGCGCACACCCTCGATGGTCAGCGAGGTCTCCGCGATCGAGGTCGCCAGCACCGCCTTGCGCCGTCCGGCCGGCGCGGGCGCGATCGCCCGGTCCTGCTCGCCGGCGTCGAGCTGGCCGAAGAGCGGCGCCACGTCGACATCGGCCGGCAGACGTCCGGCAAGCTTCTCCGCGGTCCGCGCGATCTCCGCCTGCCCGGGCAGGAAGGCGAGCACCGACCCGCTCTCGGTCCGCATCGCCGCCACGATCGTCGCCGCCGTCTGGTCCTCGATGCTGAGCAGCGGATCGCGCGGGACGTACCGCGTCTCCACCGGGAACGCGCGCCCCTCGCTGGCGATGACCGGCGCGTCGCCGAGAAGCCGCGCGACACGGCCCGCGTCGAGCGTCGCCGACATGACGAGGAGCCGGAGGTCGGGCCGGAGCGCCCGCGCGTCGGCGGCGAGCGCGAGGCCGAGATCGGTGTCGAGGCTTCGCTCGTGGAACTCGTCGAACAGCACCCCGGCGATACCGGAGAGGCCGGGATCCTCGAGGATCATCCGCCCGAACACGCCCTCGGTCACCACCTCGATGCGTGTCCTCGCCGAGACCCTGGTGTCGAGCCGCACGCGATAGCCGACCCTCTCGCCGACCCGCTCGCCGAGCGAGGCCGCCATCCGCGCCGCCGCCGCCCGCGCCGCGAGCCGCCGCGGCTCGAGCATCACGATCCGCCCATCGCCCCGCCACGGCGCGTCGAGAAGCGCGAGCGGCACGCGGGTGGTCTTGCCCGCGCCGGGCGGGGCGACCAGCACGGCCACCGGCCTCTCCGCCAGCGCGGCGAGGAGCTGAGGCAGGACGGCGTCGATGGGGAGCGGCTGGGATGACATGGCTCGGCCAGTCCTGCCGCGAATAGCCGCTCCGGCCAAGGGGGCGGCGGAACTCCAGCCGCGCGAAACGCTTCCTCGGCCTCCCGCTGCCCGTTGAAGGCGCCGGAACCATGGCTCCGCCCCGCCATTGACGAGGCGCGAGGGGTCGAGAGGAGCAGATCATGAGATACCCGACCCCGTTGCTGGGCGCCGCGGCCCTGCTTGCCGCGTTCGCCGCGCCGATCGCAGCGTCGAGCCAGACCCCCGCCACCGCGACGGCCGAGATCGCCGATGCCGCCGGCCAGTCGGTCGGCAACGCGACCTTCACCGAGACCCCGCACGGCGTCCTGATCCGCGCCGAGCTCACCGGCCTCCCGCCCGGCGAGCACGGCTTCCACCTTCACGAGACCGGCCAGTGCGCGCCGCCCTTCGAGACCGCCGGCGGGCATTTCAACCCGACCGGCGCCCAGCACGGCCTTCTCAACGCGGCCGGCCCGCATGCCGGCGACATGCCCAACATCCACGTGCCCGACGGCGGCGCGATCACCCTCGCGGTGCTGAACACGCTGGTCACTCTCGCGGAGGGCGAGACGAGCCTTCTCGACGCCGACGGCTCGGCGCTGATGGTCCATGCGATGGCCGACGACTATGCGACCGATCCGGCGGGCGAGGCCGGCGACCGCATCGCCTGCGGGGTGGTCACCGCCGACTAGGGCGGCCGCGGGACCTTCGTCACGAAGTGTTTTCGTGGTCACGAAACTGATACGAGCCAATGACTTGGCCTGCAGGCAATCTCCAACTACTCTTCCGGTCCAGCGGACCGGCGGTGCGCAATGCGTGGACTGGCGCGATGCAACCTTTTGTTAGTCGTGAGGACAGGATGTTCGAGCAAACCTCTATCGAAATGACCGGCACCGAGGCCGCCCGGAAGCGCCTTCGGCCCGCCCTTCTCGGGCTCGCGCTGGCGGTCGGCGCCTTCGCGGCGCTGTCGGCGCCGGCGAGCGCCCAGGAGACCGGGGGTGACCTCTGGGGGGTGGGCTCCTGTGCCAACTGTCACGGCAACCTTGCGGCTGGCGACGGGGATCCTGCCTATCCGACCGGACCGAGCCTTCGCTCCACCCGGCTTACGCCCGAGGAGATGGTCGAGACCATCGCCTGCGGCCGGCCGGGCACCGAGATGCCCTACAACCTCGCCGGCGCGTATGCCGAACATGGCTGCTATGGCATACCGGTCCCCACCGATCCGGCGAGCCTCGGCGCCAACCGCGGCGCTGACTTCACGGCCGAGCAGGTCCAGACTCTCGCAACCTTCCTGGTCGAGAACGTAGTCGGCAAGACTCGGATCACGCGCGAGAATTGCGCTCTCTTCTTCGGTGGCAACGCCGACGCGCCGGCCTGCCGAGCGTTTTGACGGTAGACGGGCCGGCCGTGGGGGCGTTCCGCCGCCGGCCCCTCTCGCAGCCGAGAGGCGGACGCTCCCGCACCTGCCGGTCGCCGTGCCCATCGGGCTGGTCCCGAGTTGGCAGCGGTCTCACGCGCGCTCCCCTCTCGTCAGTCGGAGACATCGCATGAAGCTCGGGATGCTCCTTGTTGCCGCGGCAATTGCCTCGGTCTCGGTTGGCCAGGCACCGGCCCAGGAGATAGGGGCCCGCGAGGCGGCGTTCATCGCCGGCGAGACACTCGACTGCTCGGGCTGCAACCTCGCCGGTGTGAGCCTCAAGCGGCGGAATCTTGCTGGCGCGGACCTTTCCAACGCCGACCTCACCGAGGCTTCCTTCCACGCCTCCAATCTCAGCGGCGCCAACCTGTCCGGTGCCAAGGCCCCCCTCGCCAACTTCAACCGGGCCGTCCTTACGCGCGCCGATTTCAGCGGCGCCGACCTCACCGAAGCGCTCTTCTTCACGGCCAACGTGTCGGGCGCCAATCTCGACGGCGCGCAACTCCGGGACGCGCGGATGGGCAATGCCAATCTGACGCGGGCCACCCTCGAAGGGGCCACGCTGACCCGCGCCGATCTCGGAGGCGCCCGGCTCCCCGACGCCAAGCTCGCCGGCGCCACGCTCAACGGCGCCGATCTCCGCGAAAGCACCTTGTTTCGGGCCGATCTCAGCGGCGTCTCGGCAGAGACGGCCTATTTCGCGGATTCAGACATGCACGATGTCAATCTGAGCGGGGCGGTGCTGCGCGGCGCGAATTTCGAATCGGCCGATCTTTCGGGCGCCAATCTGAGCCAGGCCGACCTGACCAATGGATGGCTGCTCGCAGCCATCCTTCAGGGCGTCCAATTGACGGACACCGTTCTCACGGCTGCGCGAATGCCTGACAACACGGTGCATCCTTGACCGCATCGAGGTTGTAGACCTCGAGGCGGGCCGTGGACTCGAATTCGCCGGCAGTGATTTCCGCGAACCGGAACTGTCCCGGCCGCTGCAGGAGGCGGCCTTCCAGGCGGATGAACCGGTCGCCGGTCACCATCACGCAATCCTGCTTGAAGAACACGCCCTCGACGGGCTCCTCCCCCGTCACCCTCGGCAGGTCCTCGCAGCGCCACTCGGCGCCGCTGAACTGGCTCTTGAGGATGTTGTGGAGGTTGTACGCCAGCTCGCGGATCTCGGTGGGCGCGCGGGGGTCGGTGGTCATCCGGTAGCCCTGCACCAGGCCGGCATCGTCGATCAGCAGCGACGTGATGATCGGCTGCTCGTAGAAGATATTGGCCGAAAAGCGGCCGATCTCCACCGGGTCGCGATAGGCCCGGGCGATGTACTCCCACTCGTCGTCGTAGATGAACCAGACTTCGTGAAGGCCGTTCGCCGGCTCGGCCCGGCAGCGCGCAAAATCGGCGAAGCTCGTCAGCTCCAGCGAGCGCGGGCCGCCGTTGGTGCCACAGAACGGATAGACCCATTGATCGGTCGGCAGATCCGCCACCGGCGTGCCGAGCTCGAGATTGAAGATCCGTTCGGTCGACTGGGCGCTTGCGCCGGCCGACGCCAGCAGGAGGAAGGCCAGGGCAGGAACCAGGCGGCGCATCACCACTCCAAAAAAACAGGGGGAGCCGAAACTCCCCCTGCAGACTATCCGATGAAGAACGAGCTGTCCTAGAGGCCCCAGACCACCAGCATCGCCGATGGCTGGATGAGGCTCCGGATGCCGCTCGATCCCGGGTTGTCGCCGCCGACGATCTTGGCGATGTACTGGTTGCCGTTGACGCCGAAGCTCATGATGCCGCCCTTCATGCCGGTGCCGACGCTGAAGTGCCAGAGCTCCTCGAGCGTGGCGGAGTCATGCGCCGACACGCGCCCGTCGTCACCGGCGGTGAACACCAGGCCGCCCGCGGTCGCGAGAGCCCCGATTTCGGCCTGACGGTCGCTCGGGATCTCCTGATCGCGGATGAACGTGTTCGCCACCACGCCAGCGTTCGTGTCGATGGCGATGAGGGCGAACTTGGTGTCCACCTGGACCTGACGCACCACCGAGCCCAGACCCTCGCGGGCCATCGGGTTGAAGGCTTCGTCGGTGGTCCGGGTGATCGTCTGGTAGGTGCACCCGGTGGTACGGGTGTTGTAGGTGATCCCCGTGGTCGGGTCGTACGAGCCGGGCCAGATGCCGGTCGTGCCGCCGCCCCAGGTGGCGCACACCGCCGGAGCATCAGCCTCCGACCGTCCGCGCCGAGGTCCGGCAACGCCGTAGTTCTGGAGGATGCCGGGCTCGGGGTTGTATTCGACCGGCTTGCCGGTCTTCGGATCGATGCCTGCCGTCCAGTTGATATTGTCGACCTGGGCGACGGCGTTGATGAAGGTGCCGTCGGCCGCGTTCAGCTCGTAGAAGAAGCCGTTACGCGCCCAGTTGGCGACGACGTTCGTCGTCGTGCCGTTCTGGGTAACCGGAATCAGCATGCGGGACGAGGTGGAGTCGTAGTCCCACTGATCGTTCGGGACCTCCTGGAAGTACCACCGGATGGCGCCGGTCTCGGCGTCGAGCGCCAGCGTGGCGACCGAGTAGAGGTTATCGCCCGGCCGGTACTCCGGATCGTACACCGGCGAGGGTTCGCCGGTTCCCTTGAAGACCAGGTTGGTCTCCGGATCGTAGGACGCCGGGGCACCCCAAGGATGGGCCGCGCCGGTGCGCCAGGTCTCGCCCGGCCAGGTGCCGAAATTCGGCTCGCCCGGCTGCGGGATGGTGTAGGTGCGCCAGACCAGGTCGCCGTTGTTGGCGTCGTACGCGCCGACATAGCCGATGCCATTGCCGGTCGTGCCGACGATGATCAGCTGCTTGCCCTCGGCCGTCTCGATGACCGCCTCGTTGCCGGGGAAATTGTGGCTGGCGATCTCGTCGGCATTGTTCGGGTTGCCCGGGCCGACCACTTCCTGCGCGGTCACTTCCCAAACCGACTCGCCGGACTGCCGGTCGATCGCGATGATGCGCGCGTTGTTGTCGCCGCCACCACTCTCGGGCCCGCCCGTGGACTGGATGACCCAATCACCGTAGAGCGCGATGCCGCGGTCGGTGCTGGTCACCGGAACCTGCGGGTCGAACCGCCACAGCGGATAGGCGCGGTCGCCGCTGGTCGCGTCGAACGCCATCACCCGGCCCTGGTTGTCGTTCAGGTAGATGATGCCGTGGTCGACGAGTGGCTGGGCGACTTCGTTGCACCGTGTGCCGACACCGCCGGATTGGGGCCGCGCGCAGCCGCCGATCGAGGCCATGTAGACGACGCGCAGACCTGCGACGTTGTCCGGGGTGATCTGATCGAGCCCGGAGTAATGCCAGTTGCTCCAGTTGCCGTACGCCATCAGCCAGTTCTCAGGCTCGGCGTCGGCATTGCGGAGACGATCAGGCGTTACTGACGGCACTCCCTCAGGCGCCTGGGCGCTTGCCGAGGGCGCGAATGCGAGCGCGCTCGCAGCCGCCGTCAGCATCAGGACTCCGTACCGAATCTTCATGCAGAATTTCCTCCCATGCACAAATGTTCGCTCCAAAAAGCTCTTTCCCCGGGATTTGCTCACCGTGCATTGGCCCCCGGATGTGCTTCTGGCCCCGGCTCTTTTGATCGGCCAGCCACCATTCGCCTGCTTGAGGTCATTACTAAAACTCGCGGGTCGCCCTGGTTACGACAATCGAGCCGCGTAGGAAAAAGCCATTAGCGGCATCACGATAGGACAAGTAACCTCGATACGCTACGGGGCGGCGTTGAAATTTCTTTGAGGCCTCTACTGCGGCCGCGAAGAGACCGACCGAGACACCCGGTTGTTGCGAGAGTGGAACTCAAGAAAGTTGCTGCGCGGCCTGCAACGGCCAATACGACCGGGCGTCAGAGCATCTCGCTCTCGCGCATGAAACCCGGCGGGGACGACAAAGTCCGGCCGCCGGAACACTCGTAGGATGCCGCGGTCATGCAAGCACCCACCCCCCCCGGGTGTCAAGCAAACAGCCAGCGGAGCCCTTCTGGCCGCTATACCAAGACTGTAGGGTTTGTGCCCTTTGGAGCCGCCCGGGCCGGCTGCCCGCCCCGCTCAACCGATGGCGACGAGCCGGTTCAGCGCCTGCTGGGCCTGGGCGTCGCCGCGGTCGGCGGCCTTCCGGTACCAGAGGGCGGCCTGCACCAGGTCGTGCGGTACGCCCTGGCCCTTCTCGTACATCGTCGCCACCACGCGCTGGGCGACCGCATGCCCCTGCTCGGCGGCCCGCATGTACCAGCGGAAGCCCTCGGCGAAGTCCTGCTTGACCCCGCGCCCTTCGAGATACATCGAGCCGAGATTGCTCTGCGCGATCGGGTGGCCCTGCTCGGCCGAGAGGCGGTACCAGTTGACGGCGGCGAGATCGTCGGGCGTCACGCCGCGCCCGTACTGGTACATGACGCCGAGATTGTTCTGCGCGCTCGGGTTGCGCTTCTCGGCGGCGAGGCGATACCAGCGCAGCGCCTCGGCGTAGTCCTGCTGGACGCCGCGCCCGCTGTCATACATGCGCCCGAGCACGGTCTGCGCCTCGTCCACGCCCTGTTCGGCGCAGGGCAGGGCGCGCTGGAATTCCTCGCTCGCCCGCGTCGGCGAGAGGAGCCGGAGCTCCGCCGCCGACCGCCACGGTCCGCTACAGTCGACCGCGGCATGGGCGAACGTCGTCGCACCGCCTGCGATCGCAATCGCCAACGCCACTCGTTTCAGCGCACGGCCACTCATCGATATCGAGCTCCCCAACATCGCGGCCCGTGATTTGCCGCGACCGGCCGTAACTACTCTAGCACGCTCTTCGCCGCCGCAAAGATGCGCGGAAGGCGAGTGGTCACAGCTTTTCTCGCCCCGCGGTTGGCCGCCCGCCGCAGCCCGCTTGGACGCCGGGCCAAAACTTGCATGGAACATGCCGCGACCTTGACGCGTTGCTGGCGACCGCTCCGATATCCTAGGTTTCCAGGTAGCAACCTCGGGCACGGAGACGTTTCGCTGGTCAGGAAAGGGCTGAGACCTATCTACACGGTTCATCACACCACGACCTATCGCTACCGGCGCCCGGTCTTCTTCGGGGAGCATCGCTTCATGCTCCGGCCGCAGGACAGCCTCGACCAGGAGGTCCTCGCCGAGACCCTGACCATCGACCCGGCGCCCCAGCCGCTGCACTGGACGCGCGACGATTTCGACAACCATCTCGGCCTCGCCCGCTTCGACCAGCCGGCCGGCGCGCTCCGCTTCGACTATTCGGTGAGCATCCGCCAGTCGCCAGCCGGCCTCGAGCGCCCGTTCGCCGGCGACCCACTGCCTGCTGCCGCCGACCGGGACCACCCGGCCTATCTCGACCGCCCCTACGACGACCGGGTGGCCGTCGCCCGCTACGCCCGCGATCTCCTCGGGCCGTTTCTGCCCGCCGCGCCGGACATCGTCCGGCTCATCGCCGAGGCGATCCCGCGCGACTTCTCCTATGTCCGGCGCGCCGCGAAGGGCATCCAGGCGCCGGCCGAGACCATCGCCATCCGCAGCGGCACCTGCCGCGACTTCGCGGTCCTCGCCATCGACCTCCTGCGCTCGCTCGGCCTGCCCGCCCGCTTCGTCTCCGGCTATCTCTACGTGCCCGCGCGCGACCGGCTCGACGTGCGGGGCGGCGGCGCCACCCATGCCTGGGTCCAGGTCCTCCTGCCCGGCGCGGGCTGGGTCGACGTCGACCCGACCAACGGCATCGTCGGCAATGCCGGCCTCATCCGCGTCGCCGTGGTCGCCGATCCCAGCCAGGCGGTGCCGCTCGCCGGGACCTATGCCGGCACCGGCGAGGAGAGTCTCGGCATGACCGTGAGCGTCAAGGTCACGCGCGACCGCCGCGCCGAGGCCAGCTCGTGACCGCCGCGTGCCAGAGCCGCCGATGCAGATAAGGGCCGGCTACGACATCAGCTTCGAGTGCTCGCAGCCGACGCCGATGCTGCTCGCGCTCAGCGTCCACCCCTCGCGCTTCGCCGATCTCTCGACCCCGCACGTCATCGGCTTCGACCCGCCGGTCGCCTCGACCAACTATCTCGACGGGTTCGGCAATGTCTGCACGCGGCTGACCGCGCCGCCCGGCCTTCTCCGCATCTTCAACGACTTCGCCATCGGCGACACCGGCCTGCCCGACGCGGTCGAGCCGGACGCGCCGCAGACCCCGATCGAGGAACTGCCCGAGGACGCCCTCGTCTTCCTCCTCGGCAGCCGCTACTGCGAGACCGATCGCCTGGTCGAGACCGCCTGGTCGCTCTTCGGAGAGACCCCGCCCGGCTGGGCACGGGTCAAGGCGATCTGCGATTTCGTGCACGACCGGATCGCCTTCGGCTATGCCAGCGCCGACCCGACGCGCACCGCCTTCGGCGCCTTCACCGACCGCACCGGGGTCTGCCGGGACTTCGCCCATCTCGCCGTCGCGCTGTGCCGCTGTATGAACATCCCGGCGCGCTACTGCACCGGCTATCTCGGCGACATCGGCGTGCCCGCCGATCCCGCGCCGATGGATTTCAGCGCCTGGTTCGAGGCCTATCTCGGCGGCCGCTGGTATACCTTCGACGCCCGCCACAACGTCCCGCGCGTCGGCCGCATCCTCATGGGCCGCGGCCGCGACGCGACCGACGTCGCGATCTCCACGAGCTTCGGGGTGAGCCGCCTCGCCGGCTTCAAGGTCGTCACCGACGAGATCCTCCCCGCCACCGTTTAAGGAAGGCGGGGGCGACTCGGGATTTCTAACCTCCCCCTCGAGGGGAGGTCGAAACCGCGGGAGCGGTTTCGGGAGGGGGGCACCGACTTTTCAACTTTGCACTGCGTGGGTCGGGACCGTCGTCCCCCCCCCTCCTGAAGCTGCTCCCCTCCGGTTGAACCGGAGAGTCGTACCTTCGACCTCCCCTCGAGGGGGAGGTTATCCAATCCTTTGCGCTCCAAGCGGTCGGTCTACGGGAGGCAGCTGATCTCCGCCCCCGTCGCGCGCGCCCGCCCGCATTCGACCGCGGCGCGGAAGGCGGCGATCGCCGCCTCGTCCTTGAGCAGCTGGTCGAGCCGCCGCTGCATCTCCTCCCCGCCCGTCGGCACCAGCACGAGGTCCGCCTGGTCGTAGGCCGAAATGAGCGCGGGACTGGTCATGACCCGGTCGAAGGCGACGCGCAGCGCGTCGACGATTGCGGGGTCGGTCGCGGGCGCTGCGAGCACGAACCGGCCGAGCCGGTTGATGCTGTCCTCGACCTCGGCCACCGCCGCGGGCACCGTCGACGGCACGAGGTCGGCGAAGGTCGGGATGGAGTCGAGCTCCGGCGGATAGCCGTCCTTGGCCCAGCGCAGGACCGGCACCACCACCTTGCCCTCGATGAGGTTGGCGAGGTTGCGCCACGAATTGGAATGGAGGTCCGAGTCCCCGGCCAGCACCAGGCTCTGCCGGAGGTCGTCGTCCACCCCGACGATGATCTCGAGCCTGAGCGGGAAGAACGCGGAGAGGAGGAGCGCCTCGACATGCGTGGCGCTGTTCTCGAGCACGACCGGGGTCATCAGCGTCTCGCCATAGGCGGCGAGGGCGGCGAAGTCCGGAAGGCCCAGCCCGGCGCGCACCGTCATCACCCGCTGGTCATGGGTGAACGAGCCGATCGCGTGGAACGGCCTGATGTCGACGGCGCTGGAGTCCGAGCCGATCACCTGCCCGCCGACCACCGAGCTCTGGATCACCACCATGGTGATGACGCCCGGGCTCGCGGTGGCCGCTTCGACGAGCCCGAGAACGCCGGCCCCGCCCTGGATGTTCTGCGCCACCACCGTGCTGCGGGGGAGGAGGGCCTTCAGCCCGTCGAAGAAGGGCCGCGCGTAGCTGTCGGTCGTTCCCGCGGGCGTGCCGCCGATGATGAAGCGGATCGTCCTTCCCTCGAGGATGGCGAGGGGGTCGGCCGGCTGGGCCTGGAGGGTCATCGCCCCCGGCAGGGCGATCGCGAGCGCCAGGATGAACCATCTGCACGCCGCTCCGAGCATCGCCGTCTCCCCCGCACGCGCGCTGAGGAAACACCTAAAGCTCTGCCGGGAGAAGCCCCGGAAGGGAGGCGCGAGAAGCTTTTTCGACGTCTGTGGGCAAACCCGTCCGGCGCGTGAGCGGCGGCTGCTAGCCCGGCTCGACGTGCGTCTCGGAGACGCCGCGCAGCCGGCGGGCCTCGACCGTCATCCGCACCAGCTCGGAGAGACTCGATGCGGCCATCTTCTTCATCAGATTGGCGCGGTGACGCTCGACCGTGCGCGGGCTGATGCCGAGCGCGAGGCCGATCGACTTGTTCGACTTGCCGTCCACCAGGCCCGACAGCACCTGGCTCTCGCGGGTCGAGATCAGCGACATCCGGGCGAGGATCCTGGACGGGTCGGCCGGCGCCGTGCCGTTCGCCACGACGCGGAGATGCGCGCCCCGGCTCGCCGGCGCCTCCGCCGGCAGGCTGGTCCCGCGGAGATAGATCGCCGAGAGCAGCTCGTTGCCGATCCACACGTCGGCGACCTTGATCTGCGCGGTGAACGGCGCCGCCGATTGCGGGCGCACCCGCACCGCCGTCGTCTGGCCGGGGTCGAGCCAGGCGGGGACGGCGGCGCTGCCCTCGTCCTCGGCGCCCGCGCCCTCCTCGCCGAGCAGGAGCCCGACATTGGTGCCGATCAGCTTCTTGGCCGGAAAGCCGAAGAGATTGGCGGCCGAGAGGCTCGCCGCCTGGATCGAGCCGTTGCGGTCCACGATCACCGCCGGGTCGGGGACCGAGTTGAGGAACGACTCGAAATATTTCTCCCATCGCTGGGCGCTCTCGGCCGCTTCGGTCGCGGCGGTCTGCAGGCGTCCGAGCCGGTCGTTGATCCAGAACACCTCGAGCACGAAGACGAAGAAGGCGAGGGCGTTGACGATGTCGGCCTGGAGGAAGGTGTCGGTCTGGATCTTGAGGACGGCGTCGTAGACGAGCACCAGTCCGGCGGCGAGGATCGCCGGACCGAGGCCGACGACCATCGCGATGAAGAGGACCGCGGACACGAACATCACCAGGATCGGGCGCGCGCCCACCACCGGCGTCAGCAGGAGGCGGATGGCCAGCGTGATCCCGAATATGAGGACGGCGATGCCGTAGCGGCGTATGAGCTCCCGCCGCGAATCCGCTTCGATTGCCTGGCCGTCCGACTTCCCGACGCTGACGAGATCGAATGCGCCGATCATTAACCCTGAAACCCCGCGTCCTTCCTCAGAGCATACCACGGCCCCGGCGAACTCTTCTCGCCCATTGAAGGACTTATACGCCTGGATTGTACGGTTTTGCTACGCGAGTAAGTACACCGCCGGACCGAGCATGCGATTGACCAGCTGCGAGCGCCGGTGAGTCCCGGTCTTGGCGAAAACGCTGCGCATATGGGCCTTCGTCGTCTCCAGGCCGACGCCGAGCTTGCTCGCGACCTCGCCCAGGCTCCCGCCCTGCATCACCGCGACGGCGGTCAGCGCCTCCATGCGGGTCAGCCCGAAGGCCTGGCGGAGAGGGTCTTCGAGCCCGGTGAAATTGCGGTCGAGCTCGCTCGCATAGACCGCCACCGCCGGCGTGTCGGCGCCTTCGCCGGCTCCACGGTCGTGGCCGTCCATGCGCACGAGGGCGAGGAACATGTTCTCCGACGCGTTCTCCCGGTCGGCGGTGACGAGCGCCGCCCGGCCAGTGCTCTCGCGGGCGAAGAGCTGGGCGAGGAGGGCGGCGAACTCGCGCGCCTTGCGCGGGTTGGCCGGCACCAGCCGGCCGTTGCGGCTTTCGATGTAGCGCCTGTCGTCGAGGAGCCGGCGCGCCGCCGCGTTGGCCTCGAGGATCTCGCCCTGCGTGTTGAGGATGAGGACCCCGATGCTCATCGCCTGGAGCGCGTTCTCCCAGGCTTTCTGCCGCGCCTCGGAGGTGGCGAGCCGCCACGCGGCGGCCGCCGCCAGCACGACATGCTTGCCGAACTCGGCGACCGGGATGCCGCCCTGCCGCGCCAGCGGCATGCGGCGCCGGACCCCGAAATGGAACATCTGCAGGTCCGCCGCCGAGGCGCCGAAGACGTGCAGCCACTCGTGGTGACCCTCGCGCCTGGTGACGATCGCAAAGCGCATCGCCCCGGCGCGCTGGCGCTCCGCCGTTCCCGGCCCGTCCCCGCCGATGCCGAGCCGGGCCTCCTCGTAGTATCGCCGGGCCACCGGTCCGGAATGGGCAGTCGGGAGATTGTGCGTGGCGCTGACGCGGATGCCCGCCTCGGGACGCTCCTGGTGGGAGATCAACGCCGCGTCGGCCTCGAGCGCGGCGCAGATCGAGGCCAGCACCTGCGGCCAGATGCCGGGATTGGTGGACGCAAGATAGACGTCCTGAACGATGTCGTTCAGCTGGTCGCGGGCGCCGTCGAAATCCATCTTCGTAGTGGTATCGGCTCGCCCCGCCCGGACAATTGCGGTCGATTGCGCGCGGAAGCCCGTCCGGCAACGCCACGGTTTTCCTTGATTCTCACGACGGGAGCGATTTGCCGACTGCGTATTCTTACGCAGTCAAAGGGGGGCGCGGGGACGCAGCCTTTGTACGGTCCGCCCCCGCACCCTCGGCCCAGAACAGCCGGAGAGAGAATCCGCCCGGCGGCGGGGACCGAAAGTTTGCTTTGGTGCCACCCAGGAGTGGGTTGCCTGCACGGTATGCCCGATCGGGGGCCGGGGAAGCTTCCCCCGAAAAGGGTAAAAGCGTGGGCGCCCGCCGACGCCGCCCTCGGCCGTGGCGCAACGAAAAGGGGGAGCCGAAGCTCCCCCTCTCATCATTCGATCGGGTCCGGGCGACTAGTCGCGGAGGCCGAACACCACGGCGGTGGCGCCGCGCTGCCAGAGGCCGTTGCCGTCGCCGCCGGTGACCACGCCGATATACTGCTTGCCGTCCACCGACCAGGTCGAGAACGGAGCGGTGATCTCGCCGCCGACATTGAAGGTCCAGATCGGCTGCAGGGTGTCGGAGTCCA
>JADYYB010000251.1 GCA_020853895.1 Bauldia sp.
GAATCCCACGCTGATGCTTGTGACGACCGTGGGATTTCAGTGCCTCGCTTGCCGCGAGGCCCCCTCCCGGCCTCCCCCACAAGGGGGGAGGGGAAATGCGCCCGCCGCCATATGCGATAGCCCTGCCCCGCGAGGGGAGGGTGGAACTACTCCGCGGCTTCCTTGAACGGCTCCGGCTTCTCCCAGCGGAGCTTCGGCTGGCGCGCGGCGCGGGTCTCGTCGAGGCGGCGGCGGGGCGAGAAGCGCGGCGAGGACTTGAACGCCTCGCCTTTCCCGTCGCGGGCGCGGAAGGCGAGGTCGCGCATGGTGGCGACGAAGAGGTCGAGCGAGGCCTTGGACTCGGACTCGGTCGGCTCGATCAGCATCGCGCCGTGCACGACGAGCGGGAAATAGACCGTCATCGGGTGGTAGCCCTCGTCGATCATCGCCTTGGCGAAGTCGAGCGTGGTGACGCCCGTCCCCTCCAGGAAATGATCGTCGAACAGCACCTCGTGCATGCAGATGCGGTCGCCGAAAGGCTGCGAGAACACGTCACGGAGGCCGGCGCGGACATAGTTGGCGTTGAGCACCGCGTCCTCGGAGGCCTGACGGAGGCCGTCGGAGCCGTGCGAGAGCATGTAGGCCATCGCGCGGGTGAACATGCCCATCTGGCCGTGGAAGGCGGTGAGGCGGCCGAACGGCTTCGACCCCGTCGGGAGATCCTCCGCCCGCTCGACGAGCTTGGCGCCGTCCTTGCCCATGACGATGAGCGGGAGCGGCGCGTAAGGGGCGAGCGCCTCGGAGAAGACCACCGGGCCCGCGCCCGGGCCGCCGCCGCCATGGGGCGTGGAGAAGGTCTTGTGGAGGTTGATGTGCATGGCGTCGACGCCGAGATCGCCCGGCTTGGCCTTGCCGACGATGGCGTTGAAGTTGGCCCCGTCGCAGTAGAAGTAGGCGCCGGCCTTGTGCACCGCGTCGGCGATGGCGAGGATGTCGCGCTCGAACAGCCCGCAGGTGTTGGGGTTGGTGAGCATGATCGCGGCGATCTCGTCGGAGAGAAGCGCCTCGACCGAGGCCGGATCGACGGTGCCGTCCGGCCGCGCCGGGACGTCGACCACCTCGAAGCCGAGGAGCGCGGCGGTCGCGGGATTCGTGCCGTGGGCGGAGTGCGGGACCAGCACTTTCTTGCGCTTGTCTCCCTCCCCGCGCTCGGCGATGGCGGCCTTGATCGCCATCATGCCGCACAGCTCGCCGTGGGCGCCGGCCTTGGGGCTGAGCGCCACGGTCGCCATGCCGGTCATCTCGAGGAGCCAGTGCGCGAGCTCGGCGAGGAGATCGACCGCGCCGGGGACGGTGGAGAGCGGCTGCAGCGGGTGCACGTCGGCGAAGCCGGCGAGCCGCGCCATCGCCTCGTTGAGGCGCGGGTTGTGCTTCATCGTGCACGAGCCGAGCGGATAGAGGCCGGAGTCGATCGCGTAGTTGTTGCGCGAGAGGCGCACGTAGTGGCGCAGCGCCTCGGGCTCGGAGAGGCCGGGCAGCTCGGGCGCGGTCTGCCGCTCCTGGCCGCCGAGGCGAAGGCGGAACGGGGCCGGCTCGTCGACGTCGACGCCGCTGACGTCGGTGCGCCCGATCTCGAAGATCAGCCCTTCCTCGACGCGCAGCCCGCGATTGCCGGTGAAGGTGTGCGTGTCGCCGGCGGCGTCGTTGGCAGCCGGTGTGGTGGCCCCGCGGCCTTCCTTGTTCAGCATGAGACCGACTCCGTTTCGATACGCGAAGCCACCGCCACTTCCCCCTCTCCCCGGCGGGGAGAGGGTTGGGGTGAGGGGGCACCATATGGACGAGTGAGGCGCCCTTCAGGGAGCGAGCACCGGATGGCCGGAGCCCCCTCACCCGCATCCCGCCTCGCCTGCGGCGAGCCGGTGATCGCGGCCTCTCCCCGCCGGGGAGAGGCGAAGCGAAGGGCCGACGTTACGACCGGGCTCATCACAGCACCTCCCTGAGGGCGGCGACGAAGGAGGCGCGGTCCTCGTCGGTGTTGATCTCGGTCGAGGCGACGACGATGAGGTCGGCGAGCTCGGGTCGGTCGGGCTCGAGGCGCGAGGCGGGCAGGCCGCCGAGGACGCTGCGGGCGGCAAGCTTCTCGATCACCTCGGCGGCGTTACCGGGGACGCGGATCGTGAACTCGTTGAAGAACGAGTCGTTGAGGACGCTTACGCCGCGAAGCTGAGACAGTGAGTCAGCGAGCTTCACGGCGTTGGCGTGGTTGATCCGCGCGAGCTTCCGGAGGCCCTCGCCGCCGAGGAGGCTGAGATGGATGGAGAAGGCGGTCGCGCAGAGGCCGGACGAGGTGCAGATGTTCGAGGTCGCCTTCTCGCGCCTGATGTGCTGCTCGCGGGTCGAGAGGGTCAGCACGAAGCCTCTACGGCCGTCGGCGTCCACCGTCTCGCCGCAGAGGCGGCCGGGGAGCTGGCGGATGAATTTCTGGCGGGTCGCGAAGAGGCCGACATAGGGGCCGCCGAAATTTACCGGGTTGCCGAGCGACTGGCCTTCGGCCGCGACGATGTCGGCGCCGAGATCGCCGGGTGCGCCGAGGATACCGAGGGAGACGATCTCGGTGACCACCACGACGAGCAGCGCGCCCTTGGCGTGCGCGGCGTCGGCGATCGCCTGCAGGTCCGGCAGCTGGCCGTAGAAGGACGGCGACTGGACCACCACGCAGGCGGTGTCCTCGCCGATCTTCGCGATGATGTCCTCGGCGCCCGACGGGTCTGCGGCCATCGCGTCGATGTGGCCGCCGGACATGCCGGCGAAGGTCTCGATGACCTCGCGGTATTGCGGGTGGACGCCGCCGGAGACCACCGCCTTCTCGCGGCGCGTCAGGCGGCGGGCCATCAGCACGGCCTCGGCGGCGGAGGTCGAGCCGTCATACATGCCGGCATTGGCGACCTCCATGCCGGTCAGCTCGGCGACCTGGCTCTGGAACTCGAAGAGGACCTGCAGCGTGCCCTGGGAAATCTCCGGCTGGTAGGGCGTGTAGGAGGTCAGGAACTCCGAGCGCTGGATGAGGTGGTCGACGGTGGCCGGCACGTGGTGGCGATAGGCGCCGGCGCCGACGAAGAAGGGCGCCGAGCCGGCGGCAACGTTGCGGCCGGCCATGCCGGACATGATGCGCTCGACCTCGAGCTCGCCCTTCGCCTTGGGAAGGTCGAGGAGCCCGTCGATACGGGCGGCGTGCGGGATGTCGGCGAAGAGCTCGCCGGCCGAGCCGACGCCGATGGCCGCAAGCATCGCCTCGCGGTCGGTGGTCGTGAGGGGGAGGTAGCGCATCAGGCGTTGGCCTTTTCGTTCGTGAGCGGGACGCCGTCCGGCGTCTCGACGGTGACGGTGCTGGTGAGGGAATTCGAGATGTAGCAGTCGCGATGCGAGCGCTCGTGGAGGGCGATCAGCTCGTCAGGGGTCGGCTGCTTCTCGCCGGCGAAGGCGATGTCGGGGCGGAGCTTGATCGCGGTC
>JADYYB010000252.1 GCA_020853895.1 Bauldia sp.
CGGCCGGATTCGCTGCTGGATGCTGGGCAAGAACCAGCTCTACGAAGTGCGCCGCAGCGCCCTTCGACACGACGACTTGCGAACCGCTTCTTAACCTTCTCTTCACCTCGTCATTGCCGGGCCGGGACCGTAGCCGCTAAGAAAACGGAACCGAAACGACCTTGGCCGGGCAGATGCCGCGGGACCTCAGGGCAAGTCAGGCCCTGCAATTATGGCGGGAGGTGACCCTTCACCTCGTCAGAGAAGGCGAAGGCGACCTTTCCCTTCGCCAGTCGGCGGTGCTTCTCACGGTCTATCTCGACCCGCCTCCGCACACCGTGCGCGGGCTCGCCGCCAAGCTCGGCGTCACCAAGCCGGTGATCACCCGCGCGCTCGACGCGATGGGGCAGAAAGGACTTCTGACACGGCGGCGTGACGAAAAGGACCGCCGCAACGTGGTGATCCAGCGCACGCTCGACGGCGCCCTCGCCGTGCAGAAGCTCGGCGACCTCGTGATCGCGGAATTCCGCAAGCTCCCGCTCTAGCCTGAGTGGGTTGAGGCGCTCCCTCCTCGCTTAACCCTCCCCCTTGCGGGGAGGTTAAGCGCCTTCTAGCTTTCGCTCGTTTCGTCGGCGTTCCGTCACGCGTTGGCGATCTCCTCGTCGGCGACGGCCTCCATGCGGAGGGCGGCGGCGAGGAGGGCCTTGGTGTAGTCGGCCTGCGGATTGGCGAAGACCTGCGCCGCCGGCCCCTGCTCCACCACCTTGCCGTGGCGAAGGACGATGATGTCGTTGGCGAGCGCGCGGACGACCTTGAGGTCGTGGCTGATGAAGAGATAGGCGAGGCTGTGGCGGCGCTGGAGCTCGGCGAAGAGGTCGACGACCTGCGCCTGGACCGACATGTCGAGCGCCGAGGTCGGCTCGTCGAGGACGACGAAGCGCGGCTCCAGCACCATGGCGCGGGCGACGGCGATGCGCTGGCGCTGGCCGCCCGAGAATTCGTGCGGGTAGCGGTGGCGGAGCGCGGGGTCGATGCCGACCTCGGCCAGCGCCTTCGCCGCGCGGGCGTCGCGCTCTTCCAGGGTCAGCTTCGGCTCGTGGACCTGCAGCCCTTCGGCGACGATGTCGGACACCGACATTCGCGGGCTGAGCGAGCCGTAGGGGTCCTGGAAGACGATCTGCATGTTGCGGCGGAAGGGCCGCGTCTCGCGGAAGGACTTGCCCTGGAGGTCGTTGCCGAGGACGACGATGCGCCCCTCGGACGAGATCAGGCGGAGGATAGCGAGGCCGAGCGTGGTCTTGCCCGAGCCCGACTCGCCGACCACGCCGAGGGTCTGGCCCTCGCGGATGGTGACGTCGACGCCGTCGACCGCCTTGATGTGGCCGACCGTGTGGCGGAAGACGCCGCGCTTGATCGGGAACCAGATCTTCAGCTGCTCGGCCTTGACCACGACCGGCGCGTCGGGCTTGGGCGGCGGCGGATTGCCCTTCGGCTCGGCTGCCAGGAGGTGCCTGGTGTAGGGGTGCTGGGGGCTCCGGAAGATGTCGCGCGGCAGCCCGCTCTCGACGATCTCGGCCTTCGTCATGACATGCACGCGGTCGGCGATCTTCCGCACGACGCCGAGGTCGTGGGTGATGAAGAGCATCGCCATGCCGGTCTCGCGCTTGAGGTCGGCGAGGAGCTCGAGGATCTGCGCCTGGACCGTGACGTCGACCGCCGTGGTCGGCTCGTCGGCGATGAGGAGGTCGGGCGAATTGGCGAGCGCCATCGCGATCATCACGCGCTGGCGCTGCCCGCCGGAGAGCTGGTGCGGGAAGGAGTCGAGGCGATGGGCGGCGTCGTGGATGCCGACCCGCTCGAGGAGCTCGATCGAGCGCCTGCGGGAGTCGGCGTCCTTCATGCCGCCGTGGACCTTCAGCATCTCCGCGATCTGCCGGCCGATCGTGTGGAGCGGATTGAGCGAGGTCATCGGCTCCTGGAAGATCATGCTGATGCGGTTGCCGCGAAGCTCGCGCAGCTCCTTGTCCGGGAGGGTGAGGAGATCGCGGCCGTTGAAGAGGATGCGGCCGGTCGGATGGAAGGCGGGCGGATAAGGGAGGAGGCGGAGGATCGAGAGGGCGGTGACCGACTTGCCCGAGCCGGACTCGCCGACCAGCGCCACGGTCTCGCCCTTGGCGATGTCGAAGGTGACGTGCTTCGCCGCCTCGTTGACGCGGTCGCCGAGCTGGAAGCTGACGCCGAGGTCCTGGACGGAGAGGAGGGGAGCGGCGGTCATGGCAGATCGGCCAGCAGCGATGCCATCTCCGGCGAGCCGAGGCCAACCTTGATCATGCCAGCCGGCATCCGCCGGAACCCCTGGTCCCGCGAAACGAAGTGACTGCATTTGGCGTGGATCGCGGTCACCAAATGGATCGCATCCGGCAAGCGAAGCCTGGCCTCGGTGCGGATGTCGGCAGTCTCGTAGAGGACATCGCGAGACACGGGCTTGAGGCTTACGATCCGACCCCAAACGATCAAATCGAGGTAGCGGCGCTTGATATGGGCGGGCCGCGCATTGCCCATGCCCGTCGGAGCCAGCACTTCCGCTAATGTCAGCTCGCTTGTCGTGGCGCTGCCACCATGACGCTTCAGCGCAACGAACAGCGGCTCGACGGCCGCGGCAAGTGCCGGTTCGCCTTCCACGAGATAAACGAAGATGTTGGCGTCCAGGTAGACTTGGGGACGGGCGCCCTCAGGCATCCCACGCGTCCCTGTCCCGTTCTATGGCCGAGTCGATCTCCTCGACCGTCCGGAAAGGCGCCTTCCGCGCCGCGATGATCTCCTCGAGCGACTGGACGTTTGAGGGACGATCCTCGTCGGTCACGACGACGGTCACCGAATGGCTCGGATCGATGTCCTGACGAAGCTCGCTCGGGAGTTTCGAGGCCGGATAGCCTTCCTTCTGCACGATCTTGTTCATAGCCAATAGTCTAGTCCCTCCTCCGATCTCTTGCCAGCATCGGCTAGCGGCTCTTGACGAAGGTCTTGCGCGGGTCGAAGGCGTCGCGGACGCCCTCGCCGATGAAGACCAGGAGGCTCAGCATGATCGCGACGGTGAAGAAGCCGGTGATGCCGAGCCAGGGGGAGCGGATATTGTTCTTGCCCTGCGCGAGCAGCTCGCCGAGCGAGGGCGAGCCGGCGGGGAGGCCGAAGCCGAGGAAGTCGAGCGCGGTCAGCGTGGTGACCGAGGCGTTGAGGATGAAGGGCAGGAAGGTCAGGGTCGCCACCATCGCGTTGGGCAGGAGATGGCGGAACATCAGCTTGACGTTGGAAACGCCGAGCGCGCGGGCGGCGCCGACATACTCGAAATTGCGCGCGCGCAGGAACTCGGCGCGCACCACGCCGGTGAGCGCGGTCCACGAGAAGACAAGGAGGATCAGCAGCAGGATCCAGAAGGTGGGCGTGATCACCGAGGCGAGGATGAGGAGCACGTAGAGAGTCGGCACCGAGCCCCAGATCTCGAGGAAGCGCTGGAAGAGGAGATCGACCCAGCCGCCGAAATAGCCCTGCACCGCGCCGGCGATCACGCCGATGATCGAGGAGAGGATCGTCAGGATCAGCCCGAAGGCGACGGAGATGCGGAAGCCATAGACGAGGCGCGAGAGCACGTCCCTTCCCTGGTCGTCGCTGCCCAACCAATGGAAATTGCCGACCGTGCAGTTGGGGTCCTCCACGCCGCGCACATAGTCCTCGCAGAGGATCTCCTTGGGCAGGGTCCACCACGGCGGGGAGGGCGTGAAGCCGGGGATCTGGAAGTTGAAGGTGTCGTAGGAATAGCGGTTGATCAGCGGCCAGATCATCCAGCCATTGGCGTTGATCTCGTCCTGGTTGAGCGTGTCGCGGTAGTCGGTGGTGGCGAGGAAGCCGCCGAACTTCGACTCGGGATAGTCGACGAAGATCGGGAACAGGAGCTCGCCCTTGTAGGAGACGAGGATCGGCCGGTCGTTGAGGAAGAGCTCGGCCACGCACGAGAAGCCGAAGAGCGCGAGGAAGATCCAGAGCGACCAGAAGCCCCGGCGGTTGGCCTTGAAGTTCTGCCAGCGGCGCTGGTTGATCGGCGTGTGCAGGAAGTCGAGGAACCGCCGCCGGCGGCGCGGCGCGGGGCTCTCCGGCGCCGGGACCGGGGCGCTGACCTCCGCCGGGCGATCGGTGTCGATGACCGCCATCAGACGCGCCGGGCCTCGAAGTCGATGCGCGGGTCGATCCACATATAGGTGAGGTCGGAGATGAGGGCGAGGACGAGGCCCGCCAGCGAGAAGACCCAGAGCGTGGCGAAGATCACCGGATAGTCGCGGTTGAGCACCGACTCGAAGCCGAGAAGGCCGAGCCCGTCGAGCGAGAAGATCGTCTCGATGAGGAGCGAGCCGGTGAAGAACGCGCTCACGAAGGCCGCCGGGAAGCTCGCCACGACGAGGAGCATGGCGTTGCGGAAGACGTGGCCGTAGAGGATGCGCCGCTCGCTGAGGCCCTTCGCGCGCGCCGTGGTCACGTACTGCTTCTTTATCTCGTCGAGGAACGAATTCTTGATGAGGAGCGAAGAGGTCGCGAAGGCGCCGACGGCCATGGCGATGATCGGCAGCGTGAGGTGCCAGAAATAATCGAGGACCAGGCGGTACCAGGGGAATTGCTGCCAGCCGGTGGAGAGGAGGCCGCGCAGCGGGAAGATGTTGAAGAAGGTGCCGCCGGCGAAAAGGATGATCAGCAGGATGGCGAAGAGGAAGCCGGGGATCGCATAGCCGACGATGATGATCGTGCTCGACACGGTGTCGAAGCGCGTGCCGTCCTTGACCGCCTTGCGGATGCCGAGCGGGATGGCGATCGCGTAGGCGAGGATCGTCATCCAGAGGCCGAGCGAGATCGAGACGTCCATCTTGTCCCAGATCACCGCGAAGACCGGGCGGCCGTTCTGGATGCTCTCGCCGAAATCGAAGCGGGCGTAGTCCCCCAGCATCTGGAAGAAGCGGACATGGGCCGGCTTGTCGAAGCCGTACTGCTCGACCAGCCGGTCGTATTGCGCCTGGCTGAGGCCCTGCGCGCCGCGGTAGCGGCTGCGCGTGTCGTCGCCGGTCATCGCGCCGCCGCCTTCGCCCGGGCCCTGCACGACCTCCACGCCCCCGCCGGAGATGCGCACGCGGGCCGAGACCGCCGTGCCCTCGCGCTCGGCGATGGCCTGCTCGACCGGGCCGCCCGGGGCGAACTGCACGACCCCGAAATTGACCAGCATGATCCCGATGAGCGTCGGGATCATGAACAGCAGGCGGCGGACGATATAGGCGGTCATCGCCGGGCGGTCCCCTGCCCCCGGCCGGGCCGCGGCGATGCCCCTTCGACTCTGAAGATCACGGCGCTGGCGATCTCATCCTCTTTCGGCATGGGGCGCGGCGCGGCGGCGCCCGGTGCAGCGGACGGTCAGGCAATTTCTTTGGCCACCGATCGGAGTCGGGCCGATGAGAGGCGCGCGCCCTCGCCCGGCGAGCGGCGCGGCCTTCGCGTTCGATCGAGGCAGGCCCGACCGGGCGTGCCTCGCGGCCTCACGGCGCGATACCCACGCGCTGCGCCTTCTCCTGATCGTACCACCAGACCAGCGGGAAGGCGTAGGAGAAGCGCGGCAGCGGATCGGGGTGACCGAACCGATCCCAATAGGCGATGCGGTCGGCGCGGAGCGTCCAGCCGGGAACGATGTAGTAGTTCCAGGAGAGGACGCGGTCGAGCGCGCGGGTCGCCGCGACCAGCTCGTCGCGGTCCGGGGCGAAGACGATCTTCTCGATGAGATGATCGACCGCCGGGTTGGCGATGCCGGCGTAGTTGCGCGAGCCCTCCTCGTTCACCGACTCGGAGCCGAAGAAGAAATATTGCTCGTTGCCGGGCGAGAGGCTCTGGCGGAAGCGCTGATAGACGAGGTCGTAGTCGAAAGAGCGGATGCGCGAGATGTACTGCGCGGTATCGACGGTGCGGATCTGGAAGTCGATGCCGATCTTGGCGAGCTCCTCCCTGTAGCGGAGCGCGTTGGCCTCGAAGGTCGGCTGGTTGTTGAGGAACTCGACCGTCAGCTGACGCCCTTGCGCATCGACCAGCTGGTTGCCGCGGAGCTGATAGCCGGCCTCGGTGAGGAGCTGCAGCGCGAGGCGGAGATTGGCCCTGGTCTCCTCCGGCGTCCCGTTGATCGGGTTCGTGTAATCCGTGGTGAAGACCTCGGGCGGAACGAGGTCGCGGATCTCCTCGAGGAGCGCGAGCTCGCGTCCTTCCGGCACCCCCTCGGCCTCGAGCTCGATGCCGTCGAAATAGCTGTCCGGGCGGTAATACTGGTTGAAGAAGAGATCGCGGTTCAGCGTCTCGAAGGGGAAGGCGAGGAGGAGGGCGCGGCGGACGCGGGCGTCCTGGAACTTCTCGCGCCTAAGGTTGAAGATGTAGCCGAGCATCTCGCCGAAATCGACCTCGCTCTCGACCCATTCCTGCTTGACGCGGCCGGCGGTGACGGCCGGGAAATTGTACTCGTTGGCCCAGCGGCGGGCGATGTTCTCCCAGCGGAAGTCGAACTGGTCGGCCTTGAAGGCCTCGAAGAGAACCGTCTCGTCGAGATAGATCTCGTAGCGGATCTCGTCGAAATTGTTCTGCCCGACATTCACGTTGAGGTCCTCGCCCCAATAGTCGGTCACGCGCTCGTAGGAGATCGACCGGCCGGGGTCGACGGACTTGACGCGGTAGGGGCCCGAGCCGAGCGGCGGGTCGAGGCTGACCGCGTCGAGATCGCGGCCCTCGAACCAGTGCTTGGGGAGGACCATCAGCTGGCCGACGATCTGCGGCAGCTCGCGGTTGCCGGTCTCGTCGAAGGTGAAGGTCACCTGGCGCTCGCCGCTCACCTCGGCGCTGGTGACGTGCGAGTAGTAGTCGGCGATGTCGGGGTTGTGCTCGATCTGCGTCTCGAAGGACCACACCACGTCCTCGGCGGTCACCGGCTGGCCGTCGTGCCAGCGGGCGTCCGGGTTGAGCCGGTAGGTCACGGAGGAGTAGTCGGCGGGGTGGCGGAAGCCGTCGGCGAGGAGACCGTACTGGGTCGAGGTCTCGTCGAGATTGGAGGTCATCAGCGTCTCGTAGATGAGGCCGATGCCGGGGGCGAGCGTGCCGAGCTCGGGGATGACGTTGAGGGAGTCGAAACCGGTGGCGAAGACGCCGTTGCGGACCAGGCCCCCCTTGGGAGCGTCGGGGTTGACGTAGTCGAAATGCTCGAAGCCGGGCGGATATTTCACTTCCCCGATGAGGGTGGAGCCGTGCAGCCACTCGCCGTCCTGGGCGAAGGCTTGGGCGGTGAGCGCGCCGAAGAGGGCGAGACTCGCGGCGGCCGCTAGAAGGGGATGAACGTTCCGCATGACCGTACTCTCCTCTGGACGTGGATTCTTATAGTACCCGAGGCGGCGCGATTGCCACAGCGGGCGCCGACATGACGCAAAATTAATGCCCGAGTGAAAGGCAGCGCCAACGCCCGCAGGCGGCAAACGAAAACGGCGGCCGAAGGGCCGCCGTTCCATCGTTCAGCGAAGGATGGACGCCGCTATTCGAGCGGGGCCGGGGTGGCGGCCAGCGAGCGCAGATAGGCGATGAGGTTGGCGCGGTCGGCCGGAGCCGGGATGCCGCCGAAGCCCATCTTGGTGCCCGGGATGTCGCCGCGCGGGTTGGTGAGGAAGGAGTCGAGCTTCTCGTAGGTCCAGGTCGCGCCCGCGGTGGCGAGCTCGGCGAAGGCCGGCGAGTAGGTGTAGCCCGGGTGCCCGCCGATCACGCGGCCCACGATCTCGTAGAGGCCCGGACCGACGCGGTTGGTGCCCGAGGGATCGAAGGTGTGGCAGGCGGCGCAGCGCGCCGAGAGGGTCTGGCCGGCGGCGACGTCGGCGGCGCCGATCGCGGCACGGAGCTCGGGGTTGGCGCCGTCGGCCGCCGGAGCGGCCGGGGCTTCCGGAGCAGGCGCGGGAGCCGGGGCCGGCGCAGGAGCGGGCGCCGGAGCCTGGGCGACCTGCGGGGCCATCGGCGGCGGCGGAGCCGGGCCGCCCGCCGGCGGGGCCGGCGGAGCGGCAGTCACCGGGCCGGGAGCGGGGGCAGGCGCCGGGGCGGGAGCAGGCGCTGGGGCCGGAGCCGGGACACCCGTGCCGCCGAGCGTGGCGAGATAGGCGACGAGGTTGGCGCGCTCGGTGTCGTCCTTGACGCCGCCGAAGCCCATCTTGGTGCCCGGGACGTCGGCGCGCGGGTCGAACAGGAAGTCGCCGAGGTTGGTCACGTCCCAGACCTCGCCGGCGGCGTGGAGCGCGGCGAAAGCCTCGGAGTAGGCGTAGCCCTCGTGGCCGCCGATCGGACGGCCGATGAGGCCGTAGAGGTTCGGGCCGACGCGGTTGGCCTCGCCCTCGCCCGTGCTGTGGCAGCCCATGCAGCGGGCGGCGGCGGTCTGGCCGGCGGCGGGGTCGGCGGCAGCGACCAGGGCGGCGAAGTCACCGCCACCGGCGGCCGGAGCCTCCGGGGGAGGGCCGCCCGCGGGCGGGGTGGCCGGCGTGGCGGGCGCCTGGGCGACCTGCTCGCCGCCCGGGCCAGCGGGAGCCCCCGGAATCGTGGCCGCGGTCCGCGGGGTTGTGGCCGGCTGGACCACCGCGCCGTGCTCCTCGGGAGCGTCGGTGCCGTAGATCTCCTCGGAGACGATGTAGATGGCGAGGACCGCCATGGCCGTCCCGAGGACGGCGCCGGCGATCTTGTTCACGGTGTAGAATTGCATCCTGTCGGCTCCGTCTACCGGGTTCTGCGGGGCGGATTGAGGCCTGGCTGGCATTATCCCCATCGAGCCAGCCGTGGAAAGCGCGCGGAAACTACAAGTTTTCCAAGCTGGGGTGCAATATCATAAGAGCCGCCGCGACAATCTATTCGCGCTCTCGCCGCACGCGTTTTCCCACCCTTTCCGGTCCCATGTCCGACGATAATGTCCTCATCGTGATCCCCGCCCGCATGGCGGCCAGCCGTTTACCCGGCAAACCCATGGCCGACATCAATGGCGAGCCTATGATCGTCCATGTGTGGCGACGGGCGATGGCGGCGCAACTGGGGTGGGTGCTGGTCGCCACCGACAGCGAGGAGATCGCGGGCGCGGTCCGCTCGGCGGGCGGGGAGGCGCGGCTCAGCCTCCGGGCGCACGAAAACGGCTCCTCGCGGGTCGAGGAAGCCCTCGAGGGACACGATCCGGAGCGGCGGATCGAGGTCGTGGTGAACCTCCAGGGCGACCTCCCGACCATCGCCCCGCAATCGATCCGGGCGTGCCTCGCCCCGCTCGGGGACGGGGCGGTCGACATCGCGACGCTTGCGACCGAGATCACGCGCGAGGAAGAGCGCGACAACCCCAACGTCGTGAAGATCGCCGGCAGCCCGGTCGGGCCCTCGCGGCTCCGCGCGCTCTATTTCAGCCGCGCGCGCATCCCCTCGGGGCCGGGGCCGCACTACCACCATATCGGCATCTACGCCTACCGGCGGGCGGCGCTGGAGCGCTACGTGCGCCTGCCGCCGAGCCCGCTCGAGATGCAGGAGAGGCTCGAGCAGCTGCGCGCGCTCGAGGCCGGGATGCGCATCGACGCGGCGATCGTTGACGCGGTTCCCCTCGGTGTCGATACTCCGGCCGACCTCGAGCGTGCCCGGGCGCTTCTGGCCCGGTGATCCAACAAAGCCCCATCCCGACATGAGCAAGAAAGTCGTCTTCCAGGGAGAGCCTGGATCGAACTCGCATCTGGCGTGCAACCAGGCGCTGCCCGATCTCGTGCCCGTGCCGTGCCAGACCTTCGAGGACTGCTTCGCGGCAATCGCGCGCGGCGAGGCCGAGCTCGGCATGATCCCGATCGAGAACTCGCTGGCCGGAAGGGTGGCCGACATCCACCACCTCCTGCCGACCTCGGGGCTCCACATCATCGGCGAGTTCTTCCTGCCGATCCGCTTCCAGCTGATGGCGGTGAAGGGCGCCGCGATCGGCGACATCCGCACCGTGCACAGCCACGTCCACGCGCTCGGCCAGTGCCGGAAGATCATCCGCGAGCACGGCTGGAAGGCGATGGTCGAGGCCGACACCGCCGGCGCCGCACGCGAGATCGCCGAGCGCGGCGACCGCACGCAGGCCGCCCTCGCCCCGCGCCTCGCGGCCGAGCTCTACGGGCTCGACATCCTGGCCGAGGACGTGGAGGACGCCGACCACAACACCACGCGCTTCATCCTCCTTTCCCGCGAGAAGCGGGAGGCGCCGGCCCGCAACGGGCCGGTGGTGACGAGCTTCGTGTTCCGTGTCCGCAACGTGCCGGCCGCGCTCTACAAGGCGCTCGGCGGGTTCGCGACCAACGGGGTGAACATGACCAAGCTTGAATCCTACCAGCTCGAGGGCCAATTCTTCGCTTCGCAGTTCTATGCCGACGTCGAAGGCCACCCGGAGGACCGCCCGCTCAAGCTGGCCCTCGAGGAGCTGGCCTTCTTCTCGGCCGAGCTGACGATCCTCGGGGTCTACCCCGCGAGCCCGTTCCGCGAGCACATCCGTGAGCCCGCGCCAGCGCTCGCCAAGAGTTGACTCCGGCCGGGAATAACCGAATCCTCACGATCGCCGACGGCACTTCGGACGTGGGGGAAGCTTTCCCCGGCGGGATTTGCTATTGGCATGATCGCCGCTCTCGATGAGGGTGATCGCACGCGTTTAAACGACACAAGGAGAGAGACACATTCGTCGTCCGCACAGAGCTACGGCCCCCGTCAAGGAGGGGCCGCGCGTCAACAACGAGATCCAGGCCCGCGATGTCCAGCTCATCGACGAGAACGGCCAGAACAAGGGCAAGACCCCGATCTACGAAGCGGTGAGGATGGCCAACGAGCTTGGCATGGACCTCGTCGAGATCTCGCCCAACGCCGATCCGCCGGTCGCCAAGATCATGGATTTCGGCCGCTTCAAGTACCAGAACCAGAAGAAGGCCGCCGAGGCCAAGAAGAAGCAGAAGGCCGTCGAGATCAAGGAGATCAAGATGCGCCCGAACATCGACACCCACGACTACGAGGTGAAGATGAAGTCGATGCGCCGCTTCTTCGAGGAAGGCGACAAGGTCAAGGTGACCCTCCGTTTCCGCGGCCGCGAGATGGCGCACCAGGAGCTGGGCGCAAGACTGCTCGACCGGGTGAAGGAGGAGATCGCTCCGGAGGCCAAGGTCGAGGCCGAGCCGCGCCTCGAGGGCCGGCAGATGACGATGGTGCTGGCGCCGCGCTAGGCGCGGCGGGCACCTGACGCCTGGCAGGCCGGCGGGCCGACCTGCCCTTCATCCCAGCGCTCCGGAGAAACCGCCACGGTGAGCGCTCCAGCATCTACACTGACCGATTGGCGCGGCGTTCGCCCGCCCGCACGGGTGAGCCTCGAGGGGCGCTACGCCCGCCTCGAACCGATCGATCCAGAGAAGCATGGCGAGCACCTACTGGCCGCCTCGGCCGCGCCGGGCGCGGAAGAGCGGTTCCGCTATCTCCTCGACGACGTGCCGGCAGACGCGGACGCGATGACGGCGTGGCTCACGAAGGCCGCCTCCTCCAATGATCCGCTGTTCTTCGCGGTGATCGACCGGGCGAGCGGGCGCACCGAGGGGCGGCAGGCGCTTCTCCGCATCGACCCCGCGTATGGCGTCATCGAGATCGGCGGCATCCTGTGGGGGCCGGCGATCGCGCGGACGCGCGTCGCCACGGAGGCGTTCTTCCTCGCCGCGTCCCACGTCTTCGACGATCTCGGCTGTCGGCGGCTCGAATGGAAATGCGACGACCGGAACGAGCCGTCCAAGCGCGCGGCCCTCCGGTTCGGCTTCGCCTTCGAGGGCGTCTTCCGGCAGCACATGGTGGTGAAGGGGCTCAACCGCGACACGGCCTGGTTCGCGATGATCGACGCCGACTGGCCGCGCATCCGGGCCGGGTTCGAAGCGTGGCTGGCGCCCGAGAATTTCGACGCGGCGGGCGGTCAGCTTTCGACGCTCAATGCGAGGGCCGGCGGCTAATAAACCAGCGCCGAGCCGTCGCAGCGGACGCCGCCGACGCGGACGTCGAGCTCGCCAACGCCGATCCCGGCCGCGCGGAGGGCGTTGTAGATGACCGAGTCGACCGGGGTGACGAGGTCGCCGAGGATCTTGCCGAGGAGATGCCCGACCGTGCCAAGGCCGAGCCCGAGGCCGAGCAATTCGACCTCGATGTCCGCCTCGGTGAGGAGGGTGCTCAGCGCGGACGAGAGATAGGAACTGGTGCCGATCGTCTTCAGCGTGCCGCTGGCGATGTCGGAATAGCTGAAGGTCAGCCGCGTCGCGTTGGGATTGGCGACCTCGACATTGGCGTAGGCGCGGGCGCGGACGAGCGGGGTCTCGACCACGATCGCGCTGCCCGGGTTCATGGCGCTGCCGAAATTCGGGAGATTGGCCGGGTTGATGTTGCCGAGCCAGAGCTCCGCGATGCCCGGACGGGCGTTGACGAGGACCCGCGAGTCGGCCGCGTTCCAGCCGCAGACGATGTCGTCGATCGTGGCCGTGCCGGCGGCGACCTCGAGATAGATCGGGACCCTGACCTGGTTGCCGGTGAGCACCCCGTTCCCGCCGACCCGCGCCTCCAGATAGAGGCGCGTCTGGGCGGTCGAGACGGTGGTGCCTTCGTCGCCCACCGCCACCCAGCCTGTCTCCTGCATGCCCTCGCCGATGGCGAGCTTGAGGGTGAAGGAGACCGCGCCGATGTCGAAGCCGGTCTCCACGACCGCGGCGTGCGCGCCGTCCGCGAGACGGGCCGAGGCGAAGAGAAGATCGAAGGCGGAGACCTTGGCCTGCATGCCGGGGCTGCCGCCGACCGGGACAGTCTCGAGCGGCCCGAGATCGACCAGCTCGTCGAGGTCGAGCGCGCCGCCGCTCGCCGCGGTGGCGAAGCGGCTTACGGCGAGGAGCACCGAGGACGTGGCCCCCTCCTCCCGCAGGAGATCGCCGAGCACGCCGGCGACGTCGGCCGGACCGACCTGGAGGTCGGCGAGGTCGCCGTAATTGTCGTCGGCGAGCGCCACGTCCGCGGCGAGCATGTCGATGAAATCGACGAGGTCGACCTGCGTCTCGAGGAGGGCGTTGTAGTCCATGACGCTGAGATTGATCGAGCCGCCGAGGAGCTGGCCGAGGATCGAATTGAGGACCCCGCCGTTCAGCGAGGCGAGGCGCGAGCCGATGGCGATCGAGGCAAGGCCCGTGGTGGTGGCGATCGCCTCGGTGGTGACGCGCGGCGCCTCGCCGCCGATGAAGACGTTCCAGAGCACGACCGGCGGCTCGCTGACCATGACGACGCGGACTGCGTTCGGGTCGGCGTTGCCGGGCGCGAAGCGGGCGCTCGCGGCGATACCGGCGTCGGGCGTGTAGCGGCCGGGGGTGACGGCGACCGAGACCGCGCCGCCGAATCCGTTGTCGGCGAGCGTGCCGCGCGCCGCCGCGTCGGCGGCGGTGATGAGGCGGACGGCGGTCATCGCGGCGAGATCCGTCATGCCCTGCGCGCGGCGCTTGTGGAGATAGATGATCGCGGTGTCGGTGACGATGCCCGAGAGGCAGATCGCGGCGACCACGCTGAAGGCGGCGAGGATGGTGACCGCGCCGCGGCGGTCCCGGCGGAAGGCGCCGAGCAGGCGAGGAAGCAGTCGCATGGTCGCGCCTAGAGGCCGCCGCGGCGGATGATCGAGGTGCGCACGATCTGATCCGCAGGCACGGGCAGGATGGCCGAGAACGGGCCCAGCCCGAGATGGGTGGCGTCGTAGGTGATGGTGACGTTGAAGAGGTCGGGATCGCCCGAATCCGCGCCGGTGTCGACGGTGAAATGGTCCGACATCAGGAGCGGATAGGTACCGACCTGGGAGGCCGCGCGGGCCACGGCCAGCGACTGGCGCTCGCCGTCGCTGAGCCCGCCGATGGCGGCGCGGGCGGCCTCGGCGGCGAGCTGCTGCACGCTCTGCGCGACGGTGAAATACATCCCGTAGACCAGGATGCCGAGCATGATGACGATGAAGATCGGCGCCACGATCGCGAACTCGAGCGCGGCGACGCCGGACGCGTCCTTCCTCAAGGCGCGTTTGCTTAGAGCGCGCATTGCATTTCTCCCAGCCCCGGTGTGCCGCACGCCCCGGAAGGTCACCCGGACTCACCCGGTTGTGAGCACGGCATCAGTGCTACCAGCGATTTCCTTGCAGATGGCTTCGCCAAAGTTTCATGTTTGAGACAATTTCTCGGCCAGGTTGTGGAGCTGGGACTGGGCAGGAGCGCGAGCCTGTCGAGGAGGCGGCGGGCTCATTGCCTTCGGCTGGATGGTTCAGTATAAGCCGCCTCGCTCGAAGCGGACCGGCAGGGCATGCCGTGGCTGCTTGAAAAGCTCAACCGAACAACTTGCAGGCCCGCGCGGCTTCGTCCGCGCCAGAGGCCATGGAGAGCAAAATGCCCAAGATGAAGACCAAGAGCGGCGCCAAGAAGCGCTTCAAGGTGACCGGCACCGGCAAGGTGCTGGTGCAGCAGCGCGGCAAGCGCCACGGGATGATCAAGCGGACGGCGAAGTTCATTCGCCAGGGTCGCGGCACCACCGTCCTCGCCGAGGGCGACGCGGTGCGCGTGAAGAAGCACTTCCTCCCTTACGCCTAAGATCAGACCCTAAGGACAAGCCGCCATGTCGCGCGTCAAACGGGGCGTCACCGCCCACGCCAAGCACAAGAAGATCCTGAAGAAGGCGGAGGGCTATTACGGCCGCCGCAAGAACACCATCCGGGTCGCCAAGCAGGCGGTGGAGAAGGCGCAGCAATACGCCTATCGCGACCGCCGGACCAAGAAGCGCAATTTCCGTGCCCTGTGGATCCAGCGCATCAACGCCGCCGCGCGGATGAACGGCCTCACCTACGGTCGATTTATCGACGGCCTCGGAAAGGCCGGGATCGAGATCGACCGGAAGGTCCTGGCCGACATCGCCGTCCACGAGCCGGACGCCTTCAAGGCGCTGGTCGAAAAGGCCGGCGCGGCGCTCGCCTAAGAGCCGACTTCCGAGGCCGAGACATTCAGACCCGTGCGCCGATCCGGCGCGCGGGTTTTTCCATGCCCGGCGCGCCAAGACTTCGCCGGGCTGATATCAGCAGTCAAAACCAGTCGGATGATGGCCATGGCCGATATCGACACTCTGGAGAAGGACATCACCGCGGCGCTCGGCGCGGCTGCCGACGAGGCGGCGCTGGAGGCGGTGCGCGTCGCCGCGCTCGGCAAGAAGGGCTCGATCTCCGAGCTCCTGAAGACGCTGGGCACGATGAGCCCGGACGAGCGGAAGACCCGCGGCGCGGCGATCAACGCGCTCAAGGACCGGGTCACCGAGGCGCTGACCGCCCGGCGCGAGAGCCTGAAGGAGGCCGAGCTGACCCGCCGGCTCGCCGCGGAGAAGCTCGACGTCACCCTGCCGCTCCGCCCTTCCCCGCTCGAGACGGGCCGTATCCATCCGGTGAGCCAGGTGATCGACGAGGTCACCGCGATCTTCGCCGATCTCGGCTTCGCGGTCGCCGAGGGGCCGGACATCGAGACCGACTACTACAATTTCACCGCGCTCAACTTCCCGGTCGGCCATCCGGCGCGGGCGATGCACGACACCTTCTTCCTGAACGGGACGCGGGACGGGGAGCCTTTGCTCCTCCGCACGCACACCTCGCCGGTGCAGATCCGGACGATGGAGAAGCAGAAGCCGCCGATCCGCGTGATCATCCCGGGGAAGACCTACCGCGTCGACTCCGACCAGACCCACACGCCGATGTTCCACCAGGTCGAGGGGCTGGTGCTCGAGGAGGGAATCCATGTCGGCCACCTCAAATGGATCGTGATCGAGTTCGCCAAGGCGTTCTTCGAGACCGACCATGTCGAGATGCGCTTCCGCCCGAGCTTCTTCCCGTTCACGGAGCCGTCGATGGAGGTCGACATCCGCCGCGAGGGGAACAAGTGGATGGAAATCCTCGGCTGCGGGATGGTTCACCCCAACGTGATCCGCAATGGCGGGCTCGATCCCGACAAGGTCCAGGGCTTCGCCTGGGGCATGGGGATCGACCGCATCGCCATGCTGAAATACGGGATGCCCGACCTCCGCCCCTTCTTCGACGCCGACATCCGCTGGCTGAACCACTACGGCTTCCGCCCGCTGGACCTGCCGACGCTCGTGGGAGGGCTCAGCTCATGAGCGCGCTGGCTCGCCCGATTTCCCCCTCCCCCTCGAGGGCAGGGCCGGGGTGGGGGCCTCGCGGAGCGAGGCTCGGAACGAAACGGCTGCCGCGATGCGAGCAGGCCGGTGGGATCCTTAATCCTCGCTTGCCGCGAGGCCCCCTCCCAGCCTCCCCCACAAGGGGGGAGGGGGATTGGGGCGGCGATGGTAGCCCCATTCTTAACCTCCCCCTTGCGGGGAGGTCGAAACCGCCCTTCGCGGTTTCGGGAGGGGGTGAGCCGGACGGGGCGTCGCGCGGTCCGCGTCTTCGACGCGGCACCCCCTCCCGAAGCTGCTCGGCCATAGGCCTCGCACCTTCGACCTCCCCGCAAGGGGGAGGTTCAATCATCGGACAGGTTTCGGCGGTGAGGGCGACGCGATGAAATTCTCGCTGTCGTGGCTCCGGGAGCATCTCGAGACGGGCGCGAGCCTCGAGGAGATCACCAACAAGCTCACCCGGATCGGGCTCGAGGTCGAAGGGGTCGAGGACAAGGCGAAGGCTCTCGTCCCCTTCACGATCGCGCATGTCGTGTCGGCCGAGAAGCATCCCGAGGCCGACCGGCTGCGGGTGTGCATGGTCGATCCCGGCGACGGGTCGAGGCTGCAGGTGGTGTGCGGGGCGCCCAACGCGCGGGCCGGCATGAACGCGGTGCTGGCGCGGCCGGGGACGCACATCCCGGGCACCGATGTCGACCTCAAGGCCGGCGTGATCCGCGGGCAGGCGTCGAACGGGATGCTCCTCTCGGCGCGCGAGATGGGCCTCTCCGACGACCACGAGGGGATCGTCGAGGTGCCGGCGGGCGCGCCGCTCGGCCAGCCCTACGCGATTTGGGCGGGGCTCGACGATCCGGTGATCGAGATCGCGGTGACGCCCAACCGGCCGGACTGCCTCGGGGTCTCGGGCGTCGCCCGCGACCTCGCGGCGGCCGGGCTCGGGAAGCTGATCGAGAAGCCGGTCGACGCGGTAGCCGGCGAAGGCCCCTGCCCGACCAAGGTGACGCTCGATTTCGCGGGCGGGCCGTCGCTCTGTCCGGCCTTCGCGCTCCGCCTCGTGCGCGGCGTGAAGAACGGGCCTTCGCCCGAATGGCTGCAGAAGAAGCTCCGCTCGGTCGGGCTCCGGCCGATCAACGCGCTGGTCGACATCACCAATTTCCTGACCATCGACCGCAACCGGCCGCTGCACGTGTTCGACGCCGCCAAGGTCAAGGGCGACCTCGTCGTCCGCCGCGCGAAGACCGGCGAGAGTCTGACGGCGCTCGACGGCAAGACCTACGCGCTCGACGAGACGATGTGCGTGATCGCCGACGCGAGCGGCGTCGAGTCGCTCGCCGGCATCATGGGCGGCGAATCCACGGGCGTGACTGAAGCCACCACCGACGTGCTGATCGAGTCCGCGCTATGGGAGCCGCTCAATATCGCGGTAACCGGCCGGAAGCTCGGCATCCACTCGGACGCGCGGCACCGCTTCGAGCGCGGCGTCGATCCGGCCTTCACGGTGCCGGGGCTCGAGCTCGCCACGCGGCTCGTCCTCGAGCTCTGCGGCGGCACGCCGACCGAGGTGACGGTGGCCGGCGTGGTGCCGGCGCCGGACAAGGTCGTGGCGTTCCCGGTCACCGAGGTGAAGCGCCTCGCGGGGATCGACCCGCCGCTAGGTGAAATCACGGACATCCTCACCGCCCTCGGGTTCGAAGTCGGTGGGGCGGCCCCGACGCTCAGCGTCAGGGTGCCGAGCTGGCGGCCGGACATCGAGGACAAGGCCGACCTCGTCGAGGAGGTGATCCGCATCAAGGGGCTCGACGCCATCCCGGCGGTGCCGATGCCGCGCGCGCCGTCGGTGTCGAAGCCGGTGCTGACGCTCGGCCAGACGCGGACGCGGCGCGCCAAGCGGGCGCTCGCGACCCGCGGCCTCGTCGAGGCGGTGACGTGGTCGTTCGTGTCGCCGGCGCAGGCCGAGACGTTCGGCGGCGGGGCGGGCGAGCTGTCGGTGGCCAACCCGATCGCCGCCGACCTTGCGGCGATGCGGCCGAGCCTCCTGCCGGGGCTGATCGCCGCCGCGCAGCGGAACGCGGCGCGCGGCTACGCCGACCTCGCGCTGTTCGAGGTCGGGCAGGTCTATCGCGGCGTGAAGCCGGAGGATCAGTTCACCGCGGCGACCGGAATCCGCACGGGCTCCGCACGGGTTTCCGGCACGGGCCGGCACTGGTCGGGCAAAGCGGAGCCGGTCCCGGCGGAGGACGCCAAGGCCGACGCGCTGGCGCTCCTCGACGCGCTCGGCGTCCAGCCCGAGCGGCTGCAGGTCGCGGCGGGCGGGCCGGCCTGGTTCCACCCGGGCCGCTCGGGGACGATCGAGCTGAAGCCGAAGACGGTAGTCGGCTGGTTCGGCGAGATCCACCCGAAGGTGCGGGAGAGCCTCGGCTTCGACGGGCCGCTCGTCGGCTTCGAGCTGATCCTCGAGACGATCCCCGCGCCCAAGGCCAAGCCGACCAGGACCAGGCCGGCGCTCGACCTCCCGGCCTTCCAGCCCGTGCGGCGCGACTTCGCGTTCGTCGTCGACCGGGGCGTCGAGGCGGCGAAGATCATCCGCGCCGCGGAGAAGGCGGAGCCGAAGCTGGTGACGGGCGTCAACGTCTTCGACGTGTTCGAGGGCGAGGCGATCGGCGCTGGCCGAAAGTCGGTCGCGATCGAGGTCACCATCCAGCCGCGCGAGAAGACCCTCACCGACGCCGAGATCGACGCGATCGCCGCCAAGGTCGTCGCCGAGGTGACCAAGGCAACCGGGGCTTCGCTGCGCTCGTAGCTCGCCTTCCGTCCTGCGTCCTTCGAGGCCGCCCCTCTCGGGGCGGCACCTCAGGATGAGGTCGGTTGGCGGGCTCGATGGCGGCGCGAGGTGTCGTCGGACGGGCTAACAATTCCCAACGGTCCTCATCCTGAGGTGCTGCCGAAGGCAGCCTCGAAGGACGCACTATCCAAGGCGCAGCCCCGCCTACTCCAGCCCCTCGAACAGCGCGGTCGATAGGTAGCGTTCGGCGAAGGAGGGGATGATGAGCACGATCGTCTGGCCGCGCCGCTCGGGGCGGCGGCCGATGGTCAAAGCGGCGGAGATCGCGGCGCCGGAGGAGATGCCGACCGGGATGCCCTCGACGCGGGCGCAGAGGCGGGCGAGGCGGAAGGCCTCCTCGTTCTCGACCTTCACCACCTCGTCGTAGATGTCGGTGTCGAGGATCGGGGGGATGAAGCCCGCGCCGATGCCCTGGATCTTGTGCGTGCCGGCCTCGCCGCCGGAGAGGACCGGGCTGCCGGAGGGCTCGACGGCGACGACATGCAGGCTCGGCTTCCGCGGCTTCAGCACCTGCCCGACGCCGGTGATCGTCCCGCCTGTGCCCACACCGGAGACGAAGACGTCGAGCTCGCCGCCCGTGTCGTTCCAGATCTCCTCGGCGGTGGTGCGGCGGTGTATCTCCGGGTTGGCCGGGTTCTGGAACTGCTGCGGGATGACCGCGTCGGGGATGGCGGCCTGCAGCTCGCCGGCGCGGGCGATGGCGCCGCGCATGCCGCCCTCGACCAGCACCAGCTCGGCGCCGAGGATCTTCAGCATCTTCCGCCGCTCGACCGACATCGTCTCCGGCATCACCAGGATCAGCCGGTAGCCGCGCGCGGCGGCGACGAAGGCGAGCGCGATGCCGGTGTTGCCCGAGGTCGGCTCGATCAGCGTGCTCTTGCCGGGCGCGATCTTCCCTTCGGCCTCGAGGGCGTCGATCATCGCGGCGCCGATGCGGTCCTTGACGCTGCCGAGCGGGTTGAAGAACTCGAGCTTGGCGAGAAGCCGCGCGTCCACTCCCTCGACGGCGGCGAGCTTGTCGAGGCGCACCAGCGGGGTGTCGCCGATCGTCTCGGTGATCGAGCCATAGATGCGGCCGCGGCCGGGTTTCGTGGACATCGTTCTCCTCGCGTCGCTTTCGCTAAAGTCATGTCAGAGCGGCCGGCACCCTACGCGCTTCCGAAAACACCGGAAACCGCGCTGTGTGCGGCTCTCTCGGCAATAGCGCCGCGCCCGCCCATTCTTCCCCTCTCCGCTCGCGGGGGAGGTAGCGGAGCTTGGGCCGATGGTCCTAGCGCAGCTGGAGGGGGAACCTCGCGGGCAAGCGGCACAGCGAAATCCTGACTTGAAACCACGCGGAGAAGTGGGATCTTGAGCAGCCTCGCTTGCCGCGAGGCCCCTCCCTAGCCCTCCTCCGCAAGCGGGAGAGGGGAATTGGTCTTGCCCGATCGATTGGCTAGACGCCGGTGGAGCCGAAGCCGCCGCTGCCGCGCTGGGTCGACTCGAGCGTTTCGGTCAGTCTGACCTCGGCGCGGGCGACCGGCGCTATCACCAATTGCGCGATGCGCATGCCACGGGAGACTCGGAACGGCGCTTCGCCGTGATTGATCAGCAGCACCTGGACCTCGCCGCGATAGTCGGCGTCGATCGTGCCGGGGCTGTTGAGGACGGTGACGCCGTGGTCGAGCGCGAGCCCCGAACGCGGCCGCACCTGGCCCTCGAAGCCCGGCGGGATCGCGAGGATGAGGCCGGTCGGCACGAGCGCGCGCCCGCCGGCGGGCAGTTCGAGCGGCTGATCGGCCGCGACAGCGGCGGAGAGGTCGAGACCGGCGGCGCCCTCGGTCTTGTAGGATGGAAGCTCGAGCCCCTCGGCGTGCGGCAGGCGGTCGATCTTGAGGGACGGGGTCATTCGGCGGCCTCCTTCAGTTCGCCCAGCGCCGCCGCGAGGCGCGCGACGAGGAGGCTCGCCACCTCCTCCTTGGGGAGGGTCGGCCAGGTCTCGACGCCGGCCTCGGTGACGAGATGCACAGTGTTGTCGTCCTGTCCCATGCCCTGCCCGCCCGAGACGTCGTTGGCGAGGATCCAGTCGGCGCCCTTGCGGCGCCGCTTGGCCGTCGCGTTGACGAGAAGATCGCTGGTCTCGGCCGCGAAGCCAACGACCAATCGCGGGCGCCCCGCCTTCAGATGCGCGACCGTGGCGAGGATATCGGGGTTTTCGGCGAGAGCGAGGCGCGGGGGCGCCCCGCTGCCCTTCTTGATCTTCTCGCCGGCTCGGGTCGCGGCGCGCCAGTCGGCCACGGCGGCGGCCATGATCGCGATGTCGGCGGGAAGCGCGCGTTCGACGGCAGCCAGCATCTCGGCGGCGGTCTCGACGTGGATAGCTTCGACGCCGGGCGGGTCGGGGATGGCGACCGGGCCGGCGACGAGGGTGACGCGCGCGCCGGCGGCGGCCGCGGCGGCGGCGATGGCGTGGCCCTGCTTGCCGGAGGAGCGGTTCGCCAGATAGCGCACCGGATCGATCGGCTCGTGGGTCGGGCCGGAGGTGACGACGACGTGCCGGCCGGCGAGCGGCAGGTCGCGCGGCGTCAGGATCGCCTCGGCGGCGGCGAGGATCTCCAGCGGCTCGGCCATGCGGCCGATCCCCGCCTCGCCGGACTCGGCCATCTCGCCGGCATTGGGGCCGATGAAGAGCGCGCCGTCGGCAGCGAGCGTGGCGACGCTCCGCTGCGTGGCGGGGTGGGACCACATCGCCGGGTTCATCGCGGGGGCGAGGAGGACCGGCGCGCGCGTGGCGAGAAGGACGGCACCGGCGAGGTCGTCGGCGATTCCGGCGGCCATCTTCGCGAGCCGGTCGGCGGTCGCGGGCGCGACGATGACGAGATCGGCCTCGCGGGCGAGGCGGATGTGGCCGACATCGTGCTCCGCCTCGCGGGCGAAGAGCTCGGTGAAGACCGTGCCGCCGGTGAGCGCGCCGACCGAGAGCGGGGTGACGAACTCCTGCGCGGCCTTGGTCATCACCACGCGGACCTTGGCGCCGCGCTCGCGGAGGCGGCGGATGAGGTCGAGGGATTTGTACGCGGCGACGCCGCCGCCGATGACGAGGAGGATGGACGCGCCGGCGAGGCCGCTGACGGTGCGGCGCAGGGCGGCAGGGGTCGATGCCAGGGCCGGCCTCGCGCCGGACATGGCGGCAGGCGCGGCGCCGACAGGTCTCGGTGCGCGGGGACCGGCCGCGCTCCGGTCCACCGACAGGAGCTCGCGGAGGATGGTGCGGGTCTCGTCCTCCATCGAGCGGCCGTTGGCGGCCGCGCGGAGGCGGAGCTTGCGCTTGGTCTCCTCGTCGAGCTGGCGGATCGTCAAATTGGCCATGACTGCAGTGTATGCGGTGCCTGCATGCAGTGCAATCACAGCCTCGCCTCCCCCGGGGACAAGGAAGCGAAAGGAAGAAGAGAGGCGGCTAGCGGAGGAGCTGGATGACGAGCACGACCAGCGCAGCGGCGATCACCCAGAGCGCGGCGCGCGTGGGCCAGGCGGCGCGGGCGTCGCTTTGGCGAAGCTCGGCGACGGTCTCCGGGTCGAGGCGGATGCCGCGCTCGCTCATCCTCGCGAGGTCGAGCGAAAGCTTCTCGGCGCGGTCGGCCAGCACGGGAAGCGCGACCATCAGCCGGCCCAGCGCGCCGACGCCTTCGGCCGCGTCCTCGAGGCGGCCGGCGGGGCCAAGATGGCGCTCGACCCACTCGCGCACGATAGGCTCGGAGCTCGCCCACATGTCGAAGTCGGGGTCGAGCGAGCGCGACACGCCCTCGACCACGACCATCGTCTTCTGCAGCATCAGGAGCTCGGGGCGGGTCTCCATGTCGAAGAGCTCGGTGACCTCGAAGAGGAGGGTGAGCAGCCGGGCCATCGAGATCTCGCGCGCCGGCAGGCCGTGGATCGGCTCGCCGATCGCGCGGAGGGCCTGCGCGAAATCCTCGATGGCGTGATGGCGCGGCACGAAGCCGGCCTCGAAATGGACCTCGGCGATGCGCTGATAATCGCGCCGGATGAAGCCGTAGAGGATCTCGGCCAGGAAGCGGCGCTGGGCACGCGTAAGGCGGCCGGTGATGCCGAAATCGACGGCGACGATATTGCCCTCGACGTCGACGAAGAGGTTCCCCTGATGCATGTCGGCGTGGAAGAAGCCGTCGCGAAGGGCGTGGCGGAGGAAGGACTGCATCAGGCGGCGGGCGAGCGCGGGGAGGTCGTGGCCGGCGGCCTTCAGGGCGGACAGGTCGGAGAGGCGGATGCCGTCGACCCAGTCGAGCGTGAGGACGTCGCGGGCGGTGCGCGCCCAGTCGACGGAGGGGACGCGGAAGCCGGGATCGCTCGCGGTCGCCTCGGCCATCTCGGAGAGCGCGGCGGCCTCGATGCGGAGGTCCATCTCGAAGGAGACGCTGCGGGCCAGCGTGTCCACCACCTCGACCGGCCGGAGGCGCTGCATCTCGGGCCGGCGGACCGCGATATGCGCGCCGGCGTAGAAGGTCTCGAGGTCGCGGCGGAAGCGCTGGCGGATGCCGGGGCGGAGCACCTTCACCGCCAGCGCCCGGCGCGTGCCGTCGGCCTGCACCACCTCGGCGCGGTGGACCTGGGCGATCGAGGCGGCGGCGACCGGCGGGGAGAGGCTCACGAAGATCTCGCCGGCCGGCTTGCCGAGGGCGGCGGCGATCGAGGCGCGCGCCTCTTCCTCGGGGAAAGGCTCGATCTCGTCCCTTAAGCGCCCCAGCGCGAGGGAGAAGGAGCGGCCGACGAGGTCGGGGCGCGTGGCCAGGAACTGGCCGAGCTTCACCCAGGACGGGCCGAGGCGGTTGAGCGCCTTGGTGAGGCGGTCGGCGCGCTCGGCCTCGCCGAGACCGCGGCGCTCGACGAGGCGCGCGAGGCGGACGGCCGGTCCGGCGCGCGCCGACATCGCCTCGGCCTCGGGGAAGCCGAAGGCGCCCTCGCGCGCCAGCACGAAGCCGGCCCGCGCCAGGCGGAGATAGGGGCCGATCCGGCTCATCGCTGGCTCAGAGCTTCCAGCCGGAATGGATGGCGACGATCCCGCCGCTGAGGTTGCGGTAGGTCACGCGCTCGAAGCCGGCGGTCCGCAGCATCGCGGCGAAGCGCTCCTGGTTGGGGAAGCGGCGGATCGACTCCACGAGATAGCGGTAGGGCTCGGCCTCGCCGACGACCGCGCGGCCGAGCTCGGGGATGACGTTGAAGGAATAGAGGTCGTAGAGCCGATCGAGGCCGGCGACGTCGACATGGGAGAATTCGAGGACGGCAAGGCGGCTGCCCGGCCGCAGCACACGATGCGCCTCGCGGAGCGCGGCGGCGAGGTCGGGGACGTTGCGGAGGCCGAAGGCAGAGGTCGCGGCATCGAACGTGCCGGACTCGAAGGGTAGCTTCTCTGCATTGGCCTCGACGATGCGGATGCGGTCGGAGAGGCCTCTCTCCTTCGCCCGGGCGCGGGCCACGTCGAGCATCGAGGCGTTGATGTCGAGGATGGTGATCTCCGCCGGCGCGCCCGACGCCTCGGCGACGCGGAAGGCGATGTCGCCGGTGCCGCCGGCGATGTCCAGCGCCCGCCACGGGCGCACGGGAGCCTTCGGCGGGGCGATGGTGTTGACGAGGGCGTCCTTCCAGGCGCGGTGCAGGCCGCCGGACATGAGGTCGTTCATGAGGTCGTAGCGGGCGGCCACCTGATGGAACACGCCGTCCACGAAACCCTGCTTGTCCGAGGCTTCCATCGACCCTCACGCAACCGAACTGCAACTTGCCGCCAAGCGTGCTATCCCGCCTCCGGCTAACGCCAAGTATAGAGCTTCCGGCGCTTTTTCCCGCCACCTCCGCTTACCATGCCCGAGCTTCCCGAAGTCGAAACCGTTCGCCGCGGCCTTGCGCCCGTCCTCGAAGGGGCGCGGATCGAAGCCGTCGAAGTGCGGCGGCCGGACCTTCGCGTCCCCTTCCCGCCCCGCTTCGCGGCGCGGCTTGAGGGGCGGAAGATCGTGAAGTTGCGGCGGCGGGCCAAGTTCCTGATCGCGGAGCTCGACGACGGGAACGCGCTGGTCGCGCATCTCGGGATGTCGGGCTCGTTCCGCATCGCCAGGGCGGCGCCGGTCGGGGCCGACGCGTTTCATCATCCGCGGTCGCGGCTCGAGGCGCATGACCACGTCGTGTTCCGGCTGTCGAACGGGGCGGTGGTCACCTTCAACGATCCGCGGCGGTTCGGGCTGATGGACCTCTTGCCTATGGCCGAGCTCGCCGAGAGCCGGCACTTCAGGCGGCTGGGCGTCGAGCCGGATGCGAAGTCGCTCGACGGGCCGGCGCTCGCGTCGCTGATGGGCAGGCGGAAGGTCGCCCTCAAGGTGGCGCTCTGCGACCAGCACCTCATCGCCGGCCTCGGCAATATCTATGCATCGGAGGCGCTGTGGCGGGCGCGAATCTCGCCGAGGCGGGCGGCGACCGCGCTCGTCGGGCGCGGCGGGCCGGACCGCGCCGCGCGGCTGGCGAAGGGCATCCACGAGGTGCTGGCCGAGGCGATCAAGGCGGGCGGGTCGAGCCTTCGCGACCACGCACAGGTCGACGGCGAGCTCGGCGAGTTCCAGCACCATTTCGCGGTCTATGACCGCGAGGGCGAGAAGTGCCTCCGTGCAGACGGCGGCACGATCCGCCGCATCGTCCAGGGCGGCCGGTCGACCTTCTTCTGCCCGGTCTGCCAGCGGTAACAAGCGCCCGAGGCCGTACCCCCGCTTAACCTCCCCCTTGCGGGGAGGTTAAATGTAGAGGAGAGCGGGGCTCCGCTTGCTCGATCCCCTGCCCTCGGCTAGCCCTCGGGACGGTCGCAGAATCCGACGCACGGTCACCAGGGGCGCAGCCATGGCTTACGAGACGATCCTCCTCGAGCGGCGCGGCAGCGTCGGGCTGATCACGCTCAACCGGCCGCGGGTGATGAACGCGATCAACGCCGCGCTCGTCGCCGAGCTGGCGCAGGCGGTCGACGAGCTCGAGGCGGACGCCAAGATCGCGGCGATCGTGATCGCGGGGAGCGAGCGGGTGTTCGCGGCCGGGGCCGACGTCACCGAGCTCCGGGCGCTGACCTTCCCCGACACCTATCTCCGCGACGTCTTCGCCAGGATCGACCGGCTGGCGGAGGCGCGGAAGCCGACCATCGCCGCGGTCGCCGGCTACGTGCTGGGCGGGGGGTGCGAGCTGGCGATGGCCTGCGACATGATCATCGCGGCCGAGAACGCCAAGTTCGGGCTGCCCGAGGTCTCGCTCGGCATCATCCCCGGCTTCGGGGGCACGCAGCGCCTCACGCGCCTCGTCGGCAAGGCCAAGGCGATGGACCTCATCCTCACCGGGCGGATGATGGATGCCAACGAGGCCGAGCGCTCCGGCCTCGTCTCGCGCGTGGTGCCGGCCGACGACCTCCTCGACGAGGCGATTAAGGCGGCCGGCAAGATCGCCTCGCTGTCGCGGCCGGTGGCGATGATGGCCAAGGAGGCCGTCAACCGCGCCTACGAGACCACGCTCAGCGAAGGGATCCGCGCCGAGCGGCGGCTCTTTCAGGCGACCTTCGCCACCGAGGACCAGAAGGAGGGGATGGCGGCCTTCGTCGAGAAGCGGGCGCCGCAGTTTCATAACCGCTAGGGCGGCGGAACTGTCGTTGACGGGGCGGAGGGTCCCGGACTATAAGCCCTCGCCGGTCGGGGCCTTGTGGCCTTCGCGACCCGCACTCCTATCGACACCCTGACCACCGAAGAGCATGGCCAACACCAAATCGGCCCGCAAGGCCACCCGTAAGATTGCCCGCCGCACCGAGGTCAACCGTGACCGCCGGAGCCGCATGCGGACCTTCGTCCGCAAGGTCGAGGAGGCGCTCGAGGCCGGCAACAAGGACGAGGCCGTGTCGGCGTTCAAGGCGGCCGAGCCCGAGCTCGCGAGGGCCGCGGGCAAGGGCATCCTGCACCGCAACACGGCCTCCCGTAAGATCGCCCGTCTGGCCGCCCGGGTCCGCGCCCTTAACGCTTAAGGCGCGCAAATCGGCGCTTCGCCGGCTAGCAAATTTTCTGAGCTTCGCAAGTCCACGCGCTGAGCAGGCGCGGCATCGCCGCGGCCGACTCGGCCGATTCCGCGCGAGCATACGAAGCTGAACGGAATCAACCACTTGCAGGAAGAGGGCTAGGAGGGGAGGACAACCGGGGCGCGAGAAAATGGGGCGCTTTGATTTTTTTCGTCCCCTATCTTTTTTGCCACACTGCCCCTGGTGACTCACGCAACCCGTTGGAGTCGAACAGGTTAATTTTTCGTTCCGAGGGGGTGCCTTCCCTGTGGGCGGGCGGTGCACCGAGATTCGGCTTGTGTCGGCATTGCGGGACCCAGGGGGTCTGTGTATTTTTGGACGTCGCCGGGCTGCGGTGCGGTTTAAAAAGCCTTCAGACAGGGAATGGGACGAGACGTGCTGAATTCATTTGGTTCTCACAAGACCAGTCTAATATTCAGCACTCGGTCTTGCTCTCTTGCGGCACCAAATCCGCCGAATACTGTGTGAACAGTACGGCATTTGTGTAGCTGCGTTTCCCAGTAATCTTAGCGTTTCAAGTAATTCTGGCTTGATAGGCGCGGACGGACTCGTTTCCGCGCAAGGGGGCCCTTTGTCTGCGAATACGGTCGGATATGCGGGTGACGTTCTGCCCCAGGAAGCCTGGGACAGCCTTCGGCAGCAGGTCGACGCCGTGCTCGTGGACGTGCGGACGGCAGGCGAGTGGTCCTATGTCGGACTGCCGCGCCTGGATGCGATCGGGAAGACCCCGCTGCTCGTCGAGTGGCGGGGTGGACAACCGGAGGACTTCGTCCAGCGGTTGAAAGCTGAACTGACTGGGATGGGGGTGAACCAGGAGACTCCGCTCTATTTCATCTGCCGCTCCGGCTCGCGGAGCCGGAATGCGGCGGTGGCCATGACGGCGGCGGGCCACCGGAACTGTTTCAACATCTCGACCGGATTTGAAGGCCCTCTCGATGCGGAGGGCCATAGAGGCCACACGGCAGGCTGGAAGGTCGACGGCCTGCCTTGGATCCAATCATAAGATAAGGGGCTGCAAATGGTTGACGTCTCGGGGCGTACGAACGGGTCGGCAAGGCATCAGCTGGAAGTCGGGAACGGCGCGATGCCGCTTCCCTTGCCACTGCCACATGAGCATGACGAGGACGTGGTCCCGGCGGCGGGACCGACGGCGGAGCAATGGGCGCGCGTGAAGCAGCGCCTGAGAGCCGAGGTCGGCGAGGACATCTTCACGAGCTGGTTCGCGCGCGTGGAGTTCGAGGAGGCCGACCGCTGGACGGTGTTCCTGTCGGTGCCGACGCGGTTCCTGAAGTCCTGGCTGCAGTCCCATTACCGCGACCGGCTGCTGGCGACCTGGACCGCCGAGAACGAGGAGGTCCGCCGCATCGAGTTCACCGTGCGGAGCGCGGCCAAGATGAAGCCGGTGGTCAAGCCGGCGAAGGCCGAGGCGACCCCTGCCCAGGCGCCCGCCGCCCGGCCGGTCGCCTCGGTGGTGCCGATGCAGGCGCGGATGATCGAGCCGACCGGGCCGCTGGGCGGCTCGCCGGTCGACCCGCGCTTCACCTTCGACACGTTCTGCGAGGGCGCGGCCAATCGCGTCGCCTTCGCCGCCGCGCGTTCCGTCGCCGAGGCCCCGGCCGGCGCGCCGGTCGCCTTCAACCCGCTCTTCCTCCATGCCGGGGTCGGGCGCGGCAAGACCCACCTCCTGCACGCGACCGCGCAGGCCGCGCGCCTCGCGGTGCCGGGACGGAAGGTCGTCTATCTCACGGCCGAGCACTTCATGTTCCGCTTCGTGGCCGCGCTCAAGAACCAGTCGGCGATCGCCTTCAAGGAGTCGCTCCGCGAGATCGATCTCCTGCTCATCGACGACATGCAGTTCCTGCAAGGGAAGTCGGTGCAGCAGGAGTTCTGCCACATGCTGAACCTCCTCATCGACAGCGCGCGGCAGGTGATCGTCGCCGCCGACCGGCCGCCGGCCGACCTCGAGACGCTCGACGAGCGCGTCCGCTCGCGACTCGGCGGGGGCGTCGCCTTCGAGATCGGCTCGCCGGACATCGACCTTCGCCGGCGCATCGTCTCGGGCCGCTACCAGATGGCGCTCGCGCAGAACCCGGGGCTCGACATCCCGGCGCCGGTGCTCGAATACGTTGCGATGTCGGTCGCCTCGAACGGCCGCGACCTCGAAGGGGCGATCAACCGCCTCGTCGCGCAGTGGCAGTTCACCCAGCAGCCGGTGACGCTCAACTCGGCGGAGATCACGCTCCGCGACCTCGTCGGGGCGCGCGAGCCGCGGCGGGTGAAGATCGAGGACATCCAGAAGGTGGTGGCGCGGCACTTCAACGTGTCGAAGTCCGACCTCCTGTCCTCCCGGCGGACGCGCACCATCGTGCGGCCGCGCCAGATCGCGATGTATCTCTCCAAGGTCCTGACGCCGCGCTCGCTGCCCGAGATCGGGCGCCGGTTCGGGGGCAGGGATCACACCACGGTGCTCCACGCGGTCCGCAAGATCGAGGAGCTGATCGCGGGCGACAAGGCGCTGGGGGAGGAGATCGAGCTCCTCAAGCGCATGATCGACGAATAGGGACAAATGCGGCGGTCCGGGCGGGTTCGTCCTCATTGGGCGACCCGTTCGGCCGAGCCGGTCCCGGCCCGGACTGTCGTATTCAGCGATTTCTCCGGATCGATTGCGTGTTGCCCTGAACCTCCCCCTTGAGGGGACCATTGCGAAATGGTTCGGGGAGGAGCTTGTCGTCCCTCTTGCTGGTAAGGCGGGGGAGTTGGGCTGGTCGGTGCGACCTCAGCGGAGGGTGAAGGGGTCGGTCGGGCTAGGTGAAGACG
>JADYYB010000253.1 GCA_020853895.1 Bauldia sp.
CCTTCGGAGTGGTCACGCTCATATGCCTTCCTTGATTTTTCGGAGAAGCGCCAATTGGCGACAAAGGATAAAGGCTCGCCCCAATTGAGGCAACGCGTGTAGCCAAAAAGCGGCGATTTGGCGGCCCGCCCGACGGCTTGCGATCACGTCTCGGCCAGGGCCTCGATGATCACCACCGCCATCGCCATCGGGAAGTCGTCGGTGATGGTCAGATGGATGACCGGGCGATGTCCGGCGGGGGTGATCCGCTTCAGCCACTCCCCCGCCCCGCCCGTGAGCGCCATGGTCGGCTTGCCCGAGCGCATGTTGACGACGCCCATGTCGCGCCAGTAGACGCCGGCGCGGATGCCGGTGCCGAGTGCCTTCGAGCAGGCCTCCTTGGCGGCGAAGCGCTTGGCGTAGGACGCCGCGCGCTGCCGACGGCCCTCCGACTTCCTCTGCTCGGTCTCGGTGAAGATCCGGTCGATGAAGCGCTCGCCATAGCGCTCGAGGGTCCTCTCGATCCGTCTGATGTCGATGAGGTCGCTGCCGAGCCCGATGATCACGCGCCGCCGACCAGTGCCGAGCGCTCGGCGCGCGCCTCGTCCATCAGCTCGCGCATGCGCCGGACGCTCGCCGCCAGCCCGACGAAGATCGCCTCCCCGACCAGGAAATGGCCGATATTGAGCTCGACCACCGAGGGGATGCGCGCCACCGGCTTCACGTCGTCATAGGTGAGCCCATGCCCGGCGTGGATCTCGAGGCCGATGGAAGTGCCGTGCGCCGCCGCCTCCTGCAGCCGCGACAGCTCGCGGGCGACGCCGATCGCATCCCCGTGGAGAAATGCCTCGCAATAGCTGCCGGTGTGCAGCTCGACCACCGGCGCGCCGAGCTCGCGGGCGACGTCGAGCTGCCGCTTGTCGGGCTCCACGAAGAGCGAGACGCGCACCCCCGCCTCGCCGAGCGCCGAGACGATCGGGCCGAGGCCCGCGCGTCCGCCGATCACGTCGAGCCCGCCTTCGGTCGTCCGCTCCTCGCGCCGCTCGGGCACGATGCAGGCCGCGTGCGGAAGGTGCCGGAGGGCGATGCCGAGCATCTCGCGCGTCGCCGCCATCTCGAGATTGAGGGGCAGCGCGATCTCGGCGCGGAGCCGCGCGATGTCCTTGTCGCTGATATGGCGCCGGTCCTCGCGGAGATGGGCGGTGACGCCGTCGGCGCCGGCCTCCTCCGCGATGCGCGCGGCGCGCAGCGGATCGGGATGCGGGCCCCCGCGCGCGTTCCTGATCGTTGCGACGTGATCGATGTTGACGCCGAGTCGGAGCGGCTTCTGCGATGCCATGCTGTTCCGAACGCCTACCTTCTGGCCCCGAGGAAGGTGAGGAGTATCACAACTCCGACCAGCGCGAGCAAACCCCAGACCATCGGCCCGCCGAGGAAGCCGCCGGCGGCCGCGACCTCGACCCGTTCCTCGGTCCTCTGGGCGAACGCGGCCGCCTCCTCGACCTTGTCCTCGACGGGCTCCGCGCCTGGCTCGCTGTGCATCTCCACCGCGGCCGGGCTATGATCGAGGTCCCGGCTCCCGGCCTCGCGCTCGGCGAGGTCGGCGAAGAAGTCCGCGGCGAGCTTCCGCGCCGCCTCCTCGACCACCGCCGGATCCTGATCGGCGAGCTTGCCGGTCAGCTCGGCGTCACCGTGCAGCGTCACGACCGTCTCCCCGCCGCTCTCGCGGAGTGCCAGCCGGATCGTCCCGGTGATCGTTCCCGCCGACGGGCTCTTCCCGGCGACCGACAAGGTCACCGCCTCGGGCGGGTGCCATTTCGTCGGCGTCACCTTGGCCGTGATGGTCGGCCGGAGCGTGCCGACCTTGAGGGCGACCTTCACGGTGCGATCGTCGCCGGCCGCCTCGATCGACTTCAGGCCGGGAACGAGCTCGGTCAGGACGCCCTCGTCGCGCAGCGCCGCCCACACCGCCTCGCGGCGGGCCGCAACGCGAAACTCGGTCCGTAGGTCCATGGCTACCCCCTCCTCACGCATCGACCGCCGACCATTGCACGGGGCGGAGGCCGTTCCCAGCCTCCCGACCGGGTGAGGCCTAACGCCTAGCTAAGACCGCGGCTGCCCGGCTTGACCGGCGGGATCGCCTGCAGCTCGGGCGGCAGCTTGTCCGGCGCGTAGGCGGGCACCTTGTAGCGGGCGAGGGAGACCAGCGGGCGGCCGACATCGGCCTCCCCGCCCGAGCGGTCGATGAGGCACGCGCAGGCCACCACCCGGCCGCCGATGTCCTCGACCGCCTCGACCGTCTCGCGGCTGGAAAGGCCGGTGGTGACGATGTCCTCGACCACGACCACCTGCGTCCCTGGCTTCATCTCGAAGCGGCGGAGGCGGAACTCGCCGTCCTCGCGCTCGAGATAGACTGCCGGCAGGCCGAGATGGCGCGCGGTCTCGTAGCCGGGAATGATCCCGCCCACCGCCGGGGAGACGACGAGATCGAGCGGGGCGCGTACCTCCGCCCTGATCTTCTGGGCAAGCGCGCGGCAGAGCTTCTCGGTGCGGTCGGGATACATGAACACCCGGGCCTTCTGCAGGAAGACCGGGCTGCGCAGCCCCGAGCTCAGGATGAAATGGCCTTCGAGGATGGCCCCCGAGGCGCGAAAGATCTGGAGGGCCTCTTCTTCGGTCAAGTCTGTCCTATCCGTTCAGGCGGGTTGCCGAGCTCACCACGCGGAGACGCCGCAGCCCGGCGATCAGCTGGTTGAGATGCTTGAGGTCCCTCACCTCTACATCGATCACCATCTCGGAGAAATCCGGGGCGCTCTTGACGATCCTGAGGTTGGAGATGTTCGCCTCGTCGTCGCCGATGAGGCGCGCGACGTCGGCGAGCGAGCCCGGCTCGTTCAGCGCGGTGACGCCGAGCCGCGCGGGGAAGCGCTCCTGGTCGAGCGCGTCCATGTCCCAGCGCACGTCGAGCCAGCGGTCGGGCTCCTCCTCGAAATCCTTCAGCGCCAGGGCATGGATCGGGTAGATCGTGATCCCCTCGCCCTTGGTGAAGATGCCGACGATGCGGTCGCCCGGCACCGCGCCGCCGTCGGGCGCGAAGCGGACCGGCATGTTGCCGTGGAGGCCGCGGATCGGCACGGCGGCGTGCTTGTCCTCGCCGTTGCCCTTTCTTCCCCCGCCGATGCCCGGCACGCGGAAAAGCATTCCCGAGGCGCGCTTCAGGCCGAACCAGCCGTCCTCGCCGTTGGACTTCTTCTTCGGCGCCGGCCGCTCCTCGTGGTGGTCGGGATAGACGCCCTTCAGCACGTTGGCCGAAGGGATCTCGCCACGGCCGACCGCCGCCAGCATGTCCTCGATATTGGGCTGGCCCAGGCGCGGCAGCGCCACGCGCAGCAGGCTGTCGGCGAGCGGCCGTCCGGCGCGCTCGAAGGCGCGCTCCACGATCTGCCGGCCGAGCCCGGCATATTGCTTCCGCGCGGCGGCGCGGGTCGCGCGGCGGATCGCCGACTTGGCCTTGCCGGTGATCGCGATCGACTCCCAGACCGCGGGCGGCACCTGGGCCGCCGAGGTGATGATCTCGACCTCGTCGCCGTTGTGCAGCTCGGAGCGGAGCGGCATCGGCCGGCCGTTGATGCGGCAGCCGACGCAGGTGTCGCCGATATCAGTGTGGACGGCATAGGCGAAGTCGATCGGCGTCGCCCCGCGCGGCAGCGCGATCAGCCTGCCCTTGGGCGTGAAGCAGAACACCTGGTCCTGGAAGAGCTCGAGCTTGGTGTGCTCGAGGAACTCCTCCGGCGAGTCGCCCTCGGCGAGGAGCCGCACCGTCCGGCGCAGCCAGCTGAAGGCGCCG
>JADYYB010000254.1 GCA_020853895.1 Bauldia sp.
TACCGGAACTGCTCGTTGAGGATGCGTTCGTCCCAGCTGTGGTCGGGGTCGAACATGATGAGGCTCTTCGACCGCCGGTCCTGACGGACCTCGACGTCGAGCACCGACTTGAACTCGGTGTGGTCGGCGACCGCGTTGACCGGCCGCTTGTCGCCCTCGATCACCTCGATTCGCACCGTCGCGTGGTCGGGCAGGAGCGCCCCGCGCCAGAGCCGCGGCCGGAACGGGCTGATCGGCGTCAGCGCCAGGAGCGGCGCGTTGATCGGCAGGATCGGCCCGTGCGCCGAGAGGTTGTAGGCCGTGCTGCCGGCCGGCGTCGCCACCAGCACGCCGTCGCAGATCAGCTCCTCCATCCGCACCTTCCCGTCGGTCAGGATGCGGAGCTTGGCCGCCTGGTAGGACTGGCGGAGGAGCGAGACCTCGTTGATCGCGTGCGCCGTCCGCTTCCGCCCCGAGGCGTCGTGCGCGGTCATCGCCAGCGGATGGATGGTGTTGACCGCCGCCTTCTCGATGCGCTCGACCAGCCCGTCCTCGCGGTACTCGTTCATCAGGAACCCGACCGTGCCGCGGTTCATGCCGTAGATCGGCGTGCCGGTGTTCATGAGCTTGTGCAGCATGGTCAGCATCAGCCCGTCGCCGCCCAGCGCGACCACGACGTCGGCCTCCTCCACCGACGCCGAGCCGTAGCGGGCGATGAGCCGCGCGCGCGATTCCTCGGCCTCGCTCGTCTCGGAGGCGACGAAGGCGATCACGGCGGTCTTGGCGGACGTTTCCGTCATGGGCGCTCCCGGAAAGGGCGCGACGGGACTAGCATGCGCCGACGGGCTTTACCAAGGGAGCGGGCGAATGGCGCGGCGGGCGGACGAGAAGGCGAGGGCGGCGACGGTCTTCCTCTACACGACCTTCCCCGACGCCGAGACCGCGGAGCGGATTGGCGCGGGACTGGTCGAGGCCCGCCTCGCGGCCTGCGTGAACCTTCTCCCCGGCATGCGCTCGATCTTCCGCTGGCAGGGCCAGCTCGAGCACGCCGACGAGATCGTGATGATCGTCAAGACCCTGGCCAGCCGGGAGGCGGCCGTCATCGAGGCCATCCGGGCCGCCCACCCCTATGAGGTGCCGGCCATCGTCACCCTGCCGAATCTCGGCGGCTTCGCGCCCTATCTCGACTGGATCGCCGAGAACGCCAAGCCGGGCTGACCTACGGCTCGGGGTCGCTCGGCCGGTGCTCGGTCCGCCGCGCGAACTCGTCGGCGCGGTCGTCATAGCCGCGCCGCGCGCTGAAGAAGACGAGGAACATCAGCCCGCCGCCGACCACCAGGCACCCGACGACCATCAGGATCACCGGGAGGATCCCCGCCTCGGCGATGCCGAGATCGGCGGTGAACCGCCACGCGGGAAGGATCGCGATCACGATCCCCGCGAGGACGGCGATGACGCCGACGATTGCCGCGATCCTGGCCATGGGCGACCTGCCTCCTTCGCTTTCATTGTTATAGGCCACGCCACGGCCTCTGACAGTCGCGGCGCGTAAGATCGCGACATCATTGGACTTTCGTGGCGGCGCCGGACCTGCTATCGCCCTCGCGCTCATCCCGTTTCAAGGCTTCCCGGAAACCATGGCGATCGGCGAACCGGCACGCTTCGTGCTGACCCTTTCCTGCGAGGATCGTCGCGGCATCGTCGCGGCGGTCGCCAACTCGATCGCCTCCCAGGACGGCAACATCGTCGAGAGCGGCCAGTACGGCGACCCCGAGACGCGGCGCTTCTTCATGCGCGTCGCCTTCGCCGCCGGCGAGGGCATGACCGAGGCGACCTTCGCCCGCGGCTTCCGTCCGGTCGCGCTCGCCTTCGACCTCGACTGGAAGCTCCACGACCTCGAGCGGAAGCCGCGCGTCCTCATCCTCGTTTCCGATTTCGGCCACTGCCTCAACGACCTCCTCTACCGCAACTTCATCGGCCAGCTGCCGATGGAGCTGGTGGCGGTGGTCTCCAACCACGAGACGCTGCGCCGACGCGTCGAGGCCGACGAGCTGCCCTATCGCCACATGCCGGTGAGCAACGCCACGCGCGAGGCGCAGGAGGCCGAGCTCGCGGCGCTGGCCGAGGCCGAGCGCATCGACCTCGTCATCCTCGCCCGCTACATGCAGATCCTCTCGCCCGGCCTTTCCGAGAAATGGAGCGGGCGGGCGATCAACATCCACCATTCCTTTCTGCCCAGCTTCAAGGGCGCGCGCCCCTACCACAAGGCGCACGAGCGCGGCGTCAAGCTGATCGGCGCGACGGCGCACTACGTGACGCCGGAGCTGGATGACGGGCCGATCATCGAGCAGGATGTCGCCCGGGTCGATCACGCGATGTCGGTCGAGGAGTTCATCGCCATCGGCCGCGAGATCGAGGCGCGGGTGCTCGCCCGCGCCGTCCGCCTTCACCTGCAGCACCGGATCTTGGTCAATGGCGCCCGCACCGTCATCTTCCAGTGAACGCCGCGCGACCGTGATCGACGGCAAGGCCGTCGCCGCCGAGGTCACCGAGAAGATCGACGCCGCCGCGCGCGCCTTCGCGGCCGCGACCGGCAAGCGCCCCGGCCTCGCCGTCATCCTGGTCGGCGAGGATCCCGGCAGCCAGGTCTATGTCCGCAACAAGGGGAGGGCGGCCGAGCGCCTCGGCTTCCATTCGGTCCAGCACACCCTGCCCGTGACGGTGACCGAGGCCGCGCTCCTCGAACTCGTCGAGAACGTCAACGCCGACGACAGCATCCACGGCCTCCTCGTCCAGCTGCCGCTGCCCGCCCATATCGACCCCAAGCGCGTGGCCGAAGCGATCGCCCCTTCCAAGGACGTCGACGGCCTCACCCCGATCAATATCGGCCGCCTCGCCTCGGGCGACGGCGCGCACGCGCTCATCCCGTGCACGCCGGCCGGCTCGGTGATCCTCATCAGGCGCGCGCTCGGGAACGATCTCACCGGCCGGAACGCGCTCGTCATCGGCCGTTCCAACATCGTCGGCCGGCCAGTGGCGCAGCTCCTCATCCAGGAGAACTGCACAGTCACCATCGCCCATTCCAAGACGCGCGACCTGCCGGCTCTCGCCCGCCAGGCGGAGATCCTGATCGCCGCTGTCGGCCGCCCCGAGATGGTGCGCGGCGACTGGGTGAGGGAAGGGGCCTGCGTGATCGATGTCGGCGTCAACCGCCTGCCCGGCAAGGACGGCGACAAGGCCCGCCTCGTCGGCGATGTCGCCTTCGAGGAGGCCGCCACGCGCGCCGGGTGGATCACGCCGGTGCCGGGCGGGGTGGGGGCCATGACCATCGCCATGCTGATGGCCAACACGCTGACCGCCGCGGCGCGCCAGACCGGCTTCGCCCTGATCCTCGACCTCTAGAGCGATCGGTTGATGTAACCTCCCCCTCGAGGCAGGGCTATCGCATATGGCCGGCGATCGTTCCCCCTCCCCCCTTGTGGGGGAGGCCGGGAGGGGGCCTCGCGGCAAGCGAGGCACTAAAATCCCATGGGAGTTGCGAGCA
>JADYYB010000255.1 GCA_020853895.1 Bauldia sp.
CACGAGAAGGGCGAGCGCATCATCCTCGCGCTGGAATAGGCGCGGGCGAGCGCGGCGAAGGATTGCGATCGCGGCGGCGAGGCGGCAATTTCGCTGCCATTGCAGGCAGCGGCACGGGCGGACCCGGCGGACATCCTCGTCTTCAACAGCGGAAGCTCGTCGCTCAAGTACCAGCTATTCGCGCCCGGGGAGACCGTTCGGAAGGCCGGCAAGATCTCGATTGGCGGGGCGCTGCCCGGAGGGGGCGGGTCCTCCGTGGCGGAGACCCACGCCGACGCGTTCGCGATGGTTCTCGCTGAGCTGAGGCTCGAGCCGGGCGAGGGTCTCGAGGCGGTGGCGCATCGCGTCGTGCATGGCGGCGAGCTGGCGGCCGCGACGATCGTCGACGACGCGGTCGAGGCGGGGATCGAGGCGGGGATCGAGGCGTGCGCCGTGTTCGCGCCGGCCCACAATCCCGTCGCGCTGGCGGGCATCAGGGTGGCGCGCGAGCACTTCCCCGACGCCGTCCTGGTCGACGGCGCCGGCCGCCCTCTCCAGGCCAACGGCTCGGCGCGCGCGATCCTCGGCAGCTACGACGAGCGCACCTGGCGGCCCTATCGCTTCCTTTCCGGGGACGGCGCACAGATCGATCTCGCCGACATCGTCGGCGGCCTCCCCGCCGCGCGTGGCGCCGACCGCTCCGTGTCCCTGGCGATGGACGACACCGAGAGCGAGCGCCGCATAATGGCCATGTTGCTGCGCTGGCCGAAGGCCGAGGAGAGCGATCCGAGCGGCATCGCCGCCCTCCTCCTCGTCAGCGAGACAGACCATCACTCGCTGATGGTCTCCTCTGACTTCCGCGCGCAATACGGGCTGACGGCGCGAGACCGAGCTCACGCTGGCCTTCGCCAGCACCGGCACGCTCAAGGCCGCCGCCGAGGAGCTCGGCATCTCCTGGGAGACCGCGCGCCGCCATCTCAAGCGCATCTTCGAGAAGACCGGCACGCACAGCCAGATCGAGCTGCTCCAGCTTCTCCTCACCCAGCCGCTCGCGCCGGAGCGCCGCGGCGCCGCCAGCTAGCACGGCCGGCGCCCGGCATCGCCCGCTCAGGCGGGCGCGATGGGAAACACCACCCGCGTGCGCGGCGGGTCGGCGTCGGGCGGCGTGAGATAGACCTCCCACGGGTCGCCGCTGATGATGCGCTTGTGGGCGGCCACCCATTTCGACACCGCCTCGTAGGCGGCGCCGATCTCCTCATAGGGGCCCTCGTGCACCGTCACCGCCGCCGGCCCGCCCGGCAGCCGGCCGGGCCGCACGCGCTCGTCGCCGGCCACTGGCGCCGATACGGCGAAGCCCGCCTCCACCGCCACGCGGTCGCCGAGCATCTTGAAGCGGCCGAAGGCGGTCCCGGTCGGGGTCACGCCCCATTCCCGGAGCCGGTCCCACACATCCTTGAAGGCAGCGCCCATGACCGTCCCGATCTCGGCCATCGGCACTTCGGTACGGACGACCGCCGTGTCGGCCGGCTCGACATCCGTCACGTTCACGGCATAGGCCATCGTCTGCTCTCCTCGCTTCGGCCGGCATCTTTGACAGCCATGGCGGACGCCCGCATCCTGCGGCGATCCCGCATGTCCGCCGTCGTCCCTGAAACAGGGCGGCGCTTTCTTCGTTGAGGCTTCATGCGCGCGGCGTCCTTGATCCTCGTCAATTCCCGGCCGGGCGGATCATGACCAGATCGAGGCCCGCCATGCCCCTATCGAGGACCGCCGTCGCTGGATGACCATCGCCCCTCGCCAAACCCGACCCGAGGGGCCCGGCCGGATGACCGCCGCTGCCTCGACGGAAAGCCGCCTTTGCCGGCTCCATGCGCTCGGCCAGTCCGTGTGGCTCGACTCGATCGGCCGGACCATGCTCCACGACGGGACGCTCCAGCGCCTTATCGAGGAGGACTGCGTCACCGGCATCACCTCCAACCCCGTGCTCTTCGACGAGGCCGTGCGCCGCTCCGACGCCTATGACGCGGCGATCGCGGCCGCCGCCGCCGCCGGCCTGGACGCGGCGGCGATCTACGAGCGCCTCGTGGTCGAGGACATCCGCGCCGCCGCTGACCTCCTCCGCCTCGCCTATGACCGCTCGGGCGGCCGCGACGGCTTCGCCTCGCTCGAGGTCTCCCCGCATCTTGCCCGCGACACGGAAGGGACCATCGCCGAGGCGGCACGGCTCTGGGCCGCGCTCGGCCGGCCCAATGCGATGATCAAGATTCCCGGCACGGCCGAGGGCCTTCCTGCCATCGAGGCGGCGATTGCCGCCGGCATCAACGTCAACATCACGCTCCTCTTCGATCCGAGGCGCTACCGTGCCGTCGCCGCCGCCTATTTCGCCGGGCTCGAGGCGCGGCTGGCGAAGGGCGGGCCGCTTCCGCACAGCGTGGCCAGCTTCTTCCTCAGCCGCATCGACGCCGCCATCGACCCGCTCCTGCCCGACGATTCGCGCGATCTCCGCGGCCGCGCGGCCATCGCTTTCGCGCGCGAGGCGCACGGCGTCTATGCGGAGCTCGTCGCGACCGATCGCTGGCATCGCCTCGCCGACGCCGGCGCCGCGCCGCAGCGCCTCCTCTGGGCCAGCACGGGCGTCAAGGACCCGTCGGCGCGCGACGTGAGATATGTCGAGGCGCTGATCGGCCCCGACACGGTGACGACGCTGCCGCCGAAGACGCTGGACGCCTTCCGCGACCACGGCGCCGTCGCCCCGACCCTGTCGGAAGGCGGCGGCACCGCCGCGCTCCGCGCCCGCCTCCGCGAGGCCGAGATGGACATCGCCGCGATCATGACCAAGCTGGAGGACGAGGGCATCGGCAAGTTCGTAGACGCGTTCGACGCGCTCCACGCCGCCATCGAGGAGAAGCGCCACGCCGCCGCCCAGACCGGGGACAGATCATGACCGACTACACGCCCCCTGCCGGGCTCGAGGGCGTCGACGCCTTCTGGCGCGCCGCCAACTATCTCAGCGTCGGCCAGATCTACCTCATGGCCAACCCGCTCCTCCGCGAGCAACTGGCGCGCGAGCACATCAAGCCCCGCCTCCTCGGCCATTGGGGCACGACGCCCGGCCTCAACTTCCTCTACGCCCATCTCAACCGCGTCATCCGCGCCCGCGACCTCGATGTCATCTTCATCACCGGGCCGGGCCATGGCGGGCCGGCGCTGGTCGCCTCCACCTATCTCGAAGGCACCTATAGCGAGCTCTTCCCGAAGATCACGCGTGACGCCGCCGGCATGGAGAAGCTGTTCCGCCAGTTCTCCTTCCCCGGCGGCATCCCCAGCCACACCGCGCCCGAGACGCCCGGCTCGATCAACGAGGGCGGCGAGCTCGGCTATTCGCTCGCCCATGCCTTCGGCGCGGCCTTCGACAATCCGGGCCTCATCGTCGCCTGCGTGGTCGGCGACGGCGAGGCCGAGACCGGCCCGCTCGCCGCCGCCTGGCACTCGAACAAGTTCCTCAACCCGGCGACCGACGGCGCGGTCCTGCCGATCCTCCATCTCAACGGCTACAAGATCGCCAATCCCACGATCCTCGCGCGCATTCCGCGAAGCGAGCTGACCGCCCTCTTCGAGGGCTACGGCTATCGCCCGCACTACGTCTCGGGCAGCGAGCCTGCCGCCATGCATGCCGACATGGCGGCGACGCTCGACCGCGTGATGGACGAGCTCGCCGCCATCCGCATGGCCGCCGCGGCCGGCGACACGCGCCGCCCGGCCTGGCCGATGATCGTGCTGGAATCGCCCAAGGGCTGGACCGGCCCGAAGGAGGTGGACGGCCTCCCCACCGAGGGCCATTGGCGTTCCCACCAGGTGCCGCTCAGCGGCGTCCGCGAGAACCAGGGCCATCTCCGCCTCCTCGAGGACTGGATGAGGAACTACCGGCCCGAGGAGCTGTTCGACGCATCCGGCGCGCCGCGCCCCGCCGTCCTCGCCGAGATCCCCGCCGGCGCGCGGCGGATGGGCGCCAACCCGCACGCCAATGGCGGCCTCCTCCGCCGCGACCTCGTCCGCCCGCCGATCGCCGACTACGCCGTGAAGGTGGAGACCCCGGGCGGGCCGGTGCTCGAATCGACGCGTGTGAGCGGCGCTTATCTCCGCGACGTGCTGCGCCTCAACGCCGAGGCGCGGAACTTCCGCGTCTTCGGTCCCGACGAGACCGCATCCAACCGTCTCGGCGCCGTGTTCGAGGCGACCGGCCGCGCCTGGATGGCCGAGACGCTGCCCACCGACACCGACCTCGCGCCCGACGGCCGGGTGATGGAGGTGCTCAGCGAGCATCTCTGCCAGGGCTGGCTCGAGGGCTATCTGCTGACCGGACGGCACGGCCTCTTCTCGACCTACGAGGCTTTCGCGCACGTCGTCGACTCGATGTTCAACCAGCACGCCAAATGGCTGGACGTTGCGCGCTTCATCCCCTGGCGCGCGCCCGTCGCCTCGCTCAATTACCTCCTCTCCTCGCATGTCTGGCGGCAGGACCATAACGGCTTCAGCCACCAGGATCCGGGCTTCGTCGACCTCGTGCTCAACAAGAAGGCCGACATCGTCCGCGTCTATTTCCCGCCCGACGCCAACACCCTCCTCTGGGTGATGAACCACTGTCTCGGCACCTGGAACCGCGTCAACGTCATCGTCGCCGGCAAGCAGCCCGCGCCGCAATGGCTGACGATGGACGAGGCCGTCCGCCATTGCGAGGCCGGCCTCGGCGTGTGGGAATGGGCGGGCAACGAGCGCGGCGCGGACGGCCCCGACGTGATCCTCGCCTGCGCCGGCGACGTGCCGACGCTGGAGACCCTCGCCGCCGCGAGCCTCCTCCGCGAGCACCTCCCGAGCCTTGGCGTACGCGTCGTCAACGTCGTCGACGTGATGGCTCTCCAGCCCGAGGAGCAGCACCCGCACGGGCTCGGCGACGTCGTCTTCGACCGCATCTTCACGCCCGGCCGGCCGGTGATCTTCGCCTATCACGGCTACCCTTACGTCATTCACCGCCTCCTCTACCGCCGCCACAGCCACGTGGATTTCCACGTCCGCGGCTTCCGCGAGGAGGGCACCACCACGACGCCCTTCGACATGGTGGCGATGAACGGCCTCGACCGCTTCCACCTCGCCATCGCGGCCATCGAGCGGAGCGGCATCGGCGAAGCGGGCGACGCCGCCCGCCGCCATTTCCGCGAGCGCCTCGACGCCCACGCCGCCTATATCCGCCGCCACGGCGAGGATATGCCCGAGATCCGCGACTGGCGCTGGCCGGGCTGACCCCTTCGCCCTCCCCCTGAGGGCAGGACATCGCATATGGCCTAGCGGTGGAATCCCCTTCCCCCTTGTGGGGGAAGAACTTCGTCAAATGCTGTTGCCTCCCCTCGACGGGGCGGGCCGCGAACGCCATCCCATCCGGATGGGCTGTCACCCCATCCCGAAGACGGTCCCCTTAAGGCAAAGGTGGTCTCGCGCGGAAGCAAGCGGACCTAAGCCGTGGCCCGCTGCGGCGGCGCCGCTTCACGCTGGCGCGACAGCCATTTCTGCAATTCGCGGAGCCACAGCACCGAGCTGGCCACGGCCGCGCAGAGGAACCAGTCGGCGAGGCCCAGGCTCACCGTCGAGAACGCCTGCTGCAGGAAGGGCAGGTAGATCACCGCCACGTGCAGGATCAGCGAGAGCGCGATCGCGCCCCACAGCCAGCGATTGGCGAAGAGGCCGTCCATCGCGCTCCGCCGGTCGGAGCGCGCGTTGAAGACGTTGAAGAGCTGGAAGAGGGTGAGCGTGGTGAAGGCCATCGTCTGTCCATAGGCGAGCGTGCCCGTCCCCTCGATGAGCCCGCCGGGCAGCGCGGCGTCGAGGACGAGGAGCGTCCCCACGGCC
>JADYYB010000256.1 GCA_020853895.1 Bauldia sp.
GCTCCCCGACATTGTCGCGGTTGATCTGGTCGAGCTGCGAGTACCGCCAGTTGCCGTAATTGCCGCCGTACTGGAGCCAGTTCTCCGGCTCCGGATTGACGAGGCGCTCGAAAGGAACCTCGGCCGCAGCCGGCAGCGCAATGCCGGCGACGCCCGCCGCCGCAAGCGCGGCGATTGTTCTTGTAACGAACTTCATGCAGTCCTCCCTGGAGGCGGGTCTGGCGCCTGCATTTTTCTGGACGGATTGGTCCCGTCACCGGCGCTCCCGCAACCTCGGAAGAAGCAGTCTCCATAGCGAAACGTCCTCCCCCGAACGGGGGAGAATGGACGCGGGACGCTACGGTATTTCTGTTCAAGATCAGGAGAGGGAGCGCAGCGGCCGCCGCAACCGGGACCGCGCCCAGGATGCCTCAACCTGGGGGTGTGGCGGGGTAGTGCTTCCGTCCCGGCCGCCGCCCGGCGCCGTCATTCGCCCCGCAGGCGACGGGAAGGCAGCTTGCCCGAAAATCGGGCGTCTCCGGCCTTCCCGTCTTGCGTCAGGTCAGTTCGCGACCTCGGCGAGGAGGCCGGTGAAGACCTCGCCGGCCCGGCCGGAATGGGTGACCGCCTTGGCCGCGTCGAGATTGGCCGGCGCGCCGACCTGGATCACGCCGACCATGCCCATGCCGTAATGCGGCAGGCACTTGTACCCGTAGACGCCCTCGACCGTGAACGTGACCGTCGTCTCGACGTTGAACGGGTTCTTGAACGGCTCCGCGCCGGCCGGGATCATGCCTTCGATCGACTCGGCGTTGTGGCCCGGCTGGACCGGCACGAAGCGCACCGTGTCGCCCGGCGCGATGCGGAGATAGGCCGGCTCGAACACCATCGGCGTGCCGTCGCTGCCGCGCGTGAGCATGTTGACGACATGCTCGGCCGCGCTCGCCGGAGCCGCCGCGAATGCCAGCGCGAGGGCCGCGCCGGCCCAGGAAATAATCGATCTCGCCACGTTGATTTCCTCCATTGTCGGGGGCGCGCCCGGGGTGGCGCGTCTTCTCCCCTCGCGCGGAGGGCGTAACAGATGCTCGCCGGAGGGAGCAAGCATCCGTACAGTATAGTGTCAAATAGACGCGCTCATTGAGCTGGAATAATTTGGAAGAGATCGAGGGCCATCAAATGCCGCGTTGAATTATTCTAAGAATATGATCGACACATAAGAAATACTATAAGGGGAGAACCAGACGCCCGCGGGCTCCGCGGCGTGCAGAAGCGGAGGAAGCGTTCGGGCGAGCTAAGGTCTGGGCGGGTCCCGGTCGCGGAGCGCGATGTAGCAGCAGCCGCTCTGGCCGCTCGTCCAGGTGACGTTGTCGAACCGGATGCCGGTCGACTCGAAGAGCCCGCGGTCGAACGCGCCGGCGATCCGGCACAGCGTGGCGAGGTCGCCCTCGCTGACGCCCGCCTCGACCCAGGCGTCCTTGAGCGGGCAGCGCGTGACCTGGAAGGCGATCCCCTGGTCGAGATGCGTCACCTCGGTGGGATACATCCTGCCGCCGTCCGGGCTCACCGCGAGGAAGGCCTCGCCCACCGCGCGCGCGTCGTTCGGTCCGAATTTGGCGTAGGCGGTCTTGCCGACTTCCTGCCCGCGCCGCTCGATCGTGCGGGTCAGCACGCGCACCGCCTCCTCGCGGCCGAACGCGGCGGTGAGATCGTGCAGCAGCAGCCGATAGAGATCGGCGCGGTTACGGAAGGCTGCCTCGAGCTCCCGCGACAGCTGCTCGGCGCGTTCGGTGTCGTTCATCCCCCGATCCTCGCGGGCTCCGTGCGCCGGTGCAAGCGCGGCACCGCCGCGACCAGCCTCCGCGCCGCGGCCGATTGCGGGTCCGCCAGCACGACCTTCGTCGGCCCCTCCTCGACGATCGACCCGCCGTCGATCACCGTGATGCGCCCGGCGACCGCGTTGGCGACCCCGAGATCGTGGGTGATGAGGAGATAGGCGACGCCGGTCTCGGCCTGGAGGTCGTCGAGGAGCGCGAGGATCCGCCCACGCACGGAGACGTCGAGCGCCGACAGCGGCTCGTCGAGCACAATCAGCGAGGGCCGTGTTGCGATGGCGCGCGCGATGGCGACGCGCTGGCGCTGCCCGCCCGAGATCTCGTGCACCGCGCGCGCGGCGAGCGCCGGCTCGAGCCCGACCCGCACGAGGAGCCGCGACACCGCCTCTGGCATCTCGGCCCGCCCCGCGAGCCGGTGGACGCGCAGCGGATCGGCGATCACGCGGAAGACCGTGGCGCGCGGGTTGAAGGCCTCGAGCGGCTCCTGGAACACGATCTGCAGCCGCGCCCGCATCGCGCGGAGTTCGCGCCCGCGCATCGCCAGGAGGTCGCGGCCCTCGAAGCGGATCGCGCCGCCGTCCGGCTCGATCAGCCGCGCGATCGCCCGGCCGAGCGTGGTCTTCCCGCTCCCCGAATTGCCGACCAGCGCCAAGGTCTCGCCGGGCGCGAGCGTGAGGTCGACCCCGCGCAGAGCGGCAATCGTCTCCCGCGAGCGGCGATAGGTCTTGGTCAGCCCGCGCACCTCGAGGAGATCGCTCATGCCGCGTCGAGCCCGAGATGCGCGTCGATCAGCGCGGCCGTGTAGGGCGAGGAGGGCGCCGAGACCACCTCCTCTGCCGGCCCGATCTCGACCATCCGCGCCGCGCGGAAGACCGCGATGCGGTCGACCAGCCCCGAGGCGAGCGCGATGTCGTGGGTGATGAAGAGGAGCGCGAGCGCGTCGGCGCTGCACAGCTCGCGGATGAGGCCGACGATCTCCGCCTGCACCACCGTGTCGATCGCGCTCGTCGCCTCGTCGGCGATGAGAAGCCGCGGCCGTCCGGCGATCGCCATCGCGATGGCGACGCGCTGCCGCTGCCCGCCGGAGAGCTGGTGCGGATAGGCGCGGACGATGCCCTCGGGCGAGGGGAGGCGCACCCGGTCGAGGAGCTCGACGGCCCGCGCATAGGACCGGCGCCAGCCCATGCCGAGATGCGTCCGGCACACCTCCGCCACCTGCTCGCCGACGGTGAGCACCGGGTTGAGGCTCGACCCCGGGTCCTGGAACACGATGCCGATGTCCTTGCCGGGCTTCGGCGCCGCGCCGAGCCCCGGCCAGGCGATGCTGCCGGAGACCTCGGAGCCGCGCGGCAGGAGCCCCGCGAGCGCGAGGCCGAACGTGCTCTTGCCCGACCCGCTCTCCCCGATGATCGCGATGCGCTCCCGGGCATGGAGGTCGAGGTCGATCCCCGTCAGCGCCTCCACGCTCTGCCCTTCGGCGCGATAGCGCACGCCGAGCCCGCGCACGGAAAGGAGGAGCGGCCCGCTCACGAGGCGATCCGCCGCGCGCTCGCCGCCTCGACCGCTCCTTCGCCGGCGAAGTAGATGGCGAGCACGGTGACCATCAGCGCGATGCCGGGAGCGATCGACAGATACGCAGCGCTGCGCAGCACGTTGCGGCCTTCCGAGATCATCGTCCCCCAGGTCGCCACGTTGGGGTCGCCGAGCCCGAGGAAGGACAGCGCCGCCTCGATGAGGATGGCGCTCGCCACGATCACCGAGGCGAGCGAGAGGACCGGCGGCAGCGCGTTGGGCAGGACCTCGCGGAAGGCGATGGCGAGCGGGTGCATGCCGACCGCCCGCGCCGCGGCGACATAGTCGCGCTGCCGGATCGACAGCACCTCGGCGCGCGCCACGCGGGCTGGCGCGGTCCACGCGGAGAGCGCGATGGCGACCACGACCGTGCCCATCGACGGCCCGACCACGCTGACGAAGGCGAGCGCCAGCAGGAAGGCCGGCACGGTCTGGAACGCCTCGGTGATACGCATCAGCACCTCGTCGACGACCCCGCCGAAGAGGCCGGCCAGCGTGCCCACCGCCGAGCCGACGACGATCGCCGCGAACGCCGCCGCGAGGCCGATGACGAGCGAGGTGCGGGCGCCGTGCATCACGCCGGCGAGCACGTTGCGGCCGAGCGAGTCGGTGCCGAGCGGGAAGGCCGGGTTGGCGAATGGATGCAGATAGGCCGGCCCGACGATGGCCAGCGGATCGCCCGGGAACAGGACCGGCGCGCTGAGCGCGACGAAGGCGAGCGCCGCCAGCAGGAACCCGCCGACCGCCCCTTCCGGCGTGCGCAGGAAGCGGAGGACGCTCACCGCGCGCCCTCGGCCTCGGCGCCGACGCGCGGGTCGAGGAGCGCATAGACGATGTCGACGACGAGGTTGACCACGATCACCGTGACCACGCTGAGGAGCACGATGCCGAGAAGGAGCGGGGTGTCGCGCCCGCGCACCGCCGACTCGGCGAGGAGCCCGAGCCCCGGATAGCCGAACACGCTCTCGATCACCACGCTCCCGCCGAGCATCTGCGCCGACTGCACCCCGAGCATCGTCACCACCGGGAGGAGGGCGTTCCGCGCGACATGGCGGAGCACGATGCGCCGCCGCGCGAGGCCCTTCGCGCGGGCGGTGCGGATGAAGTCCATGCGCCACACCTCGGCCATCCCCGAGCGCATCACGCGGAGATAGAGCGCGAGATAGATGAGCGCGAGCGCCGAGGCAGGGAGGACGAGGTGCCGGGCGATGTCGGCCGCCCGCGCCCAGCCGGTGAGGCCCGAGGCGATCGTCTCGATCCCGGCGAGCGGCAGCCAGCCGAGCTGCACCGAGAAGAACAGCGCGAGGACGAGGCCGAGCCAGAAGCCGGGCACCGCGTAGAGGACGAGCGCGCCCATCGAGAGCACGCGGTCGCGCGCCGAGCCCGGCCGGGCGCCGGCCACGACGCCGAGGAGGGAGCCGAGCCCGAAGGAGAGCGCTGTCGAGGTCCCCATCAGGAGGAGCGTGTTCGGCAGCCGTTCCATCAGGAGCCCGGAGATCGGCCGCGAGAAGGCGACCGACCAGCCGAGATCGAGATGGAGGAGCGCCCAGAGATAGGTGGCGAGGCGCGTCAGCGGGCTCTCGTTCAGCCCCCATTGCTGCCTGAGCTGCTCGATGAGGCCGGCGTCGGCGCCGACCTCGCCGGCATAGGCGTCGACCGCGTCCCCTCCCGCCGCCTCGAGCAGGAAGAAGGTGCCGACCACCACGATGAGGATGACCGGAACGCTGCCGATGAGCCGCCGCCTGAGCAGCAGCCACGTCCGGCTCATGTCGGCAGGCTCCGCCGCTTCCCCCTCCCCGCGGAGCCAGGACCATCGCCTGTGTCGGAAGATGCGAGCCGGCTCCCCCCTTTTCCCCCTCCCGCTTGTGGGGAGGGCCGGGGTGGGGGCCGAGCGGCAAGCGAGGCCTGGTGACGAATCCCACGCTGACGCTTGTGACCACCGCGGGATTTCAATGCCTCGCTTGCCGCGAGGCCCCCTCCCGACCTCCCCCACAAGGGGGGAGGGGGAATGCGCTTCCGACCATGGGCGATAGCCCTGCCCGCAGAGCGGAAAGAACCGGGATGAGGGGGGCCCGCACTATCCGGAGAGGGCGGAGCCCCCTCACCCGCATCCCGCCTCGCCTGCGGCGAGCCGGTGATGCGACCTCTCCCCGCCGGGGAGAGGTGAAGGGGCCGACCGCTGAGCGTGCGGGAATCCACGAACGAGCGCGTGCTCACCTTCCCCCTCTCCCCTGAGGGGAGAGGGTCGGGGTGAGGGGGCTCCGGCGCGTGCAGGTGCGGGCTGCGACCTCTCCCTGTCGGGGAGAGGCGGAGATTGACGGCGTGATTCATCGATCGGACCCTGATCGGGTCCTATCATGTCATCCTTCGATCGCCGTGTCGGCCCAGTTCGAGACCGCCCAGCGGGGGTTGTTGGAAACGTTCTTCACGCTGTCGCGGTAGACGGTGATGAAGCCCCATTCGGCGACGTTGATGAGCGGCAGGTCCTCGACCACGAGGCGCTGCAGCTCCTTGTAGAGCTCGCTGCGCGCGGCCGAGTCCACCGTCGAGGCGGCCTCCGCGATCAGCCGGTCGACCTCCGGGTTGGCGTATCCGCCCTGGTTCGAGAACGGCACGCCGGCCGGCGTCCCGCTCTGGAAGAGGATCGTGGTCGAGATCGCGGGGTCGCCGCGATAGACCGGCGGGCCGACCGCGAGGTCGAAGGCGTGCTCGGTATAGACGGCGGCCTGGTGCGCCGCCGAGTCGTTGTTGGTGATCACCGCGTCGATGCCGATAGCCGCCAGCGCCTGCCGGAGATAGGCGCCGAACGCCCGCGTCTCGTTGAAATAGGGTGCCGGCAGGAGCCGGAGGACGAAGCGCACGCCGCCCTGCCCCCGCGGATAGCCCGCCTCGTCGAGGATGCGGTTCGCCTCCGTCACGTCGAACGGATAGGACGGCACGTCGGCGGTGTAGAACTGCGCGTCGTATTCCGGCACCGGCCCGGTCGAGGGCTTGGCGTAGCCGAGGAAGATCGTGTTGACCACGAAGTCCTTGTCGATCGCGTGGGCGATGGCGCGCCGCACGCGGACGTCGGCGAGCTGCGGGGTGCGGTGGTTGATTTCCACCACCAGCTGGTAGGTCAGCGCCTCGTAGCCCTTCGGCTCGACCACGATCCCCGGCACGGCGTCGATGCGCGCGAGATCGGCGAGCGGCACGGCCGAGAAGGCGGCAAGCTGGATCTCGTTCGCCTCGAGCGCGCCGGCCGCCGCCGCCCGGTCGGGCAGCACGCGGTAGATGATCTCGTCGATCGCCGGCTGGCCTTCGCCCCAGTAATCCTCGTTGCGGACGAGCCGGTAATACTGGCCCTGGACGTGCTCGGCGAACCTGAACGGCCCGGTCCCGATCAGCCGCGCGTTGGCCGGGTTGGCGGCGATGTCGGTGCCCTCGAAGACGTGGCGGGGCAGCACGGCGGTCAGCGCCGGGAGCGCGTTGCGGATCAGCTGGAAGGGCGTCGGCGTCGCGAAGCGGAAGATCGCCGTGCGCTCGTCCGGCGTGTCGACGGCCGCGAGGTCCTTGAAGACGATACGGCCGAGATTCTGGAGCGGCTTCCAAACCTCGAGCGCCGAGAAGGCGACGTCGGCCGAGGTGAAGGGCTGCCCGTCATGCCAGGTCACGCCCTCGCGGAGCGTGAAGGTGACCGAGAGTCCGTCTTCCGAGCCCTCCCACGCGGTAGCGAGCAGCGGCTTCAGCCCGTCCGGCCCGTCGAAGGAGGCCTCGGCGAGCGGCTCGATCACCTTGCTCGCGACGAAGAAGACCCCGTTCGAGGCGACGATCGCCGGGTTGAGGTTGCGCGGTTCGGAATCGGAGGCGACGACGAGCCGGCGGCCGGCCTGCGCGAAGGCGAGGCCGGGCAGCGCGGTCACCGCGATGAGCGCGGACCCGCTGAGGAGAAGGCCGCGGCGGGAAATGGCGAGGGAAGACATGCAACGCTCCTTGGGAGGGGAGGGCGGCGAACTCGTCGAGCGCCGCCAGTAAAGGTGGCCGATCTTATGCTGAAATCTTCGCGTCTAAAGACATGGCGTTGCACATTTCTTCCGCTGCCGAGTTGACGTTTCCAGCAATCTTGCGGCGCGCGGAAGGAGACGCGCCACGCGGGGCGTGGCTGCTCTTCCGCCGGTTGATTTGCCGGCTACGCGCGGCCATCTTCATGACGGTTCGATGACACTCCCGCCGATCTCCCTTCTCACCGTTTGCGGCATCGCCGATCTCGAGGCCAATCTCGGCCGCGGCGTCACCCATGTGCTGTCGATCCTCGACCCCGGCGCGCCGGACCCCGAGGCCTTCACGCCCGATCCCGGCCGGCACCGGCAAACGCTCTATTTCGACGACGCGATCCACCCCGAGCCGAACCTCCGGCTGCCGACCGGCGAGGACATCGCGGCGATCCTCGAATTCGGCCGCGCGCTTTCCGCCGACCCCGCGCCGCGCGCCGAGTCCCATCTCCTGGTGCATTGCCATTTCGGCCTGTCGCGCTCGACCGCGGCGCTGGCGATGATGATCGCGCAGGCCAACCCCGGGCTCGGCGAGGACGAGGTGCTCCGCCACCTCACCGACATCCGCCCGCGCGCCTGGCCCAATTCGCTGATGATTGCCTTCGCCGACGAGGCGCTCGGCCGCCATGGCCGCCTCTCCGCGGCGCTCCGCCGCCACTACGGCCGCCAGCTCGCCACCCAGCCTGGCCTCGTCGAGGTGCTGACCCGCCTCAACCGCGCATCGGAAATCGAATCCGCCATCCGCATCTGACCCGCGCACGGGGTGGGGTGGACGGCGGTGCCCTTTTCGGAAAGCCTGTCGCCCCTTCCTCGAGGGGAAAAAGGCGGAGACCGGCGCTACCGGTCCCCGACTCGGTTCTTAGCCGCCTATGCTTCGCGGCTCAGTTCGCGCTGAACCGCGTGAACGCCCCGCCGGCGACCGCGAGCGAGGCCGGTCCCTCGGCCGAGTAGATGTTGCCCTCCCAGTCGACCGCGATGCCTTCGCCGGCCGTCCCCTGGTAGGGGCGGGCGGGGAGGTCGAAGCCGGGGATGAAGCCGGTGATGCGATCCTCGTCGATGTTGCCGATCCGGATTCCGTCCCGCCAGCCGACATGGTTGTAGGGGCTCGACTCGGAGTCGATCGTGTAGACCGTGCCGTCCTCGGTGATGAAGATGCCGCTCACGCGGCCGAACATGTAGCGCGTCTCGAGATAGTTGCCGTCCTGGTCGAAGATCTCGAGGCGATGGTTGCCGCGGTCGGCCACCCAGAGCCGGCCCTGCGAGTCGAACGCCATCGAGTGCGGCGTGCGGAACTCGCCGTGCAGGATGCCGAGCTGGCCCCATTCCTTGATGAACGTGCCGTCGGGCGCGAACTTCATGATGCGGCCCGTGAGCCCGGCGGCGCGGCCCTCCTCGATCGCCTGGGCGGTGATCATGCCCTGGCCGCTATGCCCGTCGGAGACGTAGATGCTGCCGTCGGGCCCGGTGATCACGTCGTTGGGCTGGTTGAAGTGCTCGGAGTCGTTGCCGGCGGTGCCGGGAACACCGAGGCTCATCAGGAGCTCGCCGGTCGGGCTGAACTTGTGGACCTGCTGGCCCTTGGTCCGCGCCTCGTTGTTGGCGAAGTCGGTGACCCAGACATTGCCTTCGGCGTCGACATGGATGCCGTGCGGGGTGACCATCAGCCCGCCGCCGAAATTGGCGAGCACCGCGCCGGTGTTGCGGTCGAACTTGAAGATCGGGTCGACCGGGTTGGTGTCGCAGTTGACCCCGCCGCCCGAGAGGACGCCGGAGCCGCACCGCTCATAGGCCCAGATATTGCCGTCGATCGGGTCGATGTCGATGCCGGCGCTGGTTCCCCATTGGCGCCCGCCTTCGAGCGTGGGTCCCCAGTTGCGGGTCATGACGGGATTGGGGTTGGGTATGCCCTCCCCGGTGATGGGATTGGGAGCGGGCGACTCCGATTGGCTCCAGCCCGTCGAAGGCATCAAGAACGCAGCGGATGCGAGGCACACAGTCATCAAGGCTTTTGGTGACAGCATTGCACTTCCTCCTAATGCGGTTGCCGTTTCTGTTTCTTCGCGTTCGGCATTCTCCCAAGGGTGCGCGTGTCGCCGGACCCCGGCGCAGCGCGTGCGCGAGGGCCGGTACGTCGCGAACCTCCCGGCCGAGACGCCATTTCCTCCGGCGCTCGTCCCCGACGCGACGCTACTGACTTAGCAAGCCCCGTGGGCTTCACCAACTCGCGCGTGTGCGGGTGGAGGGACTAACGCTTATGCTGTAGCGGCCGCCGGGACGATCGCTCCACCAGGCCTTCTCCGCCGCCATTGACAAAAATATTTGTCAAGGTAGCGTGCGCACCATGATCGAGATCGAAGTGATCAGTGATCCGGCCGCCGCGAGCGTCGCCCTCGACCCGGTGAGGAGCCGGCTCCTCGCCGAGCTGGCCGAGCCAGCCTCGGCCGCCGCGCTGGCCGCGCGCGTCGGGCTTCCGCGTCAGAAGGTGAACTACCACCTCCGCACGCTCGAGGCCGCGGGCCTCGTCAGCGTGGCCGAGGAGCGCCGCTGGGGCGGGCTGACCGAACGGCTGCTGGTCGCCTCCGCCGAGTCCTTCGTGGTCTCGCCCGAGGCGCTCGGCCCGGTCGCGGCCGATCCCGCGCGCAGCCGCGACCGCCTCGCCGCGAGCTATCTGATCGCGCTCGGCGCGCGCCTCGTGCGCGAGGTCGGCGACCTCTGGCGGCGCGCCCGCAAGGCCGGCAAGCACCTCGCAACGCTCTCGGTCGACACCGAGATCAGCTTCGCTTCGCCCGCCTCCCGCGCCGCCTTCACCCGCGATCTCACCCAGGCGGTGACCGAGCTGGTCGCCCGCTATCACGATCCCCAAGCGCCGGGCGCGCGGCCGCACCGGCTGGTGGTCGTCTCCCATCCCCTGCCCACCTCTTCCCGTCGAAAGGACTCCTGATGCCGGTCAAGAAAGAAGCCTCCGGCCGCCGCAGCGTCGAAGCCGAGATCGAGGTCCCCGGATCGCCCGAAGAAGTGTGGCGGGCCATCGCCTCCGGCCCCGGCATCTCGTCCTGGTTCGTGCCGACCACGCTCGAGGAGCGCGCCGGCGGGACGACGGCGTCGAGCTTCGGCCCGGGAATGGATTCGGTGGCGACGATCACCGCCTGGGACCCGCCGCGCCGCTTCGCGGCCGAGACGCAGGAGGAACCGGGCACCGTGGCGACCGAGTGGACCGTCGAGGCGAAAGCCGGCGGCACCTGCGTCGTCCGCGTCGTCCATTCCTGGTTCGCGAGCACCGACGACTGGGACGACCAGTTCGAGGGCCACAGCCAGGGCTGGATCGGCTTCTTCCAGATCCTCCGCCTCTACCTCACGCATTTCCGCGGCCAGACCGCGACCTCGGTCCAGCTCATGGCGATGTCCGGCGAGACGCCGGAGGCGGCGTGGGCCAGGCTCGCCGGCCCGCTCGGCCTCACCGGCGCGAGCGCCGGCGACAACGTCAGTGCCCCCGCGGGCGCGCCTCCCTTCCACGGCGTCGTCGAGACGGCGAATCCGCCGGAGCATCCGGCCCTTCTGCTGCGCCTCGACCGCCCGGCGCCCGCCCTCGCGCATTTCTTCGCCATGCCGATGGGCGGACAGGTCCTGCTGCCGGTGCGCTTCTATCTCTACGGCCCCGCGGCCGCGGACCTCGCCCCCGGCATCGAGAAGACCTGGCAGGCCTGGCTCGACCAGCGCTTCCCGCCCGCCCCGCCGCCAAGCTGATCGGACCCGCCGCTGTTTTCCCCTTGTGGAGCAGGGCGACCGCATAGGGCGGACAGCGCATTCTTTCCCCTCCCCCCTTGCGGGGGAGGTTAGGGTGGGGGGGCGCTGCCGTGTCCTTTCCGCGCGTGACGTGGCACCGCCGTGCCATAACCCCCCGCCCGCTTCGCTAGGGCCTGTGGCCCAAGCTCCGCGACCTCCCCCGCAAGGGGGGAGGGGGGACACACTCGGACCACCACCACCAGATGCGATAGCCGTCCCACAAGGGGAGGGGACCGAAAGACTCGACGCGACCCGACGGCAGCGGGCTCCGCCGGGCGGTGTAGAGAAACCCCCGCATGGCGTCGCCGCGCCAAATGTCATAATGGCTCGGCGGCGGGACAAGAGGCACCCGAGGGGAGGGCGCATGTCGGAGGAGGGGACGGCAGTCCGGCTGGGCCAGCCCCGGGCGCAGAAGCCGCCGGCGGAAGCCGCCGTCGACCCGGACGTCGCGGCCCGCGCCCGTCGGCGCCGCTCGCGCGAGCGCAACCTCGTCATCCTGCTGCGCGTCGGCGTGGTCGTCTTCCTGATCGTCGGCATGTATCTCCTCAACGCCCGCTCCGGCAATCTGACCATGCCGAAGCCCTCCGACGTCTTCGACGAGAGCGTGAAGATGTGGAGCGACGGCACGATGCTGCGCGGCCTAAGAGAGTCGCTCACCGTGCTGGTCCTCGGCTTCCTCACCGCGGCGACGAGCGGCATCCTCGGCGGGATGCTGCTGGGCGGCTTCCGTCTCGTCGGGCGTGTCTTCGATCCTTTCGTGCACGCGCTGAACGCGACCCCGAGCGCGGCCTTCATCCCGCTCGTCATCGTCTGGTTCGGCCTCTTCACCGAGGCCAAGATCATCGTCGTTTGGATCGCCGCCTTCTTCCCCATCCTCATCAGCACCGCCTCGGGCATCGACCAGAGCGACAACGACCTCGTCGAGATGGCACGCTCCTTCGGCGCCTCGCGCTTCCGCGTCTTCTGGCAGGTGATGCTGCCCAACGCGCTGCCCTCGATCCTGAGCGGCCTCCGGATCGGCGCCGCCGTCGCCACCGTCGGCACTGTCATCGCCGAGCTGCAGATGGCGCAGTCCGGCCTCGGCGGCCTTCTTTCCGCGGCCGGCAACCGCTTCGAGATGGACCGCTATTTCGCCGTGGTCCTGGTGCTGATGGTCATCGGCACCCTGATCACCGGCGGCCTTCGCCTCGTCGAATACCGCTTCTGGAACTGGCGGGCCTCGCAGCGCGATGCGAACCGGTGACGGCCCCGCCTCCAGCGGCGCGCGGCCGCCGGTGACCGGTCCGCTGATCTCGCTCCGCGGCGTCGGCAAGTCCTTCAAGGACGGCCAAGTCCAGGCCATAAGCGACATCTCCTTCGACGTCGAGGGCGGCGAGTTCGTCAGCCTGGTCGGTCCGAGCGGCTGCGGGAAGACGACGCTCCTCCGCCTCATCGACGGCCTCATCCGCGCCGACGAGGGCGAGGTCCTGGTCGCCGGCAAGGAGCCGCGCCCCGGCCCGGATCTGGCGATGGTCTTCCAGTCCGCGCGCCTGATGCCGTGGCGGAGCGTGGTCCGCAACATCGAGTTCGCGCTCGCCGTCCGCGGCCTCCGCGGCAGGGAACGCCACGAGCGGGCGATGGCCCTTCTCGGCTCGGTCGGGCTCCGCGACTTCGCCAACGCCTACCCGCACGAGCTCTCCGGCGGCATGCAGCAGCGCGTCGGCCTCGCCCGCGCGCTCGCCGTCGAGCCGAAGGTGCTGCTCATGGACGAGCCTTTCGCCGCGCTCGACGCCATGACCCGCGAGACCCTCCGCCGCGAGCTGCTCCTCCTCTGGTCGCGGCGGCGCACGGCGGTGGTCTTCGTCACCCACGACATCGAGGAGGCGATCTTCCTCTCCCAGCGGGTGATCCTGCTCCGCCCGCGTCCCGGCCGCATCGACGAGATCGTCGAGGTGCGCCTGCCCGAGCGCCGCTGGGAGCTCGACGCCCGCGCCCTGCCGGAATTCGTCCGCCTCCGCGAGCACCTCTGGGACAGAATCCGCAACATGGTCCGCGAGGGCGCCGAGCTCGAGGAACTCGGCACCGCCTTCCCCGACGCGGTCCCGCCGCCCGACCCGCCCCGGTCCTGACCCCATCACCGGAGCCGATGCCAGCTATAGGCGTTGCCACTAGCCAGACCTCAACCCGACCCGGACCCAGCGGGTCATCCGGCCGACTTGGCTCGTTTCATGGATTCCCGAGCCTGCTGGCCGGATGATCGCCGCAGCCCCGCAGCGAAATCGCTTCGAGACTACCCGTGCCGCGTGCACTTCCGACGCCGCGGGCGCGGCGGCGATCTCTTGTTCTCGCGGCGTGGCCCATGCGAGACCTAGGCCGCCTTTGGGAGATCGAAGGGGGGAGCGAAAATGTCCACGAAATCCATGCTTCGCAGGCATCTCTTGGTCGGGTCGGCCGCGCTGCTCGCGTCCGCCGCCCTCGCCGCGCCGGCCATGAGCCAGGGCGGGCTGCTCGAGCTCACGCTCGCGGTCGCCGACCCCAACGTGAACCCGGTCACCGACTCCGTGCTGAAGCTCGCCGAGACCCTCGGCTACTACGAGCAGCACGGCCTCAGGCTCACCATCATCCCGCTCGAGGGCACGCCGCAGGCAGTCGCAGCGCTGAACGCCGGCCATGTCGACCTCGCCGACATCAGCATCGACGCGGTGCTCCGCCTCCGGGCCGAGAACGACGTCGCCCTCCGCGGCGTAGTTTCCGCCACGCTCGGCCCGCCCTACCTGATCGCCGCCAAGACCGAGATCACCGACGTCGCCGGTCTCGCGGGCCGCTCCTTCGCCATCGCCGACAATGGCAGCCTCGACCACAACCTGACCCAGCACGTGCTCGCCGGATACGGCGTCGCGCGCGACGCCCCGCAATTCGTCACCATCGGCCCGCCGGCGGTCCGCGTCCGCGCGCTCGCCGCCGGCCAGGTCGACGCGACGACCGTCTCGTATGGCACCTACCTCCCGATCGCCGAAACCCCGGGCCTCCACATCATCGTCCAGCCGGCCGAGTTCTTCGAGGCCGCACCCGTGCAGTCCAAGTTCGTGGCCGTTCTCGAGAGCACGATCGAGACCAAGCGCGAGGCCGTCCAGGCCTTCGTCGACGCGCTGGTCCACCTCGCCCGCGACTTCGACTCCGACCCCGCCAAGTGGGTCGACGCGATGGTCGCGGCCCGTCCCGACCTCACCCGCGAGAATCTCGAGGCGACCACCGGCTTCCTCGCCGGCCGCTGGTGCATCAATGGCTGCATCAACGTCCCCTACATCCAGGAGACGACCGACTTCATCTACGAGACGCCCGACTTCGCGGGCCTTCGCGTGATCCCGGCCGCCGACGTGACCGACGAGTCCTTCATCCTGAAGTCGATCGAGACCCTCGGCGCCTATGAGGGCGGCGGCATCGACGCCCGCTAGCCGGCGCTGTATCAGCGTCGGCGATGCAGGCGATAAGCAACCGCACGGCGATAACGGGGATCGGCTGGACCGCCTTCACGCGGTCCGCCGACCGTTCCGTCCTCGCGCTCGCCACCGACGCGAGCCTGAACGCGATCGACGACGCCGGCTTGCAGACCCGCGACATCGACGGCATCGTCACCTACTTCCATAACCAGGACACGATCGCGCCGCGCCAGCTCGTCCAGGCGCTCGGCCTCGCGGATTGCAGCTACCAGATGATGAGCGCGCTCGGCGGCGGCTGGGCATGCGCCGCGGTCGCCTCCGCCGCGATGGCGATCCACGCCGGCCTCTGCCGGAACGTGCTGGTCTTCCGCGCCATGAAGGGCCAGAGCGAGAAGAGCCTTCCGGCGCGCATCGCCGCCGGCGAGGACCAGTGGTCGAGGCCCTTCGGCATCTCGCACGCCGCCGCCCGCTTCGGCCCGCACGTCACCGCCCACATGGAGCGCTACGGCACGACCTCCGTCGATTTCGGCCACCTCGCGGTGACCCAGCGCGCCCACGCGCGGCTGAACCGGAAGTCGATGATGACCAAGCCGATGACCATCGACGACCACCAGGCCTCGCCCTGGCTGATCTATCCCTTTCGCCTCCTCGACACCTGCCTCCGCAGCGACGGCGCGGTGGCGATCGTCGTCTCCGCGGCCGATCGCGCGCGCGACTCGCGTCACGGCCCGGTCCATATCCGCGCCATGATGGGCGGCACGCTCACCAACCAGCACGGCACGCTGGGGACGCCCGGCCTCTGGGAGCTCTACGCCCACAGGGCCGGCGAAAAGCTCTATGCCGGCGCCGAGATGACGCCGGACGACGTCGACCTCTTCGAGCTCTACGACCCCTTCACCGGCATCTGCCTCATGCACATGGAAGGCTTCGGCATGGCCGGTCGCGGCGAGGCGGCCGCGCGCCTCCGGGCCGGCGACGCCGGCCTCGACGGGCCGATCCCGCTCAACACCCATGGCGGCCTTCTCTCGGAGGCCTACATGCACGGCCTCGGACACGTCGTCGAGGCCGTGCAGCAGCTCCGCCCCGGCGGCGTGCGCGACGATTTCTGCGAGGGCGCGCACGACCACGACCGCGCCCATTGCCGCCAAATCCGCGACGCCAGGGTCGGCCTCGTCTGCGGCGAGTGCGGCGACTCCTCGCTCATCCTCACCTGCGACGGGTTCTGATGGCGGCCCCTCCGCTCCCCACGCCCGACCACGACAGCCAGCCCTTCTGGGACGGCGCCAAGGCGGGCCGCTTGTCCGCCCAGCGCTGCCCGAACTGCGGCCGCTTCCGCTGGCCGCCGGCCGAGTATTGCCCGCACTGCCACCACCACGGCGGCGACTGGGTCTCCCTGCCGGGCACGGGCGTCGTGCAATCCTTCGTCATCGTCCACCGCGCCTTCGACCCCGGCTTCGAGGACAAGGTCCCCTACGCCGTCGCCCACATCGCCCTCGATGGCGCCGACGGCGTGGCCATCATCGGCAACGTCCTCACCGACCCGGTGGACGCGATCGCGATCGGCCAGCGCGTGGCCGTCGAGTTCGTCGATTCCGGCCCCATCTCGATGCCCCGCTTCAAACCCATCTGAAGATGCCGACGACTCGCCAGCCTCCACTCCTGAACCCGCCGTTGAGCGGAGGCCATCGTCCGTGATGGAAGGTACGGGCGAGCCCTCGCTTTTTCCCCCTCCCCCTTGTGGGGAGGGCCGGGGTGGGGGCCGAGCGGCAGCGAGGCATGGCGAAAATCCCACGCTGATGCTTGTGGCGACCGTGGGATTCTCAATCCTCGCTTGCCGCTCGGCCTCCTCCCGGCCTCCCCCACAAGGGGGGAGGGGGAAGAGGCCGCCCCAAGAGGTGGGAGTTCAACTAGCCTGGGCGGGCCTCACCGTGAGCCCGACCCGATTGTAAGGAGACCTGCCGGATGCCCGGCCCACTCAGCGGAGTCCGCGTCCTCGATCTGACGCATGTCCTGAACGGCCCCTTCGCCACCATGCTGATGGCGCACATGGGCGCGGAGGTCCTCAAGGTAGAGTACGGGGAGGGCGACCGCTACCGCCACTCCTGGATGCCGCCCGACGCCGGCCGCGACGGCTACGAGTTCCTGGCGATCAACGCCAACAAGAAGTGCATCTCGCTCAACATGAAGCATCCCGAGGGACGGAAGATCCTCGAGACGCTCCTCGCCAAGTCCGACGTCATCGTCGAGAACTTCTCGGTCGGCGTGATGGACCGCCTCGGCCTCTCCTACGAGGACTGCAAGAAGATCAACCCGCGCATCATCTACGCGCTCGCCCGCGGCTTCGGCGATTCCGGCCCGTACGCGCACATGCGCGCCTTCGCCCCGACGGTGATGGCCTCGGCCGGCTGGGTGGACGCGGCGTGGAAATTCTCCGGCAAGCCCGGCACCAAGGTCCTCGGCATCGGCGACGAGGCGGCCGGCGTCTCCCTCGCCCTCGGGATCGTCTCCGCGCTCTATCACCGCGAGAAGACCGGGGAGGGGACAAAGATCGAGATCTCGATGCAGGAGGCGATGCTCGGCTTCATGGTCTCCACCTTCCACACGCTCTTCGAAGGCCAGCCGGTCGGCGGCCGCTATTTCGAGTGCGCCGACGGCCATGTCAGCTTCCACCTTCCCGACATCACCGACGAGCTCTGGCGCAACCTCTCGACCTCGCTCGGCCACGAGGACGCGGTGACCGACCCGCGCTTCGTCAACCAGGCCGCGCGCCGGCGGCATTTCGCCGACATGCAGGCCAAGGTCGCCGAGATGGTGCGCGGCCACACCCGCCAGCGCCTCTGGGACATCCTCAAGCAGCACGGCATCGCCAGCTCGCCGGTCCTTTCGATCGGCGAGGTGGTGGAGAACGAGCACATCAAGGCGCGCGGCGCCTTCGTCGAGGTCGAGCACAAGGACGCCGGCACGCTGAAGATGCTGCGCCCCTGGATCCGCTTCAGCGACATGCCGACCACCATCCACCACGCCGGCCCGGCGATCGGCGAGCACAACGCCGAGGTCTACAAGGAACTCCTCGGCTACGACGAGGCGAAGCTACGCGAACTCGCGGCCGCCGGCGCGATCTGAGCGCGACTACACGCCTGGGTTAGGTTGGCCCGGGCGCCGCAATTCTCTATTCCTGTCTGGCGGCAAAGACTGGTGGAGGGGGAATTGGCTGCGCAGCACCCGGCGACGATCGTTCCCGTCATCCTTTCCGGCGGCTCGGGCACGCGGCTCTGGCCGGCCTCGCGCGTCGGTTTCCCCAAGCAATTCCTCAGCCTGACCGGCGGCCGCTCGCTGCTCCAGGACACGCTGGCGCGGTTCGGCGGCCGGCCGGGCTTCGGCGCCCCGCTGGTCGTCGGGGCCGAAGAGCACCGCTTCGTCATCCAGGACCAGGCGCGCGAGATCGGCGCCGGCCTTGCCGGCCTCCTCGTCGAGCCGGTCGCCCGCAACACCGCCCCGGCCATCGCCAGCGCCGCCGTCTGGCTCGAGAGCCACGACCCCGACGCCCTCATGCTGGTCGCCCCGGCCGACCATTCGATCGGCCGGCCCGAGCAGCTGCTGGCCGCCGTGGTCGCCGCCGCCCCGGCCGCGCGCGAGGGCTGGCTGGTGACCTTCGGCATCGCCCCGAGCGGCCCCGACACCGCCTATGGCTACGTCACGCGGAGCCGCGAGCAGCTCGGCGAGGGCGTGTGGCGGAGCGGCGGCTTCCGCGAGAAGCCCGACCGCGCGAGCGCCGCCGCCCTCATCGCCGGCGGCGACGCCTTCTGGAACAGCGGCCTCTTCCTCTTCCGGCCATCGACGCTCCTCGCCGCGATGACGCGCCATGCGCCTTCCGTGGTCGAGGCCGCGCGCCAGGCCGTCGACGGGGGCAGCGAGGACCTCGGCTTCCTGCGCCTCGCCAAGGCCCCGCTCGAGCGCATCGAGGGCGTCTCGATCGATTACGCCCTGATGCAGGCGGCCGACAATGTCGCGCTCGCCCCGGTCGAGGATTGCGGCTGGAGCGACATCGGCTCGTGGGACGCGCTCTTCACCGTGCTGAGCCGCGGCGAGCCGAACGTCTCGGTCGGCGAGGCGATCCACGTCGATTCGACCGGTGTCCTCGGCTACCTCACCGACGGCCGGCTCCTGGTCACCCTCGGTGTCACCGACCTCGTCGTCGTCTCCACCCAGGACGCCCTCCTCGTGGCGCGGCGCGACCGCGCCCAGGACCTCCGCCTCGTCGTCGAGCAGCTGCGCGCCGTGCGGCCCGGCCTCCTCCGCGAGGGCAGCCGCGTCTATCGCCCGTGGGGCCACTACGAGACCCTGCACCTGGGCGACCGCCACCAGGTCAAGCATCTCTGGATCAAGCCCGGCGCCCGCACCTCGCTGCAACGCCACGTCCATCGCGCCGAGCACTGGGTCGTGGTCAAGGGCACCGCCCGCATCACCCACGAGAACGCCGTCGAAGACGTGACCGAGAACCAGTCGGTCTATTTGCCGATCGGCGCCCGGCACCGGCTCGAGAACCCCGGCCGCATCCCGCTCAGCCTGATCGAGATCCAGACGGGCTCCTATCTCGGCGAGGACGACATCGAGCGCTTCGACGACGCCTACGGCCGCCACTGAGGCGCCCGGTCCGGCGGCGCGACGGCAGTGAAGGCGAGCGGGTTGATTTGGCCCCCGTCGTGCTAGGATCGGTCGGCTTGAGCGGCGTCCGGTCCCGATACCGGGCGCCCGTTCGCCTCGCCGGGAAATGACGATGACCGATACGACATCCACGCCTTCCCCTGGCCGGGGCCGCACCTCAGAAGGCGCGGCGGTCCAGGGCGAGCGGCGCATCATCACCGCCCTGTTCTGCGACGTGGTCAACTCGACCGCGCTCGCCGAGCAGCTCGACCCCGAGGACTGGACCGAGATCCTCAACGAGGCCTTCCAGCATCTCACCGCGCCAATCCTTCGCTACGAGGGCACGGTCGCCAAGCTCATGGGCGACGCCGTCCTCGCCTTCTTCGGCGCGCCGGTGGCGCACGAGGACGATCCGCGGCGGGCGGTCCTGGCCGCGCTCGACATGATCGCGGCGATAGGCGCCTTCCGCGAGACGGTGAAGTCGGAGCGCGGCCTGGAGTTCGACGTCCGCATCGGCATCAACACCGGGCCGGTCGTGGTGGCCGACATCGGCGCGCGGGCGATGGATGCCCTCGGCGACGCGATCAACGTCGCCGCCCGGATGGAGCAGGCGGCCGGTCCCGGCACCATCCTCCTCTCCGGCGACACCTACCGCCTCCTTGCCCCGCTCTTCGACGTGGAGGCCCTCGGCGAGATCGAGCTCAAGGGCAAGGCCGACCGCGTCCCGGCCTTCCGGGTGATCGGCCCGAAGGCCGCGCCCGGCCGGGTGCGCGGCATCGATGGCGTGAGCGCGCCGCTCATCGGCCGCGACCGCGAGTTCGCGCGGCTTCGGGATGCAATGACCAGCGTGCTCTCCGGCCGCGGGCAGATCGTCGGGCTCCTCGGCGAGGCCGGTCTCGGCAAGAGCCGCATGCTTTCCGAGCTGAAGCAGGAATGGGACCGGGCTTCGCCGCCGAACCGCTGGATCGTGCTGAGCGGCGTCCCCTACGACGCCTCGCGGCCCTACGGCCTCTTCCAGAACTACGCGCGCAGCATGTTCGGGGTCGAGCTCAACGACCCGGTCGAGACCATCCACGACAAGATCGTGGCCACCCTCCGCGGCCACGGCAAGGACGAGGAGACGATCGCGCTCTGCGCGACCGCCTTCGAGCGGGTCATCGCGGCACGGACCCTCCTCGACGGCTCCCGCTACGACGTGGAGGTCGTGAAGAACGACATCTACAACACCCTCTCGCCGGGCCTCGCCCGGCACGCCCGCAACGGCCCCCTGGTGCTTGTCGTCGACGACCTGCACTGGGCCGACCCGGCCTCGGTGGAGCTGCTCCTCGCCCTTCTCTCGCTGGTCGAGGACGTTCCGCTGCTGATCGTCTTCGCGCTCCGTCCCGAGCGGCAGTCGGCCGCCTGGCGCATCAGGCAGCGGGCGGAGACCGACTACCCGCACCGCTACACGGAGCTGAGCCTCCGCCCGCTCGACGCCACCGACACGAACGCGCTGGTCTCCGCGCTCCTCTCCATCGCCGACCTTCCGGCCGAGCTCCGGCAGCTGATCCTCCGCAAGACCGACGGCAATCCCTACTTCGTCGAGGAGATCGTACGCACCCTCATCGACGAGGGCGTGGTCAGGCAGACCGCGGACGGCCTTCATTGGGAGGCCAAGACGGACGTCTCGGAGATCGCCATTCCCGATACGCTCCAGGCGCTCCTGATGACGCGCATCGACCGGCTCGACCAGGAGACGCGCTCGACCCTGCAGCTCGCCTCGGTGATCGGGCGCTCCTTCTACTATTCGATCCTCAAGCGCATCTCGGAATCGGCGATGGCGCTCGACCGGCAGCTCCTCTCGCTCGAACGGGTCGAGCTCCTCCTCGAGTCCGCCCGCTTGCCCGAGCTCGAATACATGTTCAAGCACGAGCTCGCGCGCGACGCCGCCTACGGGTCCCTGCTCAACCGCAAGCGCCGCGACTTCCACCGGCGGGTCGGCGAGGCGATCGAGACGATCTTCGTCGGCCGGCTCGAGGAGCAGGCGCACCGCCTGGCGCGGCATTTCGACCTCGCCGGCGACACCGCCAAGGCGCAGCGCTATTACGAGGTCGCCGCCGAGACCGCCGCCAGCATGCACGCCACCGCCGAGAGCGCCGCCCATCTCGCACACGCCCTCGACTGCGCCAGGAAGAACGGCGCCCCGCCGACCGACCTCGAGCGCCTCGCCGCCCGCCAGGCCGCCCTCCTCGGCGCGGCTACTCAGACCCTCCCCGGATCCGCCTGACCCCGGCGAGGGCGGGCATTCCGTTCTGCGACTATTGGTGCACC
>JADYYB010000257.1 GCA_020853895.1 Bauldia sp.
CCCGGCTACTCCGACCCCGCCTACCCCTCATTCGGCCGCCGTCCGCGGTCGGATGGCAACGCAGGGTAGCAGCGGCCGGCCCGATCCGTGCCCCTCACGCAACAGTGTGACGATATCGTTTCGACACTGACGGGTTAGGACTCGCCTTGGCGGCTCACGGCGCGCGAAGATCGTCGCGGGCTGGCCGGGGGGAGGGCCGACCGCCGGCTAGAGCTTCTCGAGATTGGTCGCGGCCATCTTGCCGCGGTCGCTCGTTGTCTCGAATTTCAGCTTGTCGCCCTCGATGAGGCGGCCGAGACCTGCCTTCTCGACGGCGGTGATGTGGACGAAAACGTCCTTGCCGCCGTCGCTCGGCGCGATGAAGCCGAAACCGCGATCGACGTTGAAGAACTTGACGGTGCCTGTGGCCATGCGGGCCTCCTTGGACATTGGGGGACGTGCGTCGTCAGCCGCGCGGGAGACCCGCGGCGGCCATCCGAACCTTAGCGATTGTCTTGGAGAAGCCCCGACGGGCGGCAGCAAGTCATTGCCGATCGAATGGCCCATTATGAGGCTTGGCCGCCCGCGGCACAAGCGAACTCTTCAACCCGCGCCGGTGCGAGAAGGGCCACGATCCTCAGGCCGCCTTCGTCCCGCCCGGTTCGCGCGGCTTCCGCGGCGTCATCGGGATCAGCCCGTCGCGCTGCGCCTGCGTACGGGCCGCCTTGCGCTGGCGCCGCTTCGCCTCGGAGGCTTCGCGGGCGCGCTTTTCAGAGGGCTTCTCATAGGCGCGGCGCCGCTTCATCTCGCGGAAGATGCCTTCCTTCTGCAGCTTCTTCTTCAGCACGCGAAGGGCCTGATCGATATTGTTGTCGCGGACGAGGACCTGCAAAGCGTCTCCATTTCGGTGCGTGGTGGATGGGACTGGCGAAAAACGCCGCACCGTCCCCTGCGAAGGGGCCCGATCCGGCGGCAGATCCTGCAATTGCTGGGTGCGGGTGGCGCTTCGCGATAAGGGCGTCGCGCGGGGCAGCAATCGATGCTCGAGGTGGCGCGCCGCAGTCTCAACGCGCGGCGATCACATTCCCTACCCTATAGCATCCGTGACGGCGGGACGAGGCCTAATCCTCGGCCTCGCTCCGTTTTGGAAACCCAACGCTTTCGTAGAGCTCGGCGATCTCGGTGAAGCCGAGCCGCTCGTCGCCGACCTGGATCGAGGTGCCCGGCTGCATGGGCGCGGGCAGATCCTCCATGACGTAGCGGATGGCATCGGCGGCAGTCTCGAACCGCCTGTAGTTCATGCGTGATGACCGGCGGATGCTCGAGGCAGCGAACATCTCGGCGGGGGCGCCGTAGGGAAAGGGCTGCACGAGATGTCTCCAGGTTGCGGCAGGCGTCGGGCGTGCCCGAGGGCGTGAAGGCGGCGGCCAGCGTGCCGGAGACTACGCCGATCTTCCCGAAAGGGTTAGCCCTCGATCCGCGGGCTCGGGAACGATCGATCCAAACAACGGGCCGGCGCGGGCAAGTTCTTTTCCGATCATCGCCGCCAACGCGTGCTGTTTCCTGTCTTTTCGCCTTGGCGGCCACAAGAATGCCGGCACTTTCCGGGCCGGACGTCCCGACAGGCCGAACGGCGTCACCAAGACAAGGAACAAGCATGCGCAAGCTCGCCCTCGGGGCGTTCGCCCTGGCCGCCTTGGCCGCCCAGCCGGCCCTCGCCCAGCAGTCCCTCCTCAACGTCTCCTACGATGTCGGCCGCGAGCTCTTCGTGGCGGTCAACGCCGCCTTCATCGCCAAGCACCAGGCGGCGACCGGCCAGACGATCACCATCGACCAGTCGCATGCCGGCTCCTCGACCCAGGCCCGCGCCATCCTCGAAGGCCTCCAGGCCGACGTCGTGACCTTCAACCAGGTCGTCGACGTCCAGATCCTCCACGACCGCGGCGACCTCATCCCGGCCGACTGGCAGGCGCGCCTCCCCAACAACTCCTCGCCGTTCTACTCGCTGCCCGCCTTCCTCGTCCGCGCCGGCAACCCGAAGAACATCCAGGATTGGGGCGACCTCGTCCGCGACGACGTCCAGGTGATCTTCCCGAACCCCAAGACCTCCGGTAACGGCCGCTACACCTATCTCGCCGCCCGCGCCTGGGCCAACCGCGAGTTCGCCGGCGACGAGGCGCAGGTCAATGCCTTCCTCACCGAGCTCTTCGCCCACGTGCCGGTCTTCGACACCGGCGGACGCGCCGCCACCGCGACCTTTGCCGAGCGCGGCATCGGCGACGTGCTGATCACCTTCGAGGCCGAGACCCGCGGCACCGAGGCGGCGCTCGGCGACGCCAACTACGACACCGTCGTCCCCAGCGTGAGCCTCCTCGCCGAGTTCCCGGTCACGGTGGTCGACAAGGTCGCCGACGCGCGCGGCACCCGCGCGCTGGCCGAGGAGTATCTGACCTTCCTCTATACGCCCGAGGCGCAGGAGATCATCGCCGGCAATTTCTACCGCGTCATCGACCCGACCGTGTCGGCCGCCCACGCGGGCGAGTTCCCCGAGGTCGAACTGGTCAAGGTCGAGGACGAGTTCGGCGGCTGGGCCGCGGTCTCCGAGGAGCATTTCGCGGCCGGCGGCCTTCTGGACCAGGTCTTCGTCAATCAATAAGGTCGCCCGGCACGACTTACGCGAGACCCCCGGCGCATCCGTTCCGGGGGTCTTTGCACCTTGGGGCTAGCGAGAGGATTGGCACAGCGATCGGCGTCCCGGCGCGTCCTTCCCGGCTTCGCCCTCAGCTTGGGCGTGACGCTGCTCTATCTCGCCCTCATCGTCCTTCTGCCGCTGGCCGCGATGGCGCTGAAGACCGCCGAGCTCGGCTGGGACGAGTTCTGGCGCATCGCCACCGCCCCGCGCGCGGTCGCCACCTACCGGGTCACCGTCACGGCCGCGCTCTACGCCACGCTCTTCAACGCCGTCTTCGGCCTTCTGCTCGCCTGGGTGATCACCCGCTACGACTTCCCGGGCAGGCGCCTCCTCGACGCGGTCATCGACCTCCCCTTCGCCCTCCCGACGGCGGTGGCGGGGCTCACGCTCACCACGCTCTTCGCCGCCAATGGCTGGCTCGGCTCCTGGCTCGAGCCGCTCGGGCTCAAAATCGCCTATGCCTTCCCCGGCATCGCGGTAGCGATGGCCTTCACCAGCCTCCCCTTCGTCGTCCGCGCGGTCCAGCCGGTTCTGGAGGACATCGAGCCGAGCATGGAGGAGGCGGCGGAGTCGCTCGGCGCGCGGCCGCCCCAGGTCTTCGGCCGGGTGATCTGGCCGACCATCCTCCCCGCCTTCCTCGCCGGCTGCGCGCTGGCCTTCGCGCGCTGCCTCGGCGAGTTCGGGGCGGTGGTCTTCATCGCCGGCAACCTGCCGCTCCGCACCGAGATCACCTCGCTCCTCATCGTCATCCGGCTCGACGAGTTCAACTACCCGGCCGCCGCCGCGCTCGCCTTCGTGCTGCTGGTCGCGAGCTTCCTCATGCTGGTCGTCACCAACGCCATCCAGGCCTGGCGCCTCCGCTACACGGAGCGCGACCGGTGAGGCGCCGGAGCCCCGCCAGGCCCGGCGCGCGGATCCTCGTCGGCGCGGCGGTCCTCGGCGCGCTCGTCGTGTTCGGCCTGCCGCTGGCGGTGATCTTCACCGAGGCCTTCCGCGCCGGTATCGGCGCCTATCTCGCGGCGGTCTCGCAGCCCAATACCCGCCACGCGATCTGGCTGACCGTGCTGACCGCGCTCGTGGTCGTCCCCATCAACATCGTCTTCGGCCTCTCGGCCGCCTGGCTGATCGCCCGTTTCCGCTTCCCCGGCCGGCGGCTCCTCCTCAGCCTGGTCGAGCTGCCGCTCTCCGTCGCGCCGATCGTGGTCGGCACGACCTACCTTTTCCTCTACGGCCGGCTGGGCCTTTTCGGGCCGTTCCTCCTCGGACACGGCATCCAGGTGATGTTCACGGTCTGGGCGATCTTCCTCGTCAGCCTCTTCATCACCGCGCCCTTCGTCGTTCGCGAGGTGCTGCCGCTGATGCAGCTCCAGGGCAGCGAGGACGAGGAGGCCGCCCGCTCGCTCGGCGCCAATGGCTGGCAGATGTTCGGCCTCGTCACCCTGCCCAACATCCGCTGGGCGCTCTTCTACGGCGCGGTGGTCTGCAACGCCCGCGTGATGGGCGAGTTCGGCGCCGTCTCGGTCGTCTCGGGCATGGTCGCCGGCCAGACCAACACGCTGCCGCTGCAGATCCAGCTCCTCTTCCAGGACCACACCACGCTGGGCGCCTTCGCCGCCGCCTCGATCCTCACCGCGGTGGCGCTGATCTCGCTGATCGTGCGGTTCCTGCTCGAGACCCGGGACCGCACGCCGGCCCGCTAGCCTGAAGGGAGTCCGCGCCGTGCCCGAGACGCCGCCGGCCGATGGCCTGTTTCCTGCAACCAGGGCCTCGGATGGAAACCCGTTAAGCTCCTATATCCCTGAAAATGCTCGATCTTTCTGCTTTGAAGAACGCCCTGGCCAGTTTCCCGTCCGGGGTCGTCATCGCCACCGCCGTCGGCCCCGACGGAGAGCATCGCGGCTTCACCGCCAGCTCCTTCTCCTCCGTGTCGATGACCCCGCCTCTGGTCCTCGTCTGCCTCGCCCGCTCGGCCAACTGCTTCGACACCTTCTTCTCGGCCGAATGGTTCGGGATCAGCGTGCTGACGCCCGACCACGAGAACCTCGCGATGCGCTTCGCCTCCTCGCAGACCGCCGACAAATTCTCCCCGCCCAGCCACTTCGAGGAGACCGCCCACGGGCTGAAGATCGTCTCCTCGGCGCTCGCCACGCTGATTTGCCACAAGCACGCCAACTACCTCGTCGGCGATCATGCGATCATCATCGGCGAGGTCGAGTCGGTGAAGCTCGGCGAGGGCGAGGACGCCATGCTCCGCTACCGCCGCGAGTTCCACCGCCTCGGCAGGCCGCGCGTGGCCGCAAGCTGAGGAGGGGCGGAAGACCACATGGCTGACGAGGCTCCCCCGCGCGCGCCGCGGACCATCGACGGCCGCACCTTCTGGCAGGCGGTCGGCCAGCGCGCGGTCGGCGCCGCCGTGGTGACGACCGCCGACGCCGAGGGGCCGGCGGGCTTCTTCGCGCTGTCGGCGACCCATCTTTCGGCTGATCCGCCGCTCCTGATGGTGTCGATCAACGCGCGGACCTCGGCCCTTTCCAAGGTGCTCGCCGCGCGCAATTTCGCCATCTCCTATCTGCCGGACGATGCCGGCGACCTCCTCGACATCTTCAGCGGCAAGAGCCCGCTCAAGGGCGCCGAGCGGTTCCAGCCCGGCCGCTGGACCACGCTCGCCACCGGCGCCCCGATCCTTGCCGCCGCCGTCGGCGCGCTCGACTGCGTGCTGGAGGATGCCATCGAGCGGGAGGGCGCGGTGATCGCCATCGGCCGGCTGGTCGACTTCGCGTCGGACCCCGATCGCCAGCCGCTCATCAGCTTCCGCGGCAAGTTTCGCGGCCTCGCACCCGGCTGAGCGGCCGCTTATTCCGCGGGCGCCACCACCCGCGGTTGGTGGCCCGACACCTCCTGCCCGACATCCGCGCGAAGGCTCCAGAAGAACGGCGCCGAGAGAAGGCTGAGGCAGCCCAGCGTCACGAACGGCCAGAAGAAATCGTCGGCGCCGATCTCCCCGCCCGGGCCGACCTGGAGCTGGAGCACGAGCGCCGCAGCGCTGATCCCGAGGCTCATCGAGGTCTGCTGGAAGACGCTGGACAGCGTCGTCGCCTGGCTCATCCGGTGGCTGGGCACGTCCACGAAGCCGAGGATCTGCGTCGTGGTCAGTTGGAGAGCCCGGAAGAAGCCGGCGAAGAGGAGGATCGCGTAGATCAGAGGCAGCGCCACGCCCGGATGGAACAGCCCGGGTATGGCGACCACGATCGCCGTGATTGCGCTGTTGACCACGACCACCGTGCGGAAGCCGAACCGGCGGATGAGCCTTGTGGAGACGGTCTTGAGGCCGATCGCCCCCGCCGCACCGACGAAGGTCACCGCGCCCGACTCGAACGGCGTCATCCCGAACCCGTATTGGAGCATCAGCGGCAGGAGGAACGGCGTGCCGCCGACGCCGAGCCGCGCGAAGGCGCCGCCGATCAGGCCGACGCGAAGGCTCGGAATGCGGAACAGCGAAAGGTCGATGATCGGGCTGGTGCGCCGGTGGCTGTAGAGCGCGTAGGTGACGAGAAGCCCAGCGCCGAGCGCGATGACGATCGCCACATGCGTGGTCTCGAGGATGCCGACGCCGAGGGCGGTCGAGCCCGTCACGAACGCGAAGATGCCGAGCCCGATCAGCGCGAAGCCGACCGCGTCGAAGCGCCGGCGCGTCTCGGCGCGGATGTCGGGGACGAAGATCGTCGCCATGACGAGGCCGAGCACGGCCATCGGGATGTTGATCCAGAATATCCAGCGCCAGTCGAAATAGGTGGTGATGAAGCCCCCGACGAGCGGTCCGACCAGCGGCCCGATCAGCGCCGGCATGGTCATCCACGCCATCGCCCCGACCAGTTCCCGCTTGGGGATCGAGCGCA
>JADYYB010000258.1 GCA_020853895.1 Bauldia sp.
CGCCGTCGTCGAGGCCATCACCGTGGCCGCCCGCACCGGCCAGATCGGCGACGGCAAGATCTTCGTCTTCCCGCTCGATCACGTCGTGCGCATCCGCACCGGCGAGACCGACGCCTCCGCCCTCTAGCATCCTCCTCGCTTGTACGAACCGGAAGGCCGCCGCGGATTCCTCCCCGGCGGCCGTTCTCTGCGGGCCGAGGTCGCCCGCTTCTGAGGCATCTTGCCTGCCTGTTTCTTGCGCAAATGCCTAAACGGTTAGCGTCGACCCATAGCCGCCTAAGTCCGAAGACTCCGTCTCCCCGCCATCTGCCTTGATTTTGCGCGTCTGCCTATTTGGCATGCGCATTGAATTCCGGTCCGCCCAAGACGCGCGCTTCGACGCGTCATCTTGGGAGGATCGGAAAATGGCTGGCGGGGACGTCTTCTTCGTATTGATCGGCGCGATCCTGGTGTTCGCGATGCATGGAGGCTTCGCCTTCCTCGAGGTCGGCACCGTCCGGCGCAAGAACCAGGTCAATGCGCTGGTGAAGATCCTGGCCGACTTCGCCATCTCGACGACGGCCTATTTCCTCATCGGCTACACCATCGCCTACGGGGTGCACTTCTTTCAGAGCGCCGAGACCATCGCCAACGGCGAGGGCTTCGGGCCGAACGGCTACAGGCTCGTCCTCTTCTTCTTCCTCGCGACCTTCGCGGCCGCCGTGCCGGCGATCATCTCGGGCGGCATCGCCGAGCGGATGAAGTTCCTGCCCCAGTGCCTGGCCACGGCGGCGATCGTCGCCCTCGTCTATCCCTTCTTCGAGGGCCTCATCTGGGGCGGCGACCTGCAGGGCTGGTTCTCGGCGACCTTCGGCGCGCCCTTCAAGGATTTCGCGGGCTCGATCGTCGTCCACGCGGTCGGCGGCTGGATCGCGCTCGGCGCGGTTCTCCGCCTCGGGCCGCGGCTCGGCCGCTACTCGCCGGGCGCGCCGAGCGCGGGCTTCCCGCCCTCCTCCATCCCCTGGCTGGCGCTCGGCTCGTGGATGCTCTGCATCGGCTGGTTCGGCTTCAACGTCATGTCGGCGCAGTCGCTCGCCGGCATCTCGGGCCTCGTGGCCGTCAACTCGCTGATGGCGATGGTCGGCGGCATCCTCGCCGCGCTCATCGTCGGCAAGGCCGATCCCGGCTTCATCCATAACGGCGCGCTGGCCGGCCTCGTCGCCGTCTGCGCGGGCTCCGACATCATGCACCCGGTCGGCAGCTTCATCGTCGGCGCCGCAGCGGGCGTGATCTTCGTGAAGGGCTTCGAGCTCGCCCAGTTCCGCCTCAGGATCGACGACGTGCTCGGCGTCTGGCCCCTCCACGGCCTCTGCGGCCTCTGGGGCGGCATCGCCGCCGGCATCTTCGGGCTCGAGGCCCTCGGCGGTCTCGGCGGGGTCTCCACGCTGGGCCAGATCGTCGGCTCGCTGATAGGCGCCGGCTACGCCTTCCTCGCCGGCCTCCTCGTCTATTCGCTCCTCGGCATGACCGTGGGACTCCGCCTCACGCCGGAGGAGGAACGGCGCGGCGCGGACCTCTCGATCCACAAGGTCGGCGCCAATCCGGAGGCCGACATCATCGGCTGAGAATCGCTGCCTATCATTTGTGCAATGCCTGAAACGGGGCCCTTTCGGCCCCGTTTCGCTTTCCGATGAATCACTTGCGATTCCAGATGCCTACGGACGTGGCGAAAGCGTGGCACACCGATTGCTAAGATTTGCGGAGAGGCGACGCCCGTCGCCCATTTCCTGAGCAACGGACGTTTCGGAAGGGTTCCATGGCACGATTGAGAACATTGGCTACCGCGCTCGGCGCATCCCTGGTCGGCCTGCTGGGGGCGACCCTGGCCCGGGCACAGGAGGCGGCGCCGCCTGCGGCGGAGGCGGTCGCGGAAGCTGTCGCGGAAGTCGCGGCGGAAGTGGCGGCTGTGCCCAATCCGGGCAACACGACCTGGATGATGGTCTCCACGATCATCGTCCTGATGATGACCGTCCCCGGCCTCGCCCTCTTCTACGGCGGCATGGTCCGGGCCAAGAACGTCCTTTCCGTGCTCATGCAGGTCCTCATGATCATCTCGGTGGTGATGATCATCTGGGTCCTCTACGGCTACTCGATCGCCTTCGGCGGCGGGACCAACCCCTTCTTCGGCGGTTTTGCCAAGGTCTTCCTGGCGGGCGTCACCCCAGACTCGGTCTCGGCGACCTTCTCCGACGAGGTCATCCCCGAATACGTCTTCATCTGCTTCCAGATGACCTTCGCGGCGATCACCACCGCGCTCATCATCGGCGCCTTCGCCGAGCGGGTTAAGTTCACCGCCCTCATCCTCTTCTCGATCCTCTGGGCGACCTTCATCTACTTCCCGATCGCCCACATGGTCTGGGACGCGGCCGGCCTCGTCTATGGCTGGGGCGCTCTCGACTTCGCGGGCGGCACGGTGGTGCACCTCAACGCCGGCATCGCCGGGCTCGTCGGCGCGCTGGTCATCGGCAAGCGCATCGGCCTCGGCAAGGACATGATGGCGCCGCACTCCATGACCTTCGTCATGATCGGCGCCTCCCTCCTCTGGGTCGGCTGGTTCGGCTTCAACGCCGGCTCCAACCTCGAGGCCAATGGCGGCACCACGCTGGCGATGATGAACACCTTCGTCGCCACCGCCGCGGCGATCATCGCCTGGTCGGCGGCCGAGGCCTTCGCCAAGGGCAAGGCCTCGATGCTCGGCGCAGCCTCCGGCCTGGTCGCCGGCCTCGTCGCGATCACCCCGGCCGCCGGTCTCGTCGGCCCGATCGGCGCCATCGTGCTCGGCGCGGTGGCGAGCCTCATCTGCTACTTCGCGGTGGCGGTGGTGAAGCCGGCGCTGAAGTACGACGACAGCCTGGATGTCTTCGGCATCCACGGCGTCGGCGGCTTCGTCGGCGCCATCGGCACGGGCATCCTGTACGCCCCGTGGCTCGGCGGCATCGGCCCGGACGACCACAACGTCGTCGCCCAGGTCTGGATCCAGTTCCAGGCCTGTCTGGTGACCATCGTCTGGTGCGGTGTCGGCAGCTTCATCCTCTTCAAGGTCGTGGACCTCATCATCGGTCTCCGGCCGACCGCCGAGGCCGAGCGCGAGGGTCTGGACGTCTCCAGCCACGGCGAGGTCGCCTACCACACCGGTACCTGAGCAAGCGCGTCACTCCTCCTCCAAACTCAGAAGGGGCCTTCGGGCCCCTTTTTCTTTTGCTTCGAGCGAGGCGGCTCTTCCCCCTCCCCCTTGTGGAGACCTTTGCACAACGACGATCCCGTGATTCTCTGAGAGGAGGTAGGAGGATGGGGATGCATCGTTCGAGCGGGCAGTTGGGCTTTGGGGATGCGTTCCTGAGAGAGGGTCTTGGC
>JADYYB010000259.1 GCA_020853895.1 Bauldia sp.
ATCTCCGCGATCCCTCCGGCTACTTCATGGCCAGCGCCTTCGCCATGCGCGACAAGGACGTGCTCTACATCGCCAATGCGCCGATCGCAGACCTCAACAAGCTTTTCGCCTTCGTCAGCGGCGCCGCTGACGCCGCGAGCGATGTCACCGGGTTCTGACAGCCATGCGCAGAGCCGCTTTCTGCCGTATTAGCGCCGTTCTGCGGTGCCGAACTTGCATGGAGGAGCATCGACGTAGCGCCGGTTGGGGGGCCGGACGCTCAATGGAGTTCGCCCTTCATGCTTGACCGCCAGCAGAGACTGGGTGCCGTGCGGGTCGCTCCCGAGCCGATGCCCGAGCCGAAGGAGATCGGTCTTGCCGACCTTTTCGCCTTCGCCAAACGCCGGCGCCTGGCGATCGGCCTGTCGGTCCTGGTCGCGGTGGTCCTCGGCGGGGTGTGGACCGCGGCCTCGCCCCCGGTCTATTCGGCGAGCACCTCGCTCCTCATCGACACGCGCAAGATCGACATCTTCAGCGACGGCGACGTCTACCAGGACGCCTCGATCACCAACGCCGCGGTGGAGACCCAGGTCGAGATCCTGCGCTCCGGCCTCATCGCGGGCAGGGTGGTCGACGAGCTCGGCCTTGTCTCCGACCCCGTCTTCATGGCCGATCCGGGCAGCCCGCTCGATCAGCTCCAGGATCAGGTCGCGAGCCTTGCCGCGCACGCCCTCCGCGCCGACGCCGCCACCCCGCCGACCGAGCAGGGCCTCCGCAACTCGGCTATCAACAAGCTGCGCAAGAATCTCAAGGTCGGGCGGACCGGCCTCAGCTACGTGATCGGCGTTTCCTTCAGCTCGGCCGATGCGGCGCTCTCCGCGCGCATCGTGAACGCGGTCACCAACGCCTATCTCGAGGACCAGGTCGGCGCGCAGGTCAGCACCGCCCAGCGCGCGACCAACTGGCTCAGCGGGCGCATCGAGGAACTGCGCGCCCAGGTCAACGACCCGACCCTCACCATCGAGGAAAAGAGCGCCATCCGTGCCACCTACGACACGTTCCTCCAGCGCTATACCGAGACGGTCCAGCAGCAGAACCTGCCGCTCACCGAGGCGCGGGTCATCACCTACGCCACCAACGGCTCCAAGACCGCCCCCGACTCCGCCATGATCATGGCCGCCGCCATCATCTTCGGCGGCGTGGTCGGCCTCGGCATCGGCGTCACGCGCGATTTCCTGGACAAGGCGGTGCGCACCGGCACACGCGTGCAGGAAGTCACCCACGCCCCGTTCCTCGGCTACCTGCCGCGCTTCGACGTGCGCGGGAGGGCGATGCGCCGCTTCGCCCGCGATGCCCGGAAGTCGGGCGATGCCGTGGCCCAGCGTTTCGCCGCCGGCCCGGCCTACTCGCTGGTCCTCAACACGCCCTTCTCGCGCTTTGCCGAGACCATCCGCAGCATCCGCGTCGCCGCCTCGCGCCTCGCCGCCGATCCGATGGTGGTGCTCGGCGTGGTCTCGCCGATGCCGGGCGAGGGGCGGACGACGGTGGCGATCAACCTCGCGCGGCTCGCCGCCCAGTCGGGCGCGCGGACGCTCCTCATCGACGGCGACCTTCGCAACTCCACCCTCAGCAAGAATCTCGTGCCGACCGCGCGTGCCGGGCTCATCAACCTCGTCGCGCGGAGCGTGGCACCCGAGCAGGCGATCTGGACCGACGCCGCGACCCCCCTCCGCTTCATCCCCGCCGGCACGTCGACCCAGGCCGGCAGCGCCTCCGAGGTGCTGAGCTCGGACGGCATGCGCGGGCTCCTCGACGCCTGCCGCCAGCACTACGACCTCATCGTCGTCGACCTGCCGCCCCTTCTTCCGGTGGTCGACGTGCGGGCCGCCGCCCATCTCTTCGACGCTTTCGCCATGGTCGCCGAGTGGGGTGGCACCAGCGAGGACGCCCTCGCGCAGGCCTTCCAGGTCGCCGGCGTGGGCGAGAAGGTGATCGGCACGGTGCTCAACAAGGTCAATTTGAGCACTCAGAAACGCTATGCCTCGCACGAGCTCGAGATGATCTCCGACAACCGTCTGTCCTCGCATCGGCAGGTCGCGTAACGGCGAAGGCCAAGCCTCGGGCGGGCAGGGGCTTTTGCGCTGCGCTGCCCTTTGCCGCAAAGCAACAACACGGTCCTTTTATCTCTCCCTCTGAATATCTGCTGGATATCGGCGCTGATCGCGCCTATTCGGGGCTTGGGAGGGAGTCGGCAACCCATGGTGGTTAACGGGCTTCCAGCGGGGGAGAGACCGTCGCGCGGCCGGCATGTCGGGTCTGCGGCGGCTTGGGAGCTGAAGTGGCCTTGGTGCTCTTTGCGGCCGCGCATTTGGCGGCCGGCATTCTGATCGGAGCGCGTCTTCGCGTCGGCGCTCTGCTCATCGCTTTTGCAGTCGTGCTGATCGAGGGCATCATCGGCGACCGCGTCTTCGCGGCTGCGCCCTGGTGGGTTCTCGTGCTGCTCGGCGTCGGCGCCCTGCAGCTCGGCTATGCCGCGGCCGGCGCCTGGCTCGCCTATCGCGGCGCGAGCCAGCGGCAGGGCTTCGCCCCCAAGAAGCTCGACCGCGTCTCCGGCCGCTAGTCGCCGACCGCCGTCACCGGCGAGACGATCCGCTCGAGATTGGCCGAGATCTCGCGAAGGATCGCGACCTGCCGCTCGAGATAGCTCGCGCGGTGCTGCCCGCGCACCAGGAACGCCTCGGCCTCCTTGAGCCGCGCTTCCTTCGCCGCGTCGTCCCCGACCTCGCTCTCGAGCTCGTTGCCGAACAGGAACGCGGCCTGCGTGTTGGCGTCCTTGAGCCGCTTGGTCAGCTGGCTGAGCTCGCGCTCCGATTCGCGCAGCGCCGCCGCGACCGAGTCGCGGATCGGCAGGACGCGCGAGACGTCCGTCTCGATGTCGCGCTTCTTCGAGCGGAACCGCGGAAAGTCGAGCGCCATGAACTCCGTCTCCTGCCGGCGCCGCCGCATGCAAGCGCCGGTCCGCCGGCCGGAAGCGTGTCACCGCACGGTCTACGAAACGTTAGCGCCGCGCACACTGCGCGTTCGCCCGCTTAACCTCCCCCTTGCGGGGAGGTCGAAGGTGCGAGGGCTCTGCCCGAGCAGCTTCGGGAGGGGGTAGCGGGCGAAGCCCGCGTGCCCTACCCGCAGAGTCCTTTCGGCTCACCCCCTCCCGAAATCGCCTTGCGATTTCGACCTCCCCGCAAGGGGGAGGTTAAGGACGGGCGTACTGGGCTAGGTCGGCACGCGCGCCGTTGCCGGCACCAGCGGCGGGATGCTGATCGCTGTCCCCTTGGTCCGCGCCGTCCGCATCCGCTCCTTCGCCTTCCGCGCCTTGGCGAGCGGCGGGCAGCGGTGGTCGTCGTAATACTCGACCTGGCAGTCGAGGCACTGGAAGCATTCGGCCATCTTGATCTGGCCCGACGGCTCGATCGCCTTCACCGGGCAGGAGTGCTCGCAGAGCTTGCACGGCGACCCGCACTCGGGCCGGCGCTTCAGCACATCGACAAGGTGCATCCGGTCGAGCGCGGCGAGCGTCCCGCCCAGCGGGCAGAGGAAGCGGCAATAGGCGCGCTCGGTGAAGAGCCCGATGAGGAGGAGCGCGATCGCGTACACCTCGAACGGCCAGGCGCGCGTGAAGAAGGAGGTGATCGCCGTCTTGAACGGCTCGACCTCCTCGGCCGCCGCGGCGAGGTCGGGCGAGGCGAAGCTCGCCGCCACCACCGCGACGGCCGCGACATATTTCCCGAGCCAGAGCCGCTTCTGCCACGAAGCGGGCGGGTTCCATTGCGGCAGCCGCAGCGCCCGCGCGAGCTTGGCGAGCAGCTCCTGCAGCGCCCCGAACGGGCACAGCCAGCCGCAGAAGACGCCGCGCCCGAGCACGATCAGCCCCGCCAGCGTGAAGGCGGCGATGATCACGATGAGCGGCTCGGCAAGGTAGTAGCCGAGGTCGAAATTGTGGAGCGGCGCCATCGCGTAGTTGATGAGATGGACCGTCGAGAGCTGCCCGCCGGCCGTCCAGCCGAGCCAGACCAGCGTGAAGAGGAGGAAGCCGGTGCGGATGAGATTGAACGCCTTGCGGTGCCGCGCCAGGAACCCCTGGAAGGCGAATATCAGGCAAAGGACGAGGAGCGCCGAGACGAGGATGATCACGTCGGTCCGCGCCTCGGTCCACGCCTCGACATAGGCCGGGATCGGCGCGGGCGGCGGCAGGAGGATGTGCGCGGCCGGTAGCGCATAGGGCAGGGGGACGACGATCGGCCGGACCACGCCATCCGCGCCCGTCGTGTTGATCATGAACTCGAGCGTGAAGGGCTGCAGCGGATCGAACCCGGCGGTCGTCGGCACGAAGAACGCGCCCGAATTCTGGAGCCGCGCGCCGGCCGCGTTCACCGTGACGAACTGGTCGCGGACGAAGGTGAAGACGCGCTCGCCCTGCACGATCCGGAAGCGGTCGAACCGGTAGCCGGTTTCCGCCTGGTTGTAGCTGGTGCCTAGCACGCCGTAGCGCCCGCTCGACCCGACGATGATCGACTCCGTCCCCGCCGGCCGGTCGCTGAGCTGCCGCGCCGCCGATTGCGGCACCAGGAGATTGCGCGCGATCGCCATCGCCGAGCCGAGCCCGACGACGACGTCGCTATAGACCTGGTCCGGATTGCCGATCGGCCGCGGGAGCGCTGACTCCGGAATGCCCTCCGCCGCCGCGAGCGCCGCGACGTCCGCGCCGGTCAGCCGCAGCCGCGCGATGGCCCCGTTCGCGGCCATCTCCTCGAAGCTCATCGGCCAGAAGCTCTCGCGGTCGAGCGTCGGCTCGGTCACCGGCTCGCGCCCGAGCCGGTCCTGCAGCACGAACCGCGCGCTGTCCATGATCGCCGCGCGCATCGCCCGCGCCGAGATCGTCGCCCCCTCCACGAAGTCCGGGCGCCGCCCGGGCTGGCCGCCGTCGACCACATAGCCGGCCTGGCTGGCCAGATACTGGTCGAGAAGCGCCTCGCGATGCGCGTCGTTGTGGATGTGCGGCTCGCGATGGTCGAGCACCACCGACCCGGTGATCACGCCGTCGACCGTCACGCCAGCGATCACGTCGAACGGATAGGCGGCGTAGCCCGGCGCCCGCACCACCTCGAGGGTCGAGAAGATGAAGCCCGCGATCTCCTCGCCGGCGTAGACCGCGATCGACCGGGTCTTGCCCTCGACCGGGCCGAGCCGTTCGGCGCCCGGATAGACGACCGCCATCACCTCGGGCGTGAGCCGGTCGGGGAGGGGAGGCCGGTTCTGCGCCGCGGCCGGCGCGACCGCGAGCCACAGCAGCGCGGCGAGGCTGGCGATCAGAGTCCGAACGGTCGCACGCGCATCAGGCATTCGCGTCGGTGTCCCGGGCCGGCGGAGGCAATGCCGGTCCGCCCTACGGACACTAGCGCAACTCGCCGCGCCGCGAAACGAGCCCGTTGCGGCGGGAACCCTTGTGTTCACACCCTCTGCGCTCACGCGGGAGCGCTCCGCTCCAGCCCGGTTCGGCAACCGTTCTTAACGATTTATCAACCACGGAATGGGGACATGGGGAGGGGCATCATCCGGGGTCGAAAAGGCCCCGCCGGGTCGAGAGCATTTCATGGTTGCGTTGCGTAGACGGGGCGCGATTTCCGCCCTGAAGGACATCCGAATTCCGCCCCCGGCCCCCGAGGATCGCGCTCGTCGCCGCCTCCGCGTCGCCGTCTCCTCGCTGGGCGCGACGCTCGAGGCCGAGGAGGATTCCGACCTCGTCGCGGAAGCCGCCGCGGCCATCGTCGACAGGCTCGCCGAGCGCGCAGCGGCCGACCGCAGCTCCGACGACGTCATCTTCGCCGCAGGAATCTTCACCCACGCCGCGGTCTCCCACTTCGCCAAGAGCCTCCGCACGACGGGCGATGTCGCCCTCATCGCGCTCGCCAATCTCACCGGCAGCCTCGAGGAGTTCGCCCGCGTCCACGCCGCGATCCTCGAAGGCTTCAAGACGGTTTCCCTGAAGCAGCCCAAGCTCGCCGCGGAGATCGCCGAGGGCCTCACCGCCTGGCTCGCCGCCCCCGAGCCGGCGCGCTTCGACGCGCTGGTCCAGCTCTTCCGGCGGACTCTCCTCGTCTGCCGGAGCTCGCCGATCTCCGTCCGCGCGATGGTCTGAGCCTAGGGCGCTGCCGGCGGCGGGATCGGGCTCGATCGCACCGCCGGCGGCTCCGGCACGAGGCGGAACGCCACCGGCGGCGAGCGCCAGTCGAACGGAATCTCCGGCAGGGCCGGCGTACAGACGGTGAAGAGGCTCAGCCCCTCCTCGTTGCGGAGCTCGAACACGAAGCCCGGCCGCTCGAGCGCGGCGCAATTCGCCCACTGATCGATCGCGATCCATTCGCCCATCGGAGTCTCCCGTCTCGTGCGCCCGTCCAACGCCCCAGCGTAGCGGCTGGTCCGGCGCGGCGGTCATCGTCGCGAGGACATCGCCAACGAGACCTTAAGGCCGACGTGGGACGCCGTCGCGGAACGGCCGGCTCAAATAGCGCGAGCCCTTGAGGCCGAACCGCCACGGCGTCTCGATGGCGCGCGTGAGCCCGATCCGCTGCCCGACGATCACCGCCGGTCGCTCCTCCGGTTCCCACACCCGGAACGGCAGCGCGTCGAGCGCCAGCCCGTCATCCGCGCCGGTGATCCCGAGCGCCTGCGTCAGCCTCCCCGGCCCCGAGCAGAGGAGGCGAGGGGAGCCGAGCCCGCGCCTCTCCTCCATGAGGCCGATGCCTTCCAGCGGCTCGAGCGCGCGGATCAGCACCGCGCTGCCCGGCTCCTCTCCCGCCACGAAGTTGAGGCACCAGTGCACGCCGTAGGAGCGATAGACATAGGCACGGCCGACCGGCCCGAACATCGTGGCGTTGCGCGGCCGCATGCCGGTGAAGCTGTGCGAGGCCGGATCCTCGTGGTGATAGGCCTCCGCCTCGACGATCCGGCCGCCCACCCCGTCGAAGGTCATCAGACACCCGATCAAGTCTTCGGCAACGGCTGTGACGGGCCGCTCGAAGAACCGTGAACGAATTGCCGAGGCAGAGCTTGCGGGCGAACGCTTGGTCTGGCGGGAGACAGCCATTTCGAAGCCGGTACGAGTGACGAGAGTTGAGTTAACAAGTCGTTGCTGAGGGAAGCACAAGTATAAACGAGCACGAGAGGGCGGATTTACTGAAACGAGGGTTCAAATTCTCTCCAAAGACTAATCAACGTTAGACATAGGCGAACCTGATCGGGTGCTTCGGAAAAGCCGATATGGACGCCGTCCCTTCGTTGAGAGTGCGTTGCGCCGTCGTCGAAGACAATGAGGGTCTGCGCGCCCTCCTGGCGCGGACGCTGGTCCGGCTCGGCTGCGAGGTGGCGGCGTTCGACTCCGCCGAGACCTTCCACGCCATCGTCGCGGCGGAGGCGCCCGACATCGTCCTCCTCGACGTGAACCTTCCGGACGCCGACGCCATCGACGTCATCCGCTTCCTCAGGGAGATCCGCTTCGCGGGCGTCCTCCAGCTGGTCAGCGGCCTCCGCGTCGATCTCCTGGAAAGCATCCGCCAGGTCGCCGAGCGCCACGGCATCCGCACGCTGCCCCCGCTCGCCAAGCCCTTTCGCGTCCAGGAGATCGGGGAGGTCCTCGAACGCCACGCCAGACTGGCGAGCGTGGCCGCGAAGCCGGCATCATCGAGCGCCCGCGCGCCCGAGACCGTACTCAGCGTCGACGCCGTCCTCCGCGCCGGCTGGCTGCGTTTCCACTACCAGCCGAAGGTCGACCTCAAGACCGGCAGGCTGGTCGGCGCCGAGGCGCTGGCGCGCGTCGACCATCCCGACATCGGCATCCTCCCCCACGCCGACTTCCTGCGCGAGGCGAGCGCGGGCGAGCTCGACCGCCTCACCGAGGCCTGCATCCGCACCGTCACGCGCGACTGGTCCCTGCTGGCCGACAGCGGCGTCGAGCTCAAGATCTCGATCAACATGCCGGTCGCCACGCTTCACCGCCTGCCGCTCGGCGAGACCCTCCGCCGCGAGCGGCCCAAGCGCGGCAACTGGCCGGGCCTTATCCTCGAGATCAGCGAGCGCGAAAGCCTCGGCGACCTCGACCGCGTCGCCGAGATCCTCGCGCAGCTCGAGATCTACGGCGGCACTCTCGCCATCGACAATTTCGGCATGGGCTATTCCTCGGCCTCGCGCGTCCGCGACCTCACCTTCGCCGAGCTCAAGATCGACCACAGCTTCGTCAAGGGCTGCGCGACAAATCCCGCCAGCCTCTTCTTCTGCCAGACCGCCGTCACGCTCGCCCATCGCTTCGGCGCGGTGGCGGTGGCCGAGGGCGTCGAGAATCCCGAGGACCTGGCGGCCCTCCGCACCATCGGCTGCGACATCGCCCAGGGCGCACTGTTTTCTCTCCCGGTGCCGCTCGAAGGCCTCATCGAGTTCGCGGCCGTCGGCTGGACCCTCCCGGAGCTGAAGCCGGTCGAACGGCGGCAGTCTCCGGGAGGGCGCCGCGCCGAGGATGTCCTCGCCTACCGTTTCCGCGAGCGCCTCACCGGGCGGGAGCTCGACGTGCTCAAGAACGTGGTCGACGGGCACTCCAACAAGCAGGCCGCCCGCCAGCTCGGCCTCAGCCCGCGCACCGTCGAGGTGCACCGCTCGCGCATCATGTCCAAGCTCGGCGCGAGGAACGTCGCCGAGCTCCTCCGCGTCGTCCTCGACAACTGAGGCTTCCCGCCAGCTCTCCGGCCGGCGGTGGCGACAACTCTCCCGCCCGCGCCAAGCCAATCTTCACCATTCGCCGCTAGCATTTCCCGCCTGACATCCGGAGCGCGCCTTTGTCTGACCCGCGCCATTTGCCCTCGGTGATCGCCGAGGCGCTCAAGACCTGCCGGTCGGGCCTTCTCGGCTTCGCGGTGTTTTCGCTCGCCGCCAATCTCCTGATGCTCGCCGGCCCGCTCTACATGCTGCAGATCTACGACCGCGTGCTGACCAGCCGCAGCGTGCCGACGCTCGTCGCGCTCTCGCTGCTGCTGCTTGGCGCCTATGTCGTGCAGGGCGTCCTCGACGTGATCCGCGGCCGCATGGTCGGCCGCGTCGCCGGGGTGATCGACGGAAGGCTCGAGCGGGCCGTGCATCGCGCGGTGGTCGGCAGCCAGCAGCCCGGCATGAAGGGCGGCGAGAACGCGGTCCGCGACCTCGACCAGATCCGCACCTTCCTCCTCAGCGCCGGCCCGATCTCGATCGCCGACCTGCCCTGGATGCCGATCTTCCTCGCCATCTGCTTCCTGCTCCATCCGCTCATCGGCCTGGCGGCGCTCGCCGGCGCGGTGGTGCTGGTGGTCGTCACGCTCCTCACCGAGCGGTCGAGCCGCGCGCCCGGCCGCGTGATGGCGGCCGAAGGCGGCGTGCGCCAGATGATGGCCGAGTCCCACCGCCGCAACGGGGAGGCGATCTCGGCCATGGCGATGGGCGATGCGCTGGCCGCCCGCTGGTCGCGCGTCAACCAGAAATATCTCGACGCGCTCGAATCCTCGAACGACGTCGTCTCCGCCTATGGCGGCGTCTCCAAGGTGGTGCGGATGCTCATCCAGTCGGGCATCCTCGGCCTCGGCGCGTATCTCGCCATCAACGGCCAGCTCAGCGCCGGCTCGATGATCGCCGCCTCGATCATGATGGCGCGGGCGCTCGCCCCGATCGAAGGGGTGATCGCCAACTGGCGCTCCTTCACCGGCGCGCGCCAGGGGGCGAGGCGCCTCAACGCCGTCCTCGCCGCGAGCACGGCCGCTGCGCCCAGCATCGTCCTCGATCTCCCCGCCCCGCGCCGCCAGCTCACCGTCGAGAGCCTCGCCATCACCCCGCCCGGCAATCCTCGCGTCATCGTCCGCGACGTGACCCTTTCGCTCGACGCCGGCGAGGCGCTCGCCGTGATCGGCGCCAGCGGCTCGGGCAAGAGCTCGCTCGGCCGCGCCCTGATCGGGGTCTGGCCGGCGGCGAGCGGCGCGGTGCGCATCGACGGCGCGTCCCTGCGCCAGTGGCGGCCCGAAGCGCTCGGCCGTCACATCGGCTACGTCCCGCAATCGATCGAGCTCTTCGAGGGCACGGTCGCCGAGAACATCGCCCGGATGAGCCTCGAGCCGGACTCGGCCAAGGTCCTCGAGGCGAGCCGCGTGTCGGGCGCGCACGACATGATCCTCCGCCTTCCTGGCGGCTACGAGACGCAGGTCGGGGAGGGCGGCGCCAATCTTTCCGCCGGCCAGCGCCAGCGCGTCGCGCTCGCCCGCGCGCTCTACGGCGACCCCTTCCTCCTCGTCCTTGACGAGCCCAACAGCAACCTCGACAACGAGGGCGAGACCGCGCTCCTCGAGGCGGTGCGCATCGTCAAGGAGCGGGGCGGCGCGGTGGTGATGATCGCCCACCGGCCAGGCCTTCTCGCCGTCTGCGACAAGGTCCTCTTCCTCGCCGACGGCGCGCAGCGCGCCTTCGGCCAGCGCGACGAGGTGCTGCGCCGCATCCTCGCCCGGCCCGAGGCGAAGGAGGGTGGCGGCGCGCTCAAGGTTGTCGGCAGCGACGTCCGGGAGAAGGCGTGATGGCCGCCCGCTCCCCCGAATCCCGCCTTCGCCGCCTCAACCTCGCCGGCGCGGCCACCATCCTCGCGCTCGTCGGCGGCGCGGGCGTGTGGGCGAATGCCACCAGCATCTCGGGCGCCGTGGTGGCGCCCGGCGTGGTCGTGGTCGAGGGCCACCTCCAGCGCATCCAGCATCCGGTCGGCGGCGTGGTCCGCGCGCTCAACGTCCAGGAGGGCCAGCGCGTCGAGGCGGGCGAGATCCTCGTCCAGCTCGACCCGACCCAGGCGCGCGCCACGCTCGGCATCGTCACCTCCGGCCTCGACGAGCTGAACGCCCGCCGCGCCCGCCTCCTCGCCGAGCGCGACGGTGCGGCGTCGATCGACTTCGACCCCTCCGCCGCCGGCGACCCCGGCGCGCTTGCGGAGATCATGCAGTCCGAGCGCCACCTCTTCGAGATCCGCGCCGCCGCGCGCCAGTCGCAGGAGGAGGGGCTGCACGAGCGCATCGCCCAGTTCGAGGACGAGATCGAGGGCCTCGAGGCCCAGCTCGCCGCGCGCCGGCAGGAGCTGATGCTGGTCGAGGCCGATCTCGCACGCCTCAATCGGCTACTCGCCAGCGCCCTCGTCGAGCAGTCGGCCGTCAGCACGCGCGAGCGCGAGGCGGCCGGCCTCCGCGGCCAGCTCGGCGAGATCACCGCCACCATCGCGCAGACCCGCGGCCGCATCACCGAGACGCAGCTGCAGATCCTCGGCATCGAGCAGAATTTCCGCAGCGAGGTCGGCGGCGAGCTCCGCGAGGTCGAGGCGCGCATCGCCGAGCTCGCCGAGCGCCGCATCGCCGCCGAGGACCAGCTCGACAACCTCACCATCGTCTCGCCCGCCGCGGGCATCGTCCACCAGCTCGCGGTGCATACGCTGGGCGGAGTGGCCGCGCCCGGCGAGACGCTGATGATGATCGTGCCGGAGGGCGACGCGCTGACGATCGAGGCGCGCGTCTCGCCGATGGAGATCGACCAGGTGCGGCTCGGCCAGCCGGCGGTCATCCGCTTCGCGGCCTTCAACCGGCGCACCACGCCCGAGGTCGTCGGCTCGGTCGCCCGGATCGGCGCGGACATCGTCCAGCCCGCCGAGACGGTGGCGCCGTACTACGTGGTCCGCATCGCGCTGCCGGCCGACCTCGCCGGCCAGCTCGGCGAGTCCCGGCTGCTTCCTGGCATGCTGGTCGAGACCTTCATGCAGACCGACGCCAGGACCGTGATGTCCTACCTCGTCGAGCCACTCGCCGATCAGATCGGCCGCACCTTCCGCGAGCGCTGAGCCCTTTCTTTCCCCCTCCCCCTTGTGGGGAGGGGTCAGGGGTGGGGGCCGAGCGGCAAGCGAGGCATGGTCAAGAATCCCACGCTGATGTGCTTGCGGTTACCGTGGGATTTAGTGCCTCGATTGCCGCGAGGCCCCCTCCCAGCCTCCCCCACAAGGGGGGAGGGGGAATAGCCCTTCCCGCAAAGCGTTGGGAGCTCACAACCGCTCGCTGCGGACCCTCCGCCCCTGCACGTCCACCGCTGTACGTGTTTCTACTAAGGGCCGCTACGCTCTCCGCACCACCGCCATCGGGCCTACCCACACGCGCGTCGCAACACGCACGCGGTGGTCGCTCCGATGCCCTCGGTCTCTACGGTCAAGAACTCCGGCAACGCCAATATCGACGGCCTGCTGAGTGGCTATAAGTGGGCCACCAACAGCCTCACTTACAGCTTCCCGACCAGCGCCTCCTTCTACGGCTCAGGCTACGCTGCGGGCGAGCAGAACTATAATTTCGGCGCGCTGAACACGAGCCAGCAGGCGATGGCGCGGAGCGCGCTCGCCCAGTACGCCGCCGTCTCGGGCCTCACCTTCACCGAGGTCACCGAGTCGAGCACCAAGCACGGCGACCTACGCTTCGCCATGTCCGACTACCCCTACACCGCCTGGGCCTACTACCCGAGCACGAACGCGGCCGGTGGCGACGCCTGGTTCAACAAGTCGAGCGGCTGGTACTCGAGCCCGGGCAAGGGCAACTACGCCTACATGACGTTCCTGCACGAGGTCGGCCATTGCGCCTGCGGCCTCGACCACGCGCATGAGGGCAGGGCGGTGCCCTACGAGCACGACTCGATGGAATACACCGTCATGAGCTACCGCTCCTATGTCGGTGCCGATCCCAACGCCGGCTACACCAACGAGACCTACGGCTACGCCCAGTCGCTGATGATGTACGACATCGCGGCGACCCAATACATGTACGGCGCCAACTTCAACACCAGGTCCGGCAACACGACCTATCGCTGGGACCCCAAGACCGGCGAGATGTTCATCGACGGCGTGGGGCAGGGGAAGCCCGGCGCCAACCGTATCTTCCTCACCGTGTGGGACGGCAACGGCGTCGACACCTACGACTTCTCCAACTACACGACCGCCCTCAAGGTCGACCTCCGCCCGGGCGAGTGGACCACCACCTCGGCGAGCCAGCTCGCCAAGCTGAAGGCCGACGGCTCCAAGGTCGCGGTCGGCAACATCGCCAACGCCCTCCAGTACAACGGCGACGCCCGCTCGTTGATCGAGAACGCCAAGGGCGGCTCGGCCGCCGACGTGATCACCGGCAACGACATCGCCAACACGCTCTGGGGCAATGGCGGCAACGACACCCTCAACGGCCTCCTCGGCGACGACGTCCTGATCGGCGGCGCCGGGAACGATATCCTCGACGGCGGCGCCGGCAGCGACACCGCCGACTTCAGCGACAAGACCGTCGCCGTCGAGGTCACCCTCAACGGCTCGGTCGCCGTCACCGCCAAGGTCGGCGGCAAGGCCGAGGACACGCTCAGGAACATCGAGAACCTGATCGGCGGCTCCGCTGCCGACAAGCTCACCGGCGACGGTCTCGCCAACCGGCTCGTCGGCAATGGCGGCAACGATACGCTGACCGGCGGCGCCGGCAACGACATCCTCGAAGGCGGCGCGGGCGACGACCTCCTCATCGGCGGCGCCGGCAATGACACCCTCGACGGCGGCGTCGGCATCGACACCGCCGACTATCGCGAGAAGACCGTCTCGGTCGAGGTGACCCTCAACGGCGCTACCGCGGCCTCGGTGATCGTCGGCGGCGTGGTGACCGGCGTCTCAGGGCCGGCCGACGAGCCGGCGGGCGGCGAGGAGGACGAAGAGCAGCAGTCCTCGACCGGCGGCCTTCTCGGTCTCGGCGGTCTCCTGGGCGGCTTCGGCGGCCTCCTCGGCGGGAAGTCCAGCCCGCCCGCGCAGGACCAGGTTCCCCCGCCCGCCGCCCAGGTAGCGCCCGCCGCCGGCAAGGGCGAGGACACGGTCAAGAACATCGAGAACGTGCAGGGAGGCTCGGCGGCCGACAGGCTGACCGGCGACGCGCTGGCCAACGCCCTCTTCGGCAATGGCGGCGACGATGTTCTCGCCGGCCGCGGCGGCAGCGACACGCTCGACGGCGGCGCCGGCATCGACACCGCCGACTATTCCGACAAGACCGCCGCCATCTCGGTCACGCTGAACGGCGCCAGCAACGCTACCGTCTCGGTCGGCGGCAAGGCCGAGGACACGATCCGCAACATCGAGAACCTTATCGGCGGCGCGGCCAACGACACGCTGAAGGGCGACGGCCTTGCCAACGCCCTCTTCGGCGGTGCCGGCAACGATCTCCTCCAGGGCATGGCCGGCAGCGACACGCTCGACGGCGGCGCCGGCATCGACACGGCGGACTATCGCGACAAGACCGTCTCGGTCGAGGTGGCGCTGAAGGGAGCGACCAACGCCTCGGTCCTCGTCGGCGGCAAGGCCGAGGATACCATCCGCAACATCGAGAACGTGCAGGGCGGCTCGGCGGCCGACAAGCTGACCGGCGACGCGCTGGCCAACACCCTCACCGGCAACGGCGGCGACGATGTCCTCGCCGGCCTCGGCGGCAACGACATCCTCGACGGCGGCGCCGGCAACGACACCGCCGACTACAAGGAGAAGACCGCCTCGGTCGAGGTGACGCTGAACGGCGCCACCGCCGTCACCGTCAAGGTCGGCGGCAAGGCCGAGGACACGATCAAGAACATCGAGAAGATCCTCGGCGGCCAGGCCAACGACAGGCTGACCGGCGACAGCCTGGCCAATTCCCTCTTCGGCAATGCCGGCGACGATGTCCTCAACGGTGGCCTCGGGAAGGACATCCTGACCGGCGGCGCCGGGCGCGACACCTTCGTGTTCAGCACGGCGCTGTCGAGCGGCAACGTCGACCAGATCGCCGATTTCAGCGTCGCCGACGACACCATCCATCTCGACGATGCCGCCTTCAAGGCACTCAAGGCCGGCGCCCTTTCGCAGGCCGCCTTCTGGACCGGCGCCGCAGCGCACGATGCCGACGACCGCATCATCTACAACGCCAAGACCGGCGCGCTCCTCTACGACGCCGACGGCAACGGCCGGGGCGCCGCGGTCCAGTTTGCCACGGTCAGCCCGAACCTCGCGCTGACCCACGCCGACTTCTACGTCGTCTAGTCCCGCACGGAGCCTATTCCCACAGCCTCGGATTTGTCGTCTAACGCCGCGCACCAGCAGCAGAGGACGACAAATGCCGATCACCCGCCACGAACCATCGAAGATCTACTCCAAGGTCGTTGAAGCCAATGGCTTCGTCTTTACCGCCGGCATCGTCGCCGAAAAGCTCGACGAGGACGTCAAGGGCCAGACGCGGCAGGTTCTGGCGGAGATTGACCGTCTGCTGGCGATCGCTGCGACGTCGAGGGCCAATGTCGTATCTGCCACGATCTGGCTCCCGGACGTCCGGTCGCGGGACGCGATGAACGACGTGTGGAGCGCCTGGACCGGCGGCCAGGACCTGCCGGCCGCGCCTGCGTCGAGGCCAAGCTCGCCGATCCGCGCATGCTGGTCGAGATCGCCGTCGTCGCGGCGAAATAGCGCCTTGGCGCCGCAGCGCCCGGTTTTCCTTGAGATCGGCCGCGGCGCGCCCCATGTCGGTGCCTCGGCCCGGCGCCTTCCCGCCGGGCCTGCCGTCGCCACGCCAGGGAGTGCCCCTTGTCCGCCCGAGACCACGTCGCCGCACCGGTTCGCCTGAGGCCGCTGCCGGCCTTCATCTTCGCCGCCCGCTGGCTTCAGGTCCCGCTCTATGTCGGCCTGATCCTCGCCCAGGTCGTCTACGTCTATCTCTTCGGCAAGGAGCTCTGGCACCTCATCACCCACGCCACCGAGTTCTCCGAGCAGCAGATCATGCTCGTCGTGCTCGGACTCATCGACGTGGTGATGATCTCCAATCTCCTCATCATGGTGATCATCGGCGGCTACGAGACCTTCGTCTCGCGCCTCCAGCTGAAGGGCCACCCCGACCAGCCGGAATGGCTGAGCCACGTCAACGCCAGCGTGCTGAAGATCAAGCTCGCCATGGCGATCATCGGCATATCCTCGATCCATCTCCTCCGCACCTTCATCGAGGCGGGGAACGTCGGCACGCCGGGCAGCACCTACACCGTCACCGGCATCATCCTGCAGACCGTGATCCACACCGTCTTCATCCTCTCGGCGATCGGTATCGCGCTGGTCGACCGCATGTCCCAGCCCGACGAGGAAGCAGCGCACTGACCCTGCAAACGGGGAGGGGGTGACAGCGGCCCGCCGGGCCTCTAACTGAGGCCCGACCGACCTCCGCCCCGCCGCCATGGCCCCGCCGCTCCTCCAGCTCCGCGACATCCATCTCACCTTCGGCGGCAGGCCGCTGCTCGTCGGGGCGGAGCTGTCGGTCGGCCCGGGCGAGCGGCTGGCGCTGGTCGGCCGCAACGGCGCCGGCAAGTCGACCTTCCTCAAGATCGCCGCCGGCCTCGTCGAGCCGGACCGCGGCGAGCGCTTCCTGCAGCCCTCGGTGACCGTCCGCTACCTGCCGCAGGAGCCCGATCTCTCCGGGCACGACACGGTCCTCTCCTTCGTCGAGGCCGGCCTCGCCCCCGGCGACGACCCGCACCGCGCGCGCTATCTCCTCGAGACGCTCGGCCTCACTGGCGGGGAGGGCACCCCAAGGCTCTCCGGCGGCGAGCGCCGGCGGGCGGCGCTGGCGCGCGTGCTCGCCCCCGAGCCGGACATCCTCCTCCTCGACGAGCCGACCAACCACCTCGACATCGCCGCCATCGAAGCCCTCGAGGCGACGCTGAAGGCGAGCCGCTCGGCGATCGTGCTGATCAGCCACGACCGCCGCTTCCTCGAGAACCTCTCGCGCGCCACGGTCTGGCTCGACCGCGGCGTCGCCCGCCGCCTCGACCAGGGCTTCGGCGCCTTCGAGGCCTGGCGCGACCAGATCTTCGAAGAAGAGGAGCGGGAGCAGCACAAGCTCGACCGCAAGATCGTGAACGAGGAGCACTGGGTCCGCTACGGCGTGACCGCGCGGCGGAAGCGCAATGTCCGCCGCATGGCCGAGCTCCGCGACCTCCGCGCGGAACGACGGAGCAAGGCCCAGAACCGCCGCACCGGCAATGTGAAGCTGACCGTGCAGGAAGCGCGCGGCGCCGGCCAGGAGATCGTCGTCGCCAGGAACATCGCGAAGAGTTTCGGCGACCGTCCGATCGTCCGCGATTTCAGCCTCACTATCGAGCGCGGCGACCGCATCGGTCTGGTCGGCCCCAACGGGGCGGGGAAGACCACGCTCCTCAATCTCCTCACCGGCGCGCTCGCCCCCGACAGCGGCACGATCAAGCTCGGCACCAATCTCGAGCTCGCCACGCTCGACCAGACCCGCGCCAGCCTCGACCCCGAGGCGACCGTCGCCGACACGCTGACCGATGGCCGCGGCGACACGGTGATCGTCGGCGGCGCGGCGCGCCATGTTGTCGGCTACATGAAGGATTTCCTGTTCACGCCCGAGCAGACGCGCGCGCCGGTCAAGGCGCTCTCGGGCGGCGAGCGCGGCCGCCTCGTGCTGGCCCGCGCGCTGGCGCGCCCCTCCAACGTGCTGGTCCTCGACGAGCCGACCAACGACCTCGACCTCGAGACGCTCGACCTCCTGCAGGAGATGCTGACCGACTATCCGGGCACCATCCTCCTCGTCTCCCACGACCGCGACTTCCTCGACCGCATCGCCACCTCGGTGATCGCCTTCGAGGGCGAGGGACGCTGGCAGGAATATGCCGGCGGCTATTCCGACATGGTCGCCCAGCGCGGCTACGGCGTCACCGCGCTCGGCGTGCCGAAGATCGCGGCGCCCGCTGCACCGCGCACTGCCCGCCCCGAGCCGCCGCGCGCAGCGGCACGTCAGAAGCTCACCTTCGCCGATCAGCACGCGCTGAAGACGCTGCCGGCCGAGATCGAGAAGCTGACCGCCGAGATCGCGAAGCTCGAGGCTTCGCTCGCCGACCCCGGCCTCTACCGCCGTGACCCGAAATCATTCGCCGCGATCGGCGCCGAGCTCGAGAAGCTGCGCGCGAGACTCTCCGGCGCCGAGTCCGAATGGCTGCGCGTCGAGATGCTGCGCGA
>JADYYB010000260.1 GCA_020853895.1 Bauldia sp.
ACCATCTTCGCGCAAGCGGAGAGGCAGGATGCCGTCCAAGGCCGCGGACATCGAACTCGTATCGGTCACCAAGCTCTACGGCGCGACGCTCGCGGTCGAGAACATCAGCCTGAAGATCAGGGCCGGCACCTATTGCTGCCTGCTCGGCCCGTCCGGCTGCGGCAAGACCACCACGCTCCGCATGATCGCCGGCCACGAGATCGCCTCCTCGGGCGACATCCGCCTCGGCGACGCCGTCATCACCGACCTCCCGCCGGCGCGCCGCGGCACCTCGATGATGTTCCAGAGCTACGCGCTCTTCCCCCATCTCGACCTCGTCGACAACGTCGCCTTCAGCCTCAAGATGCGCGGCGTCGGCAAGCCCGAGCGGCGCAAGAAGGCGCTCGAGATGCTCGAGCTGATGCAGATGTCGGCCTATGCCGACCGGCGCCCGGCGCAGCTCTCGGGCGGCCAGCAGCAGCGCGTGGCGCTCGCCCGGGCGCTCATCACCGACCCGCAGGCTCTCCTCCTCGACGAGCCGCTCTCCGCGCTCGACCCCTTCCTCAAGATCCGCATGCGCCAGGAGCTGAAGCGCCTCCAGCTCGACCTCGGCATCTCCTTCATCCACGTCACCCACAGCCAGGAGGAAGCGATGGCGCTGGCCGACCTCGTGGTGGTGATGAACGAGGGCCGCATCGAGCAGGCCGCGCCGCCGCGCGAGCTCTTCAACCAGCCCGCCACTGCCTTCGTCGCCCGCTTCATGGGCGACCACAACGTCATCTCCGGCAAGCTCGGCGCCGACAGGAAGACCGTCGAGATCCCCGACGGCGCGAGCTTCGCGATGCCGGCCCGGAACGGCCACGCTGCGGGCGAGCCCGCCGCCCTCGCGGTCCGCTCCGACCGCATCCGCATCGGCGCGGGCGGCGCGCCCGGCTTCGGCTTCACCGGCCTTGTCGGCAATGTCGAGTATCACGGCCAGCGCGTGCAGGTCGCGCTGTCGGCGCCCGGCATCGACGAGTTCTCGGTGCTCCTGCCGGAAAACACCTTCTTCGACGCACCGCTGAAGCGCGGCGACGCCGTGCCGGTCCACTGGTCGCCGGGCGACGTCCACGTCCTCGGCGGCCCGCTGCACGCTTGAGAAACGGGATCAGACAACAGGGGACTCACATGACCAAGCAGACCACGACGTCAAAGAAGAAGACCGGGGTCTCCCGGCGCAGCCTCCTCAAGGGCGCCGCCGCCGGTGGCGCCCTGGCTGTCGGCTCGGGCGCCGTCACCGGCTTTCCGACCATCTGGGCGCAGAACATCCGCGACATCACGCTGCGCCAATTCGGCACCGGCGTCTCGAACCTCAACGCAGTGGCCGAGAAGTGCCGCGAGGACCTGGGCTTCACCCTGCAGATGACCGCGCTCGACTCCGACTCGGTCGCCCAGCGCGCGGTCACCCAGCCCGACAGCTACGACATCGCCGACATCGAGTACTGGATCTGCAAGAAGGTCTTCCCGGCCGGCGTGATGCAGCCGATGGACGTCACCCGCCTCACCTACTACGACAAGCTCGTCCCGCTCTTCATCGACGGCAAGCTCACCCCGGACTCGACCATCGCCCAGGGCACCGCTCCGCACACCGTCGGCTTCGTCGAGGGCGCCGACTCGACCACCTTCGCGTCCGAGCCGACCAACTGGATGACGATGATCCCGACGATCTACAACGCCGACACGCTCGGCATCCGTCCGGACCTCGTCGGCCGCGAGATCACCTCCTGGGCCGACATCATGGACCCCGCCTTCGTCGGCAAGACCTCGATCCTCACCATCCCCTCGATCGGCATCATGGACGCGGCCATGATCTGCGAGGCGATGGGCGAGGTCACCTACGGCGACAAGGGCAACATGACCCCCGCCGAGATCGACGCCACGCTGGCGGTGATGACCGAGGCCAAGCGCGCCGGCCAGTTCCGCGCCTTCTGGAAGACGTTCGACGAGTCGGTGAACCTCATGTCCTCGGGCGAGGTGGTGATCCAGTCGATGTGGTCGCCGGCCGTCGCCGCCGTGCGCGCCAAGGGCATCCCCTGCGTCTACCAGCCGCTGCAGGAGGGCTACCGCGCCTGGGGCGGCGGGCTCGGCCTCGCCAAGCACCTCACCGGCATCGAGCTCGACGCCGCCTACGAGTACATCAACTGGTACATGTCGGGCTGGGTCGGCGCCTATCTCAACCGCCAGGGCTACTACTCGGCCTGCCTCGAGACCGCCCGCGCCTATATGAGCGAGGACGAGTGGGGCTTCTGGATGGAAGGCCGGCCCGCGGCCGCCGACATCCTCAGCCCGGACGGCGTGGTCATGGAAGTGGCCGGCGCGGTACGCGACGGCGGCTCCTTCGAGGAGCGCATGGGCCGCGTCGCCTGCTGGAACGCGGTCATGGACGAGGACCGCTACATGGTCCGCAAGTGGAACGAGTTCATCGCCGCCTAGCCGGCTGAGCATCCCGCCTTCCGGCCGCTCCGGCCGGAGGGCCCCTCCCCTCGCCCGAGCCGAAGCCCGTGCAAAAGATCGCCTCGCAGGCGGCGTCCTACATCCAGGCCGCGCCGCTCGCCATCATCCTCACGCTCTTCCTGCTGGTGCCGATCGCGGTGATCGTCATGGTCTCCTTCTGGGACTACGACTCGATCCGCATCTATCCCGACTTCATGACCCTCAACTACGAGGAGACGCTCGGCTCCTGGGTCACCTGGCGGATCTACGGCAACACGCTGAAATACACCGTCATCGTCTGGGCGCTGACCCTCACAATCGGCTTCTGGGTCGCCTATTTCCTCGCCTTCCACGTCCGCTCGCTGACCGTGCAGATGGTGCTCTTCCTCCTCTGCACCGTCCCCTTTCTGACCTCCAACATCATCCGCATGATCTCCTGGATCCCGCTCCTCGGCCGGAACGGGCTCCTCAACCAGACGCTGATCAATCTCCGCATCATCGACCGGCCGCTCGAGTTCCTGCTCTTCTCCGACTTCGCGGTCGTGCTGGCGATGGTCCACCTCTACACGCTCTTCATGGTGGTCCCGATCTTCAACACGCTGATGCGCATCGACCGCTTGCTGATCGAGGCCGCGCGCGACGCCGGCGCCAACGGCCTGCAGATCCTCTGGAACGTGATCATCCCGCTCGCCAAGCCGGGCATCGCGATCGGCTCGATCTTCGTCGTCACGCTGGCGATGGGCGACTTCATCACCGTCCGTTTCATGTCCGGCGGCCAGAGCGCCTCGGTCGGCCTCATGATGTCGAACCAGATCTCGCTCCTCCAATATCCCGGCGCGGCCGCCAACGCCGTCATCCTCCTCATCATCGTCCTGACCATGGTGTTCCTGATCCTCCGCGTCGTGAACATAAGGAAGGAGCTCTAGCCATGAGAAGCGAGAAGCGTGGCCTCTCCTTCTGGGTGCTGGCGGTCTTCTTCGGCGCCTTCGTGCTCTTCCTCTACGGGCCGATCGCGACCATCGTCATCCTCTCCTTCCAAGGCCCGTCGGGCGGCCTCACCTTCCCGATGAACGGCTTCTCGTTCCACTGGTTCGGCAATCTCTTCCAGCGCCAGGCGGTCGG
>JADYYB010000261.1 GCA_020853895.1 Bauldia sp.
AGCGGCAAGCGAGGCATGGTCAAGAATCCCACGCTGATGCTTGTGGCTTCCGTGGGATCTTAGTGCCTCGCTTGCCGCGAGGCCCCCTCCCGGCCTCCCCCACAAGGGGGGAGGGGGAACGATCGCCGGCCATATGCGATTGCCCTCCCCCTCGAAGGGAGGTGGAGCGGGCCTTGCGCGTCGGGAATTTGAGATAACCTCCCCCTTGAGGGAGGTCGAAGGTGCGAGGCCTACGGCCGAGCAGCTTCGGGAGGGGGGCACCAACAGCGGAGCAGCGGATCGCTCCCCGTCTCTCTCGGCTCCCGCTCCCGAAACCGCTACGCGGTTTTCGACCTCCCCTCGAGGGGAAGGTGGATTCTGGATCGACTCGTCTTCATCACGGGCTACTCCCGTTCCCTCGGATAGATGATGATCGAGAGGTAGGTCATCGGGACCTTCACCAGTCTTTCGGGGCCGTGGAGGGCGGCGGAGTCGAACATCAGCGAGTCGCCGGGGCGAAGGTGATAGCTCCGGTCGCCGTGGCGATAGACCACTTCGCCGGTCAGCATGTAGATGAACTCCGTGCCGGCGTGGCGGAAGCCGGTATAGGGCACCGCCTCGTCCTGCAGCGTGATCAGGAACGGCTCGACCGCGAAGTCGGCGCCGACCGCGTCGCCGAGGAGCTGGTAGACGTGGCCGGCCTTGGTGCCGCGACGCTGGATCACCACGCCCTCGCCCGAGCGCACGAAGGAGGCGTCGCGCTGCTCGTCGAACTCCTGGAAGAGCGCGGTGAGCGAGACGCCGAGCGCGGTGGCGATGCCCTGGAGCGTGCCGAGCGAGGGCGAGATCTGGCCGTTCTCGATCTTGGAGAGCATGCCGTTCGAGATCTTCGCCGCGCCCGCGAGGTCGGAGACGGAGAGGTCGCGCTGGCGGCGAAGGCGGCGCACCTCCTCGCCGAGCGCGCGCTCCAACGTCCGCTCCGACGCGGCCGGAGCGCCGGAGCCGGTGGCGAGGTCGGCCTCGGTCTTCCTGGATGCCGGCTTCCGTCTACCTGCCATTCGGCCTCGCTTGCGCGCGTGTCGCGAGCGGCGTCGGCCGTCGCGTGCGCGCGGATTCCTTGCGCCGTTCCTCGGCCGGCGAGCCGCCGTAGCGCTCCTTGAAGCAGCGGGAGAAATGACTCGCGCTGCCGAAGCCCGAGGCGACGGCGATCTCGGTGATCGGCAGGACGCTCTCGCGGACGAGGATGCGCGCGCGGTCGAGCCGGAGGCTGCGGTACGTCTCGCCGATGGTCGCGCCGAGCTGGCCGGCGAAGAGGCGCTCGAGCTGGCGGACCGAGAGGCCGACCGTGCCGGCGAGCTCGTCGCGCGACAGCGGCAGCTCGAGCCGCTCGCGCATCAGCTTCAGCGCTTCGGCAAGATGCGGGCTGCGGGCGCCGCTCTGCTCGAACAGCTCCGGGCGCTGCGGATGATCGGCCGGGCGGTGGCCGTGCAGGAACCACTCGCGCACCGCCACGGCGAGCGCCTGACCGTGGTCGGCCTCGATCATCGCGCAGACCATGTCGAGCGCGCCGATGCCACCGGCGCAGGTCAGGCGGCCGCGGTCGATCTCGTAGAGGTTCATCGACGGGCGGAGATGCGGGAACTCCTCGAGGAAGGCCGGCAGGTGCATCCAGTGGATGGTGCAGCGGTGGCCGTCGAGGAGGCCGGCGCGGGCGAGGAGGTAGGGGCCGCCGGACACGCCGCCAATGGCGACGCCGCGCCGGGCGAGCGCGCGGAGCCAGGAGAGCGTCGGGGCGTGGTCGAAGCCGGACGGATTGCCGGCGGCGAAGACCAGCAGCGTGTCGTACGAGGCGCGGTCGCCGACCTTGCCGTCGGCGGCGACGCTGACTCCGCTCGACGCGGCCACCGGCGCGCCGTCGGTGGAGACGTGACGCCAGCGGTAGAGCGGCTTGCCGGAGAGGAGGTTCGCGGCGCGGAGCGGCTCGATCGCGGAGGAATAGGAGAGGAGCGAGAAGTCCGGCACGAGCAGGAAGCCGATCGTGCGTGTGTCGCTCCTGGGCAGACGGATGTCGTTTCTGGGCAAGTGGCGGCTCATCGCGCGGGCCAGACTAGACCAACCGACCGCCTGCCGACGAGTCCTTCCTGTCATGCGCTACTCCGCCCTCAGCCTCGCGTGGAACGCGCTGACCGGGCACCGCGGCTGGAGGCCGGCGTGGCGCGATGCCGACCCGAAGGACGAGTACGACATCGTCATCGTGGGCGGCGGCGGGCACGGGCTCGCCACCGCCTACTACCTCGCCAAGGAGCACGGGCTCAGGCGCGTCGCAGTGCTCGAGAAGAGCTGGATCGGCAGCGGCAATGTCGGGCGCAACACGACGATCGTCCGTTCCAACTACCTCCTCCCCGAGAACATCCGCTTCTACGAGTTCTCGATGAAGCTCTGGGAGCGGCTCGAGCAGGATCTCAACTACAACGCGATGGTCAGCCAGCGCGGCGTCCTCAACCTCTATCACTCCGACGCACAGCGCGACGCCTTCGCCCGGCGTGGCAACGCGATGCGGCTCGGCGGGGTGGACGCGGAGCTCCTCGATCGCGAGGCGGTGCGGAGGCTCTATCCGTTCCTCGACTTCGACCACGCGCGGTTCCCGATCCAGGGCGGGCTCCTGCAGAGGCGCGGCGGCACGGTGCGGCACGACGCGGTCGCGTGGGGCTATGCGCGGGGCGCGAGCGACCGCGGGGTCGACATCGTGCAGAACTGCGAGGTCACTGGGATCATCGTCGAGGGCGGGCGCGCGGCCGGCGTGGAGACGACGCGCGGGCGCATCCGCGCGAAGAAGATCGGGCTCGCCGTGGCCGGCAACACCTCGCGGCTCGGCGAGATGGCGGGGCTGCGGCTGCCGATCGAGAGCCACGTGCTGCAGGCCTTCGTCACCGAGGCGGTGAAGCCGCTGATCGACGGGGTGATCACCTTCGGCGCCGGGCATTTCTACGTCAGCCAGTCGGACAAGGGCGGCCTTGTCTTCGGCGGCGACCTCGACGGCTACGGCTCCTACGCGGCGCGCGGCAACCTCCCGACGGTCGAGGACGTGTGCGAGGGCGGGATGGCGCTGATGCCGATGATCGGGCGGCTCCGCATCCTCCGCTCGTGGGGCGGGATCGTCGACATGTCGATGGACGGCTCGCCGATCATCGACCGGACGCCGGTCGACGGGCTCTATCTCAACGGCGGCTGGTGCTATGGCGGGTTCAAGGCGACGCCCGCCTCGGGCTGGTGCTTCGCGCATCTCCTCGCCAAGGGCGAGCCGCATCCGGCGGCCGCCGGCTTCCGCCTCGACCGCTTCGCGACCGGCCATCTCCTCGACGAGAAGGGCCAGGGCGCGACGCCGAATCTGCATTGAGGAGTCGGGATGATTTGCATGGAGGCGATCACGTCGAACTCCACCCTCCCCTTGAGGGGGAGGGTCGGAGGACGGCTGTGCCGGCCTCCGGGGTGGGGTGACGCCCTCTCCGGAAAGGGCACCGCCGTCCACCCCGCCCCGTCCGCGGGCATAGCCCGCGGCCGACCTTCCCCCTCAAGGGGAGGGTGAAAAGATGCGGATCGCCTGCCCCTATTGCGGCGAGCGGGACGCGCATGAGTTCACGGTGCGCGGGGAGGCGCGGGCGGGGACGCTCGAGAGCGATCCCGGGCGGGAGTTCGCGCGGGTCTATGAGCGGGCGAACCCGGCGGGGCCGACGCGGGAGTTCTGGTATCACGGCGCGGGGTGCCGCTCGTGGCTCGTGGTCGAGCGGGACACGCGCAGCCATGCGATCCTCTCGGTCGCCTACGCGAAGGCGAGCCAATGAGTCTCGGGATCAACCGGCTCGCCAAAGGCGGCCTGATCGACCGGACGAAGCGGATCGGCTTCAGCTTCGACGGGCGACAGTTAGCCGGCTACGAAGGCGACACGCTAGCCTCGGCCTTGGTCGCCAACCACGTCAAGCTGGTCGGGCGCTCGTTCAAATATCACCGGCCGCGAGGGCTCCTCGGCGCCGGCGCGGAGGAGCCTAACGGGCTCGTCGCGCTGGGCGCCGGCGCCCGCACCGAAGCGAACACCAAGGCGACCCTGGTCGAGCTCTTCGAGGGGCTGGAGGCGACGAGCCAGAACCGCTTCCCCTCGCTCCGCCTCGACCTCCAGGCGATGAACGGGCTGCTCTCGCCCTTCTTCGCGGCTGGCTTCTACTACAAGACCTTCATGTGGCCGCGCGGCTTCTGGGAGAGGCTCTACGAGCCGGCGATCCGCCGCGCCGCCGGCCTCGGCCGGGCGAGCACGGCGCCCGACCCGGATCGCTACGAGAAGGCCAATGCGTTCTGCGACGTGCTGGTCATCGGCGGCGGGCCGGCGGGGCTGATCGCGGCGCACGACCTCGGCCGCGGCGGCGCAAGGGTGATCCTCGCCGAGCAGGATTTCGTGCTCGGCGGGCGGCTGCTGGCGGAGCGCCTCACGGTCGGCGATGCGCCCGGTGCGGCGTGGGCGCGGGAAGTCGAGCGCGAGCTCGCGGCCATGCCCAACGTGACGATCCTCCGGCGCACGGCGGTGTTCGCGGCCTACGACCAGGGCGGGTTCGCGGCCGTGGAGTCCGCCGCGCCGGATGCGGGCGAGGGCGTGGCGCGGCAGACGCTGTGGCGCATTGCCGCGCGGGCCTCGATCCTCGCCACCGGCGCGGTCGAGCGCCCGATCGTCTTCGGCGGCAACGACCGGCCGGGGGTGATGCTCGCCTCGGCCGTCCGCAGCTACGTCAACCGGTTCGGCGCGACGCCGGGATGGAGCGTCGCGATCCTGGCCTCGTCGGACGACGGGTGGTCGACCGCCGCCGATCTCGGCGCGGCGGGCGTGCCGGTCGTGGCGGTGATCGACCGGCGCGAGGAGGTCGGCGAGGCGGTCAAGGCGCTGGCGCCGCGGGGGACGCGGCTCATTCTCGGCGGCGAGGTCGTCGGCTCGCAGATGCGGCGGCTCGCGCTCAGCGCCATCGACGTGCTGGCGAAGGACGGGACCCGGACGCGGATCAACGCCGACTGCCTGGCCATGGCCGGCGGGTGGACGCCCGCGGCCGGGCTCGCCACCCATCTCGGCGGGAAGATGCACTGGTCGGAGAAGGTTGGGGCGCCTGTGGCGACCGAGGCCGCGCCGGGCATGTTCATCGCCGGCGCCGCGGCGGGGGCGTTCGCACTGCGCGCGGCTCTTGCCGGCGGCGCGGGGGCGGCGCGGGAGGCGGCGACGCTCCTCGGGCTGAAGGCGGTCGCTCCCGAGGTGCCGGTGGCGTCGGACGAGTTCGGGGCGGCCGTCCCAATCCGCCTCCCGGCGCGGAAGTCGCGCGGGCCGGCCTTCGTCGATTTCCAGAACGACGTGACGGCGAAGGACATCAAGCTCGCGGTGCAGGAAGGGTTCGCCTCCCCCGAGCATCTCAAGCGCTACACGACGCTCGGCATGGCCACCGACCAGGGGCGGACGAGCGGGGTCAACGGGCTCGCGCTCCTCGCCGAGGCGACCGGCCACGCTATGGCCGACCTCGCACCGACGACGGCGCGGCCGCCGGACAGTCCGGTCGCCATCGGTGCGCTGGCAGGGCCGCGGCGCGGGCGCGCGTTCCGCTCGATCCGGCGCATCTCCTCGCATTGCTGGGCGGAGGAGAACGGCGCCGTGTTCGGCGAGGCCGGGCTGTGGCTGCGTCCGCGCTGGTATGCGCGGCCGGGCGAGGCGGACTGGCTCACGACGGTGACGCGCGAGGTCAACGCCGTGCGGGGCGCGGTCGGCGTGTGCGACGTCTCCACGCTCGGCAAGATCGACGTACAGGGGCCGGATGCCGGCGCGTTTCTCGACCGCGTCTACGTCAACACCTTCTCCACCCTGCCGGCCGGCAAGGCGCGCTACGGGGTGATGCTGCGCGAGGACGGGATCGTGTTCGACGACGGGGTGACCGCGCGCCTCGGCGAGGACCGCTACCTCGTCTCCACGACGACCGCGAACGCCGTGAGGGTCATGCAGCACCTCGAATATTGCCACCAGGTGCTGTGGCCGGGGCTCGACGTGCAGATGACATCGGTCACCGAGGCGTGGGGGCAATACGCGATCGCCGGGCCGCGCTCGCGCGAGGTCGCGGGCGCGCTCTTTGGTGGCGGGCTCGACGTCTCCGACGCCGCGTTCCCGGCGCTGACGGCGCGCGAGGTCGATCTCGACGGGCTCGGCGCGCGGCTCTTCCGCGTCTCGTTCTCGGGCGAGCTCGCCTACGAGGTCGCCGTGCCGGCGAATTTCGGATGGCAGCTCTTCGAGCGGATCCTCCGCGCCGGCGAGCCGTTCGGGATCGCGCCGTATGGGACAGAGGCGCTCGGCGTCCTCCGCATCGAGCGCGGCCATGTCGCCGGCAACGAGATCAACGGGCAGACGACGGCGGGCGATCTCGGCCTCGGCAGGATGATGTCGGCGAAGAAGGACTTCGTCGGGAAGACGCTCGCGCAGCGGCCGGGGCTCGTTGCGGCGGACCGGCCGGTGCTGGTCGGCGTCCGGCCGGTCGAGGCGCAGGAACGCATCTCGGGCGGGGCGCATTTCCTCGACATGGGCGCGCGGCCGAGCCTCGAGAACGATCTCGGCCATGTCACCTCGGTCGCCTTCTCGCCCTCGCTCGGCGCGTGGATCGGGCTCGGCCTCCTCCGGCGCGGTCGCGAGCGCACCGGCGAGACGGTCCGCGCCTATGACCCGGTGCGGGGTCGCGACACGGCGGTCAAGGTGGTGAGCCCGATCTTCATTCCGGAGCGTGGAGGGTGACGATGGCCGGAGAGACGTGGACCGCGGAGCCTGCCTTGACCTCCGGGGTGAGCCGCTCGGCGTTCACGGTGCGGGAGCTCGACGGCGTCCGCATCTGGACGGTGATGGCGCGCGCCGGCGGTGTGGCCGCGCTCGCCGAGCGCGTCGAGGCGGAGTACGGCCTCGGCCTGCCGGACGGGCCGCGGCGCACGGCGAACGAGGGCGCGGCCCTGCTCGGCATCGGGCCGGGGAAATGGCTGCTCGTCCAGCCGGACGGGTCTCCTCCGCCGGCTGGGCGGCTCGGCGGCCTCGCCGCGCTGGTCGACCAGACCGGCGGGTTCGGCTTGCTTGAGCTCCGCGGCGAGGCCGCGCGCGAGGCGCTCGGCCGCACCGTCGCCGTCGATCTCGCGCCCGGCGCCTTTCCGCCCGGCTCGGTCGCCAGCACGCTGATCGAGGATGTCGGGATCGTGCTGGCCGCGCTCGACGACGCCGCGCCCGCCTATCAGCTCTTCGTCCCGCGAAGCTTCATCGGCAGCGTCGGCGAGATGATCGCGCGGTGGGCGGACGCCGGGCGTAGTGCCGGTAGCGGCTAGAGAGCGTGACGAATTGAGGCACGGCTGTTCCTTCACTTAACCTCCCCCTTGCGGGAAGGTCGAAATCGCGCAGCGATTTCGGGAGGGGGTAAGCCGGAGGGATCGCGGCCGGAAACGAAGAAACGCGGGCTCCGCCGCTACCCCCTCCCGAAGATGCTCGGCCGGAGGCCTCGCACCTTCGACCTCCCCGCAAGGGGGAGGTTAAGGCTTTGGATGGCATCCAAATCCTCTTGTGGTCCAAGATCCGCGGCCGCGTCTCAACCAGCTGCCCATCGGGGTGGTGGAAAGGGATTTTCGTCGATCGGCTCCGTGGAGTATCAGCTTTCGCCGAGCGCCCCTGTCGGCGTCCTCGCCATCCTCCCGCGGGCGGGCGGAAGCTGCTAATGACCAGCGGCCCGTCGCGCTTTCGCGGCCGGCGCGCCCACGATCTTCGATGGACCAGACGATGAGCCAGACCTATGCCGCGCCGCTGACGCCCCTCCCCTCGATCAAGGTTGACCGGGCGGTGGTCGCGGTCACCCTCCTCGCGCTGGTCCTCGGCGCGCTGGTCATCGGGCAGCAGATCCATGTCCGGCAGGCGGTGCTGTTCCTGATCGGCGGGCTCCTCGGCGCCACGCTCTACCACGCCTCCTTCGGCTTCACCGGCGGGTGGCGGCGGATGGTGGTCGAGGGGCGCGGGGCGGGCATGCGCGCGCAGGTGCTGATGGTCGGCATCGCCGCGCTGGCCTTCTTCCCGCTGATCGCCGCCGGCAGCTTCGCCGGACAGCCGCTGGTCGGCGCGCTCGCGCCGGTCGGGGTCTCGGTGCTGGTCGGGGCGGCGATGTTCGGCTTCGGCATGCAGCTCGGCGGCGGGTGCGGCTCGGGCACCCTCTTCACCGTCGGCGGCGGCAACGCGCGGATGCTGGTGACGCTGGCGTTCTTCATCTTCGGCGCGCTCCTCGGCACCGCGCACCTCCCGTGGTGGCTCGGGCTGCCCGCATGGGAAGCGACGAGCCTTGGCAGCGTCTTCGGCTGGCCGGCAGGCCTCGCGATCACGCTCGCCGGCCTCGTGGCGGTCGCGGCCGTGACGGCGGTGATCGAGCGGCGCAAGCATGGCAGCCTCGAGAAGCCGAAGGCGCCGGCCAATCGCGGGCTGTCGCGCTTCATCCAGGGGCCGTGGTCGCTGATCTGGGGCGGGGTGCTGCTCGCCGTCCTCAACGTTGCCACGCTGGTGATCGCCGGGCACCCGTGGTCGATCACCTACGGGTTCGGCCTCTGGGGCGCGAAGATCGCCTCGGCGCTCGGCGTGCCGGTGGCCGAGTGGGAGTTCTGGACCTGGCCAGGCCAGGGCGAGGCGCTCAGGGGCAGCGTGCTCGCCGACGTCACCTCGGTCATGGACTTTGGCATCATCCTCGGCGCCGCGCTGGCTGCGGGGCTGGCCGGCAAGTTCGCGCCGAAGGCCGCGCTGCCGATCGGCTCGGCGCTCGCCGCGGCGCTCGGCGGCGTGCTCATGGGCTACGGCGCGCGGCTCTCCTTCGGCTGCAATATCGGGGCGCTCTTCTCGGGTATCGCCTCGGGCAGCCTGCACGGCTGGCTGTGGTTCGGCGCGGCGTTCGTCGGCAGCTATGTCGGGATCTACGCCCGTCCCTTCTTCGGGCTCGACGGATTGAAGCGCTCATGAGCGGCAGCCGCAACAAGCTCCTCTTCGGGGCAGCGCTCACGATCGCCACGGCGGCCATCGCCGCGGACCATTACGGAAGCCGCAGCGCGGCGGCTCCCCCGGCCGCGGGCCGGGCGCCCGCCGCAGCCGGACCCGCCGCGGCGAACCCGTGCGGGATCGCGGCGCCGGCGGCCAATCCGTGCGGCGTGGCGATGCCGCTGCCGGCCAATCCCTGCGGGGTCGCCGTGCCAATGCCGGCGAACCCTTGCGGGGTGGCCGCGCCAGTCGCCGCCAATCCGTGTGCGGTGGCTGCTCCGGTGCCGTTCAATCCATGCGGGGTCGCCGCGCCGGCGCCCGCGAATCCCTGCGGCGCGGGTGCTCCCCTTCCGGCCCCGACGCCGGCCCCCGCGGCGGTGCCGGCCAACCCCTGCGCGCCCGGCCCGGCCTGAACCGCGCGATGGCGGACGAGCGGAAGAAGCAGGCGGCCGCCGAAGCGATCTTCTGCGAGACGATCCTCGCCAAGTCCGGCACCAATGTCCTCCTCGAGACGCTCGCCGGTGCGCCGGTCAATGGCTGGCAGCACTATCCGGAGGGCGACGTCCTCGACGCCACGAGCGGCGCGCAGTGGTACTACCACTCCCACGTGCCCGGGCCGGAGAACGGCGAGCACGGGCACTTCCACTGCTTCCTCCGGCCGAGCGGCGCCCAGGGGC
>JADYYB010000262.1 GCA_020853895.1 Bauldia sp.
AGGAGGTCGACGCGCGCCTCGAAAGGGCGATCGTTCCGGCGCTGAGCGCGACCTACCCCCACGCCGTTTCCTGCGCGCGCGTGAATTGCGGTCTGGTGCTCCTGGCGAGGGCGGCGCCCGTCGGGTCGGGCTTCGTCGAGCGGAGCCCCGAGGTCCCGCCGATGGTCTGGGCGAGCTTCGCGCGCGAGAACGGCCAGACCGTCACGGTGACCGGAATCCACCTCGCCTTCCCCTTCGAGCCTGAATCGCAGGCCCGCCACGTGCGAGCGCTGGCGGCGCATCTGAACGAGCGCGGCGGCACGCAGATCGTCGCCGGCGACTTTAACCTGACGCCGTTCTCGTGGAAGCTGAACTGGCTCGGGGCGGCGACGGGCTTCCGGCGCCACGCGACCTTCGGCTTCTCGTGGCCGGCGCGGCGGTTCCCGGTGGTGCTCCTCGACAACCTCCTCGCCACGCCCGATTTGCGCCCGGCCGGATACGGCATCGCGCCGTCAGGCCACGGCTCGGACCACCGCCCGGTGGTGTTCGATCTGGCCTTCGAGTGAGGCTGGAGCGGGTGAAGGGAATCGAACCCTCGTCGTCAGCTTGGGAAGCTGCTGCTCTACCATTGAGCTACACCCGCGCGCCCGGACTTTAGCGGGGCCGGGGTATTGCTGCAACGCATCGCGGGCGCGGCCGGCCATTGGCCGCAGGCTTGCGATCACGCCGGGGCGCCCCAAGTGAGCCTTGTCTCCTGAAAGGAACGAGGCCACCGATGCGCATTGTTCTCCTCAGCCTCGGCGCGATCCTGCTGATCGCGCTCGTCGCGGCGCCCATCCTCCTCGCGCCGCGGCCGGTCGCGGCCGGCGCGCCTGCCATCCCGCCGGTCGAGGCGGCCGAGCAGGCGGCGATCGTCGAGGCGATGCGGCCGCCCAAGCGCGAGCGGCCCGTCATCGCGATCGTGACCCGGAACGAGGGGACGGAGGTGACGGACTTCCTCGTCTCCTACGGCGTCCTCAAGCGCGCCGACGTCGCCGACGTCGTCGTGGTCGCGGAGCGGGCGGAGACGGTGCGTCTCTATCCGGGCCTCGCGGTCGAGCCCGACCTCAGCTTCGCCGCCTTCGACGACCGCTATCCCGAGGGCGCCGACTTCCTCGTCATCCCGGCGATGGATCCGGGCACCGATCCCACGGTCGCGGACTGGATCGTGCGCCAGCACCGGAACGGGGCGAAGGTGGTCTCGGTCTGCAACGGCTCGCGGATGGTTGGCACGGCCGGCCTTCTGGACGGGCGGCGCGCCACCGCGCATTGGAGCGCGGTCGCCGAGCTTGAGGCGAAGTACCCGAGCATGGAGTACGTGCCGGACCGGCGCTACGTGTCCGACGACGGCGTCACCACCTCGACCGGGATCACCGCGAGCATCCCCACGATGCTGGCGCTCACGGAGGCGATCGGCGGGCGGGAGGTGGCGGCGCGCGTCGCGGGTGAGCTCGGCGTCGAGAGCTGGGACGCGCGGCACCGCTCGTCGCTCTTCGAGCTGACCCTCGAGTACCGGAAGACCTTCATCCGCAACAACGTCGCGCTGTGGCGGCACGAGCGGCTCGGCGTGCCAATCGAGGAAGGCGTCGACGAGATCGCGCTGGGGCTCACGGTCGATGCCTATGCGCGGACGGAGCTCGCCGAAATCGTCGCGGTCGCGCCGGGCGGGGAAGCGGTGCGGAGCCGGTTCGGGCTCTTGATCCGGCCCGACGGGCCGAGCGAGGCGACGCGGGTCGACGAGATGCTGCCGGCGCCCTCGCCGGATGCGCCGGGCCAGACGCTGGAGCGCGAGCTGCCGCGGATCGCGGAACGCTACGACCTCCCGACGGCTGTGATCGTCGCGCAGGTGATGGAGTATCCCTGGGCGCCGTCGGCTACGGTGACCGCGAGCCGGTAGCCTTTCCTCCCTCTGAAAGGGGGAGGAAAGGCAGCGCAGCTGCCGGGGTGGGGTACGTGATCCTCCAGCGCGCCAATGACTTACCCCCACCGGCGCTTCGCGCCACCCCCCTTCAGCGGGAGGAAAGTGTCTGTCAGCGCCAGTTCGGGATCGGCGTGAGGTGGTTGTCCCAGGCGATGTCGCGGTCGCGGGCGAGCGTGGCGTGGGGTGGGGCGAGCGGCGAAGCGAGGCTCGCGGACTCGCCGTCGGCGCTGGTGAGGAGGAAGCCGCCCTCTTCCAGCGCGCCGACCCCGCATACCGAGGGCATGAGGTCGGCGCCGAGGCTGCGGCCGGTGGCGGCGTCCCAGAAGGCGACGAGGCCGCCGCGTGGGGACGAGGTCGCGACGATCGCGCCCGCGCCGTCGACGGCGACCGAGCCGACATAGTTCTGGAATTCCCGGCGCAGCTCCGGCGGGCCGGCGAAGAGCTCGGGGTCGCGGCCGCGGACATGGCGGCCGACCAGCGGCGGGTCGTCGGTCAGCGGGCCCTCGTACTGGCAGCCGAACCAGACCGCGCCGTCGGCCGAAAGCGCGAGATGGCGGATCGAGAGCTGGTGGAGGTCGGCGGGCAGGCGGACCTCTTCCAGGAGGTCGCCGGTGGCGATGTCGAGATAGGCGAGCGAGGGGCTCATCTCGGCGAGGTTGAGTTTCACCTCGCCGTAGTCGGGATGGGTGGCGATGCCGCCATTGGCGACGCACAACGTCTTCCGGTCGGGCATGAGGATCGCCTCGTGCGGGCCGACGCCGCGCGTGCCGAACTCGCCGAGGCGGCGAAAGCCCGCGCCCGGGTCGTAGAGGCCGATGACGCCGTCGCCGGTCTCGTAGTCGTTCTCGGTCGCGAGGAGGACGTTGCCGTCGGCGCTAAAGGCGCCGTGGCCGTAGAAGTGCCGGCCCTCGCCGGGCGCGAAGAGCACCGGCTCGCGCCCGGGCGCGAAGGCCAGCGCGCGGCCGCCGAGCTCGCGGACGAAGGCGACGGCCTCGCGGCGCGCCCGGTCGTAGGCGAAGGAGTGGCCGCGGGTCTCGAGCGGGAGAGAGAGGAGGGCACGGCCGGCAGGGTCGATCACCGCCGCCTCGAAGGCGCTGCCGACCTTGCGGGCGGCGAGGTAGAGCCACTCGGGCTCGGCGGCGAGAAGACGGCTCGCTGCGATGGTCGGGCTCGCAGCCGCGGCGCCGAGGAGGGCGAGGAAGGTGCGGCGGTCGATCATCGCCGCGCCTCAGTCGCCGCCCTCGGCGGCGGAGAAGCCGGTGCCGAGTCCGAGACCGGCGGCGATGTTGATCACGTTGGTGCGCACGCTCTGCAGGGCGATCGAGGCGTAGACGAGGATGGCGCGCGACGTCTCGTCCTTGACCGCGAGCTCGGGCTCGACGGCAATCCGGCCGAGCGCGGCGGCGACGGCCTTCAGCTCGAAGTCGATCGACTGGCTGAGCCATCGCTGCTCGGGCGGCAGCAGCTCGACGAACGCGGTTGCGTCGAGGAAGAGGCGGATCGCATCGACCTCGGCGATAAGGAGATCGACCGTCGCCCGGCTGCGCCACAGCGGGGCGCGGCGGCCGTTGGAGGCGTCGGCGCTCTCGCCCAGCGCCGGGCCGAGCTGGCCGTCGCGGATGAATTCGAGGCCGTTGGTGGCGGCCTTCAGCGCCTCGCGCGCCACCTCCTCCGCGGTGCGGTAGACGGGGTTGCCGGCGCCGGGCGCGGCGAAGGACTCCGCAAACGCGCCGCCCGGCGCCCAGGCGGCTTCGATCTCGGCGCCGATCGTCACGAGGTTGCCGGCGACGGCGCGGGCGATGGTGCAGCGGGTGGCGCCGGCGGGCGCGGCGAGCGTGTCGGAATCGGTGCCGAAGAGGACGAAGTCGAGCGCGGGCAGGCCCTGCAGCGCGACGCTCTTGCCGGGCATGTCGGCGGCGGTGATCGCGGCCGAGGCGGGGTCGGCGAGGAAGGCCTGCACCTGGCGGAGGGCGAGGCCGCGCGGGTCGGGCCAGAAGAAGACGCGGTCGGCGCGGTTCTGCTCGGCGAGCGGGCCGAAGCGCAGGAACCAGATCCCGCCCCAGGCGGATACGGCGGGGGCGAAGGCGGCGCGGGCAGCGGCGAGGGTCTCGGGCGAAGGCGTGGCGCAGAGGGCGTCGACCGAACCGGCGAGGCCGGTCGCGGCGCTGACGAAGGCGTCGGCGGCCGGCGCGACGTAGGTCTCGGCGACGCGGGCGCCGAGGGTGGGGTCGAACTCGATGGCGGCCGGCGTCTGGGCGTGAGCCGGCACGGTCAGCGCGAGGGTGGCGAGGGCGAGAGCGATCCGGCGCATCACAGCGACTCCAGGAAGGCGACCAGCGCGGCGCGCTGCTCCGGGGCGAGCGCGACCACCGCGTCGCGCGCGGCCTGCGCTTCGCCGCCGTGCCACAGCACGGCCTCGAGGAGGGTACGCGCGCGGCCGTCGTGGAGGAAGCCGGCCTCGGGATGGACGGTGGTCGAGAGGCCGATGCCCCAGAGCGGCGCCGTGCGCCACTCGGTGCCGGTCGCCGCGCCCTCGGGACGGTTGTCGGCGAGGCCCTCGCCCATATCGTGGAGGAGGAGGTCGGTGTAGGGCCAGATCAGCTGGAAGCGGAGCGCCGGCTCGGCTGCCTCGCGCGAGGTCACGTATTTCGGCGCGTGGCAGGAGATGCAGCCGGACGCGTAGAAGATCTCCTTGCCGTCGAGGACCATCGGGTCGTCGACGTCCCGGCGCACCGGGACGGCGAGGTTGGAAGCGTAGAAGGTTACGGCGTCCAGCACGTCGGCCGGCGCCTCCTCGGCGCCGAGGCGCTCCTGGACGCCGGTCGGCAGCGCGAGGCAGGCGGCCTGGCGCTCGGTGCAGTCGCCGAAGGGGTTGGTCACCACCGGGTTGGAGAGGCCCATGTCGGCGGCGAAGGCGTGGCCGGACTGCTCGCGGATGTCGGGCTGGCTCGCCTTCCAGCCGAAACGGCCCAGCAGGGGCTCGCCGCTCGGCCCGGCCAGCCAGGCGATGCGGCCGGAGATGCCGTCGCCGTCGGCGTCCTCGGGATCGGCGCGGGCGAGGATGTCGTCCTCGTGGATCGCCTCGAGGAGGCCGAGGCCGATCATCGGCGGGGCGATGCGCGCCGAGGTCATGAGGTGTTCGTCGAGCGGGCCGAAGGCGGGGTCGTCGAGGGTCAGCGTCGGGCGGCGCAGAGTGACCGTCTCGCCGCCGTTCAGCGCGACCGGCACGTCCTCGTAGGTGATGCGGATGCGCGCCTCGGGGTCGATCCCGGCCACGGCCGAGTCCTGGAGCTGGGAACCGTAGGTCGGGTCGGGGATGGCGCGCGCCGGGTCGGCCGGGTCGGGTACGGCGAGGCGGACGACCATCGAAAGGGTCTCGCCGCCGACGGTCGCCGGCGCGTGGCCGCGGCCGTCCTTGATGTGGCAGCCCTGGCAGGAGCGGGCGTTGAAGAGCGGGCCGAGCCCGTCGGAGGCCTGGGTCGAGGCGGGCGAGGAGACCCAGGTCTTGCGGAAGAGGCCGTTGCCGATGACGAAGCGCTGCTGATCCTCGAAGGAGAGGTTCTGGGAGAAGAAGGAGAAGGCGTTGGTGCTGACCGGACGGGTCGAGGTCGTCGCGCCGGCCTGCATCGCCTCGAAGCCCTCGGCCGCCTCGAAGCTGATCGCGGGCGTGGTCACGGCGGCGACCCGCGCGCGGTCGGTCTCCGAGAGGTCGGCGCGGGCGGCGACCGCCGCTCCGGCGGCGATGGCGGCGCCGCTCGTCGCGAAGGCGGCGAGCAGGAGGATGAGCGACTGCTTCAGTTTCACAACGAGCGCCTCTCTGGCGCGTGCTTTATGTCGAACCCCTCAACCCCTCCCCCCTTGTGGGGGAGGATGGGAGGGGGCCTCGCGGCAAGCGAGGATTGAAGATCCCACGGTGACCACAAGCTTCAGCGTGGGATTTCTTAATTTGTGCCTCGCTTGCCGCTCGGCCCCCACCCCGGCCCTCCCCACAAGGGGGGAGGGGGAAAGAGTGCCGACTGCCGACTGCCGATTGCCGATTGCCGGGTCTACTGGAAGACCGCGTTGGGGTTGTCGAGGGAGTCGGAGCCCTCGATCGTCACGTTGTCGAGGCCGAGCGCGGCGACCACGCGCTCGATCGAGCGGGTGTGGTCGACGAGCCCGTCGACCAGCGCCTGGACGACAGCGTTCCCCTCCGCGTTGCCCTCGGCGATCATCTGGTCGTAGGCCTCGACGGTCTCCCCGCGCGCCTTCAGCGCGCTCGCGGCCTGGAAGGTGGCGTCGAGCTTCTCCAGCATCTCCGCGCCGAGCGCGGCGTCGGTCTCGGTGACCAGCTCGGCCAGGCTCGGCCCTTCGACGATCGAGCCGTCGAGGCGGGTATAGCGGCCGTCATAGACGTTGAGGATCCCGACCACGTCGTAGAAATGCGAGTTGAAGGTGTTGTCGGAGAAGCAGTCGTGCTCCTCCTCCGGGTCGTGGAGGAGAAGACCGAGCTTGGTGCGCTCGCCGGCCAGCTCGCCATAGGAGAGGGAGCCGAGGCCGGTGACGATGGCGGCGAGGCCGGCTTCCGGGTCGCCGTCCACGAGGTTCGCGCGCGCCGGCCCGCCCTCGGCCCACTCGCCGACGATGTATTCGAGATCGGTGACGAGGAGGTCGCTGGCGGCGGCGAGATAGGCCGCCCGGCGGTCGCAATTGCCGTTGGTGCAGTTGGCGGCGTCGTAGTCGGTGAAGGGACGGTCGCCGGCGCCCGGGCCGGTGCCGTTGAGGTCCTGGCCCCAGAGCAGGAACTCGATGGCGTGGTAGCCGGTCGCGACATTGGCCTCGACCCCGCCGAACTCCTGCAGCGCCTGGATGAGATCGGCGTCGATCACGGTCGCGTCGAGCGTCTCCCCGCCGGTGCTGATTTGGGCGTTAGCGATGATGTTCAGCGTATAGAAGGCGTTGGCGTCGGACTCGCCGCCATAAGAAGCCGCGACATAGTCGATGAGGCCCTCGTCGAGCGGCCAGGCGTTCACCTTGCCCTCGAACTCGTCGACGATCGGGTTGCCGAAGCGGAAGGCCTCGCTCTGCTGATAGGCGGGGCGGGCGGCCAGCCAGGCCTCGCGGGCGGCGGCAAGGCCCGCCTCGCTCGGGGCGGCGACGAAGGCGTCGACCGCTGCATCGAGGGCTCGCGCACCGATGAGCGCGTCCTCGTAGGTGGCGTGGGCGATGTCCGAATAGGTCTTCAGGATCTCGGCGGGCTCGGCGGCGAGCGCGGTGCCGGAAAGAAGGGTGGCGGCGGCAAGGCCGGCGGCGGGGGCGGCGATCGATCTCAGCATGCTGGTCCTCATGAGGCGCGAAAGCAGGGTTCCGGGCTCGGATGGCGGAAGGCGCATCGTAACGAGCCGCAGCGAATATTTGACCTATTCTAAAGTTATGGCGCGCTCGTCAGTCTATCGCGTGGCGTAAGCGGCCGAACGGGGTTCAAATACCTACGAGGCGCCATGTTCGTCAATGCCAACATCTTAGAACGACTATAGAATTGGCTGTGAGGTCCATCCTCGCCGGCCGGCATAGGATTTATTCCGGAACCTGCCCGCGGCCCTGTCCGGTTTCGATTGCCCCGCGCCCGCCGGCCATTAACCTTTCCCCGAGCCGGATGGTCCGGGCTCCAAGAGCAGTTCAGCAAGGGGAGGGTAAGTTGAGAAAACTAATTGCCGCTGCCGCCCTGATCGGCGCCGCGACGGCCGCCTTCGCGCAGGGCGCGGTGGCGCCGGCGCCCAACGGCATCGCCATGCCGGAGGGCTACAAGGACTGGAGGGTGATCGGCGTCTCCGCGCGCACCGACAACAACACGCTGCGCATCATCATCGGCAACGATCTCGCGGTGGAGGCGGCGCGCGCCGGGCAGACCAATCCGTGGCCGGAGGGCACGATAATCGGGAAGCTCGTCTTCCCGCAGCGCGCCGATCCCAACTGGGCCGCCGCCAACGTGCCGGACGGCTTCCGCCACGCCGAGTTCATGATCAAGGACACGACGGCCTACGCCTCGACCGGCGGCTGGGGCTACGCACGCTGGCTCGGGCCGGAGCAGACCCCGTTCGGCGCCGACGCCAATTTCGCGCAGGAATGCTTCGCCTGCCACGTGCCGGTGGCGAGCCGGGACTACGTGTTCACGACGCCGGCGGTTCTGCCCTAGCCCCGGCCGCGACGAGTCCTCCCCCCGCGAGGGGAGGACTTCTCCTCACGGACGGGAGAATTTTGCCGGGCAGGCGTCCATCATCGCGGCGGTGATCCGGTTGCTGCGCAGGGTTTCGATGAGGCGCTCGATGGCGAAGCCCTCGGGCCGCTTCAGCATGTAGGGCGTGACAAGACGCCTGATGAGATCGTCGTGGTCGGCGACCGTCACGTCGGGGAGAAACGGCCGGAACTGCCGGACGTGAATGTCGGCCGGCACGTTCGGGTCCTTGACCCGGAGCGCGCGGAACTTCGTGCCGTTGCCGCGGATGTGCAGGGCGAAGAACAGGGTCATGACCCAGCTGAGCTGGGACATGTTGTAGGGGTCGGCGAAGCGGAACGGGTGCAGGTCGCGGATCAGATAGCCGCCATTCGCCCGCAGCGAGTACCAGCAGAAGCCGAGGAGATCGTGGTTGACCGCCAGGTCATGGAGGAGGACGCCGATCCGGGTGTTGAGGTCGACCCAGCGCTCGAGGGGGAGCGTGGGGTAGCGCATGTCGTTGCTCAGCCCCGGCTCGTGGTCGAACACCGCGAACCACGAGAGAAGGCCGCCCTTGGCGATGCGCCCGTAGCCGAGGCAGGGGACGACATCGTGGCCGAGCTCGGCCAGCCGGCGATAGACCCGGTACTCGACCGTGGCCTGCTGGAACGAGGCGCCGCCCTGCCACGCTCCGTCATGGCCCATGGCGACGTCCTCCATCGCCTGTCCGTTGAAGTCGAAGGCCGGGAATAGCGGACCGGTCTTGTGGAACGTGCCGAACTGCACCGGGCCGCCATTGAAGCCGGCGCCCTTGATCTTGAT
>JADYYB010000263.1 GCA_020853895.1 Bauldia sp.
CCCCGCAAGGGGGAGGTTAAGACTGCAGCTAGTCCCCCGACGGGCCGCCTGCGCCCTCGACCTCGGGATGCTCGCGGAGGAGCGCGGCGCGCAGCTTGTCGAGCGCCTTGGTCTCGATCTGCCGGACGCGTTCCTTGGAGATGCCGAGGCTCGCGCCGAGCGATTCCAGCGTCGCCGAGCCCTCGCGGAGGCGGCGCTCCTTCACGATGCGGAGCTCGCGCTCGGTGAGCTCGCCGAGCGCCTCGCGGAGCCATTTCCGCCGCCGCTCCTGGTCGATCGCGTCGACCACGATCTCGTCGGGCAGCGGGTCGCGGTCGACGAGGAAGTCCTGCCGGCTGTCCGACGCCGCGTCGGTCTCCTGCAGCGGGGCGTTGAGCGAGATGTCCGGGCCGGCGAGCCGCGCGTTCATCTGCTCGACATCGGCGACCGGCACGCCGACCGCCGAGGCGATCTCGCCGAGGACGCGGTTGCCGGCGGCTTCGCCCGTCCGCGCGAGTTTCGCGCGGAGGCGCCGGAGATTGAAGAAGAGCGCTTTCTGCGAGGAGCTCGTCCCGCCGCGCACGATCGACCAGTTGCGGAGCACGTAGTCCTGCATCGCCGCCCGCACCCACCACATCGCGTAGGTCGAGAAGCGCACGTCGCGCTCGGGCTCGAACCGCGCCGCCGCCTCGAGGAGGCCGACGAACCCTTCCTGGACGAGATCGGCGAAGGGCAGCCCGAAGCTGCGGAAGCGCCGCGCGGTGGAGAGGACCAGGCGAAGATGCGCCTCGGTCAGATGATGGAGCGCCTCGGCGTCCGCGTCCTCGCGCCACGCCGCGGCGAGCGACTGCTCCTCGCCGCGCTCCAGATAGGGCGCCCGCATCGCGGCACGGACAAGCTCGCGCTGGTCGCCGTCGTGACTGGCCATGACATCACCCGCCGCGAAATGCTGCCGCCTCTCGCGGCGCTCATGGGCTCAAGGGCGGAACCGGGGCCCTTGTTCCGGGCGGGGTGTGTCAAAAGCAAATCGCCCGGCCGTGACGGCCGGGCGATCGTTAACGAACTCTGCCTGGAAGGTGGCTGCTAGGCCGCCTCTTCCTGGGCCTCCTCGGCGTCGGCCTCCTCGGCCGCGGCCTTCTGGCGGCGCGGGCTCTTGGCGAGATTCTGCTCGATCTGGCGGACCGCCTCGGTCTCCGAGATCTTCTCGACCGCCGCGATCTCGCGGCTCATCCGGTCGAGCGCCGCCTCGTAGAGCTGGCGCTCGGAATAGGACTGCTCGGGCTGGTTCTCCGACCGGTAGAGGTCGCGCACCACTTCGGCGATGGCGAGGAGATCGCCCGAATTGATCTTGGCCTCGTATTCCTGGGCCCGGCGGCTCCACATCGTGCGCTTCACGCGCGCGCGGCCGCGCACCACCTCGAGCGACTTCTCGACGGTGGCGTCACCGGCGAGCTTGCGCATGCCCACGCTCTTCGCCTTGGCCACCGGCACGCGAAGGGTCATCTTGTCCTTCTGGAAATTGACGACGTAGAGCTCGAGCTTGAGTCCGGCCACTTCCTGGTCCTGGAGGGCGGTGATCTGCCCGACGCCATGCGCCGGGTAGACGATGTACTCGCCGACCTTGAACTCGTGCTTGCTCGTAGTCTTCTTGGACGTTGGCATGCGCGTTGAACTCCCGACGGAGGCTACTGTCCTCGAAGGCTTCCCCTGCTGCGCTGAGGCAGGCTGGGCCCTCTCGGTCTTCTCGGTTCGCGCCTCCAAGCGTCAACCGGAGCGCCTTGCGGCATTGGAACTGGCTTCCTGCCCTTTGCGAAGGCGATTGCCCGCTGACGGATGGACGATCACCCGTCAGTTGTAACTCTCAGGTCGCTTTCCGAGAGGGTCGGCAGTCAGCTCTGGCGCGAGCAGTCGGCGTGGGAGTCTTATATAACACAAAATGCGGGAATTTCAAAGCTTTATGGGCGCGGCCGAAATAGAGCCGGCTCACGGCCGGTTAACTTCTTCGCAATCCGTGAAGAGCCTTGATCTGCCCGCGCGTTAACTAGTCGCCCTGGCCCGGTTCGGGCGAGAAATAGAGCTCGAGCTTGTTCGCCACGCCCTCGAATTCCTTGCCGTCGGCGGGGCCTTCACGTTTGATTGTGATATTGGGCCATTTGCTGGCGTACTCGGTGTTGAGCTTGAGCCACTTCTCGAGCCCCGGCTCGGTGTCCGGCTTGATCGCGTCGGCCGGGCATTCCGGCTCGCAGACGCCGCAATCGATGCACTCGTCCGGGTGGATGACGAGCATGTTCTCGCCCTCGTAGAAGCAGTCCACCGGACACACCTCCACGCAGTCCATGTACTTGCAGCGGATGCAATTGTCGGTCACCACATAGGTCAAATCGGCGGCTCCGAAAGGCTCTCTGGTCTGCGCGGGCGGCTTGGGTTAGCCGGTTTGCCGAATCGGTGCAAGAAACGGCGGCGCGGGCCGTTGTCGCAAGCCGGATCGGTTTTGCCCGTTATTCCCAATCCTCTGGAATATCCTCGCCGCCGCCCCTTTTTAGGGCCGCGATCGCGCGCCGGTCGCGCTTGGTCGGACGCCCCGCGCCGGGCTCGCTCTGCACGGCCGGCGCATGCGGCTCGGCCGGCGGCGAGAGATCCTCGAAAAGGGTCGCCGCCTCCTCGGCCGGCCCGCGCCGGGCGCCGGGCCCCACGACCTTCAGCACCCGCGTCGCGCGCGGCAGGGCGATCGTGATCACGTCGCCCGGCTTGACCCGGTGGCTGGGCTCGAGGGTCTTCTCACGGTTGACCCGCACCCTGCCCTCGGCCGTGAGCCGCTGTGCGCCCGTTCGCGACTTCACGACGCGCGCGAACCACAGCCATTTGTCGATCCGCTGGCGCTCCAGGCGAGATCTCCGCTATCGCCTGATGAGTGGAGATAACCTCCCCCTCGAGGGGAGGTCGAAGGTGCGAGGCCTGTGGCCGAGCAGCTTCGGGAGGGGGGAACGACCGTCCCACCCGCTCAATGCAGGTCGAAAGGAGGATGCCCCCCTCCCGAAACCGCTGCGCGGTTTCGACCTCCCCTCGAGGGGGAGGTTGGATTCCCCGATTCGGCGTGTCGTTATCACCCGCTAGCCGCGCTTCTGCCGCTCGAGATCGGCCTTGAGTGCGGCGAGCGCCGCGAAGGGCGAGTCGGGATCGATCGGCCGCTCGCGCCGCGGCTCCTCGCGGCGCGGCGGCCTGTCCTCGCGCTTGGGCCGCTCGCGGCCATCGGCCGCCTGCGCGCCGTCGCGGTCCTGGCGCCGGTTGTCGCGATCCTCGCGCCCGCGCCGGTCGGGCCGCTTCCCGCGCGCCTGCCGCTCGCCGTCCGCCCCGTCCCCGCGCTGCCCGCCGCCTTTGCCACGGCGCGGCCCGCGATCGGGACGATCCCCGCGCGGCCGGTGCTCGCCTTCCGCCGCCCCATCGGCGGTCGCCGGCGCCGCGCCGTCGGCGAGAGCGGCCGCGCGGTTCTGCCGCGGCGGACGATCGTTCGGCCGGCGCGGCCGGTTGCGGTCCGGACGCCCGGGCCGCCAGATCTCGATGAATTGCGGCTCCGCCGGAACCTCGACCGACGCCGCCTCAGGCGCCGTTGCGTCGGCCGCATCGCTCGCCGGGCCGGCCTCGGCCGAAGCCTCCGGCGGCTCGTGACCGCCCTCGTCGGTCATCGCGTCGATCGCGGCCTCCTCGGCCGTCGGGGCCTCCGCCGCCGGCGCAGCCTCGACCGCAGCTTCTTCGGCAGCAGGTGCGTCCACTGCGGGTGCGGCCTCGACCGCAGCCATCTCCTCGACCACGGCCTCTTCGGCCGCAGGTGCATCTGCCACCGGCGCGGCCTCGACCGG
>JADYYB010000264.1 GCA_020853895.1 Bauldia sp.
CGGTCTACGGGCGGGTGGGCGAGGGGGTCGGCGTGCCGGGCGTCACGCCGCGGAAGAAGCTCCGGCAGGCGCGGCTCCGGGCCGGGCTCTTCCGCAAGCACTGGATCGCGCAGGCGCGCTTCAGCCCCTCGAACATCGGCTCGGCCAGCGAGCCGGCCTATCCGTGCATCGGCGTCTATACGCTGGGCACCGACGTGATCGGCGCCTATGGGCGCGTCTCGCACCGGCCGATGATCGACATCGACGCCCTCGACGCGCCGGTCTTCATCCTTCGCGACACAGCTGCAGGAGGCGGGCATGACCCCGGTCGAATGCTTCAATAGATGGGCCGGCGACCACGAGTGGAGCGACTGGGCCAAGCCGACGCTCTTCGCCCAGGGCGCGATGCGCAACATCGTCGGCACCGCCCACGCGACCGATCTCCTCAACGCCGGCGGCAGGATCGTCGACGACCATGCGCGGACGATCTCGGCCGGGACCGGGGAGCGCCGCGCCTGCATCGTGCTCGACTATCCGGGCGATCTCGCCGTCGCGGCGGGCGCGGCGCTGTCGCGGCGCGGCTTCGCGCCGGTGCCGCTCTTCAACGGCGTGCACTCGGTGCAGTCGCCGGTGATCGACAACACCTCGCTGATCCACGCCCTTATCGCGCTCGCCGACCACGTGACGCCGGGCGCCGATCCCGCGCCGGTCTTCCTCCTCGACTCGCGGCGGCTCGAAGGCTCGCCCTCGCCGGGGCGCTACGACAATCGCTGGGTCGTCTTCCCGCAGGACTTTCCGTCCGGCGGGCGGCTCATCGCCTCCGGCATCCGCGAGTGCCACATCATCACCGCCGCCAACCGCATCCAGGACGACCTCGCCCATGTCCTGAAGCGCTGGCAGGAGGCGGGGATCGAGATGTTCGACGGCGTGCCGGGCTCGCGCCGCCCGGTGATCGTCGCCCCGCCGCCCTGGTACCGCAGCGTCTTCTACCGCATGGCCGCCGTCACCGGCCTTCGCCCCAACGCCTACGGCGCCTTCGGCGCGCTCATCCCGATCGCGGCGGCGACGGGGTATTCTTACGGGTAGGCCGGCGCCCCGCTCGGCATCACGGACCACCTTCGGCTGGGCGAGCAAGGTAGTCGGCCAATTCGGCGCAGATCGGAAGCGAGAACAAATAGATCGCGCGGAGATCCGCATCGTTCTGCTGCTCCACCGGTAGTTCCAGGTAGGCGGTCAACTCGGTCCGGTAGGTCCCGGTGAAGGCCGAGAAAAGCCGTTCGGCCTCCTCCGGAGAAAGGCCTTCCGAGAGGAGACGCTGGTGCGCGGCTTCGGTGAGGGTCGTCATGGCCGCTTCCGACCGCTGCACTTCCTCCGGATGCTGGCTCCGGGTCTCCTCGTCGACTCCTGCGTGGAAGAACCCTGTGAGGACGCCGACGCACGCCACGAGAATCGATTTCCCCGAGCTTTCCTGCACCGAGAGTGCCTGAGGGAATGTCGACTCGAAGATCGCCGAAGCGGGGGTCGAGACGACGAGTGGCGTGATTGCCGCCAGCGCCGCCGCGCCGATACGAATGCGACTGAGAAGCATGTCCTGACCTGAATGCCCGTGGTGCCGCAGGTGGCAGGTTGACGGACCATTCAGACGGGGCAAGGGCAGCCGGTCGGTCGGACGATGGCGATTGGTGGGCAGGAAGAAGATGGCGCTCCCTAGGGGAATCGAACCCCTGTTTGCGCCGTGAGAGGGCGCCGTCCTAACCGCTAGACGAAGGGAGCGGAGGCCGTTGGTCGCGCGGCCTGAGGGCAGGATATAGCCATTCGACCCCGCCCTTAGCAAGGCGAACGGTGCGGCCCGGTTGTCTCAGCGCGTGGCGTGGAAACCGTGAGGCGAACGCCTCACCAGCGCTGGTGCACGAAAGGCGCGATGCGGCGCCGGTAGATCGCGGCGATGGCTTCCATCGTCGCCGGTGGCAGCGCCGGGAGGGCGGCGGCGGAGGCGTTGGCCCCGGCCTGGGCGGCGTTCCTGGCGCCGGGGATGACGGTGGTGACCGCCTCGTTCATCAGGATCCAGCGGAGGGCGAGGGCGGCCATGGTCGTGCCGGCGGGGACCAGCGGGCGGAGTTCGTCGACGGTGGCGAGGCCCTCCTCGTAGGGGACACCGGCAAAGGTCTCGCCGACGTCGAAGGCTTCGCCGTGGCGGTTGAAGTTGCGGTGGTCGCGGGGCGCGAAGGTGGACTCGCGCGTCAGCTTGCCGGTGAGGAGGCCGCTCGCCAGCGGCACGCGGGCGATGATCGCGACGCCCTTCGCGTGGGCCTCGCGGAAGAAGAGCGCGGCGGGGCGCTGGCGGAAGAGGTTGTATATGATCTGGACGCTCGCGACGCCGGGATACTCGATCGCCTTCAGGCCCTCCTCGACCTTCTCCACGCTGACGCCGTAGGCCGCGATGAGCCCGTCCGACTTCATCGCCTCGAGCGCGCCGAAGACCGAGGGCCGGTAGTAGATCTCGGCCGGCGGGCAGTGGAGCTGCAGGAGGTCGAGCCGCTCGGCGCGGAGGTTCTCGCGGCTCCGCTCGGCGAAGGCGCGGAGGTTCGCTTCGTCGTAGCCGTCGGCGAGGTGCGGGCGGAGGCGGCGGCCGGCCTTGGTGGCGACGAAGGGGCGCGTTCCGCCGCGCGCGTCCAGTACCTTGGCGATGATCCGCTCGGAGCGGCCGTCGCCATAGACGTCGGCGGTGTCGATGACGCTCGTGCCGGCGTCGAGGGCGGCGTTGAGCGCCGCCGCGGCGTCGGCCTCGCTGACCTCGCCCCACTCGCCGCCGATCGCCCAGGCGCCGAAGCCGATCTCGGAGAGGGTGGTGCCCAGCCGGGCGGCGTTCCGGGTCTTCATCTCAATCCTCCCAGTCCATTGAAGCGGCGGACGCGGCCAAAGGGCAAGGCGCGGCGACCGCTCGCCGATACGCCGCCGCGCCGTCGGCATCGGCCGAAAGCGCATTGATTGACGTACCTCAGATTCGGTGATTAGTTGAGGGGTGAGGGGGCGTGGGGGACGCCTTGGGTCGTGTTACGGTTCATCAGCTAGCAGCCGAGGCCGGGGTCAGCCTGGCCACGGTCGACCGCGTCCTGAACCGCCGGTCCGGCGTGCGGCCGGCGACCGTCGAGCGGGTGGAAGCCGCCATCCAGCGGCTCGACTACCGGCGCGACGTCGCCGCCGCCAATCTCGCCAAGAACCGCACCTATCCGATCTGCTTCATCGTGCCCGAGGGCCCGGGCGAGTTCATCCGCGCGCTCGAGGCCGAGGTGCGGACCATCGCCGCCCATCCGGGGTCGAGCCGGGTCGAGATCGAGCGCGTGGTGGTGCCGGCCTTCGACGGGACGAAGCTCGCCGAGGCGCTCAAGGTGGTCGATCCGGACCGCTTCATCGCGGTGGTCGTGGTGGCCACCGACGCGCCCAAGGTGCGCGGGGCGATCAACGATCTGGTCGACCGCGGGGTCGACGTGGTGACGCTCGTCTCCGACGTGCCGACCTCCCGGCGGCTCCATTTCTCGGGCATCGACAACACCGCCGCAGGCCGCACGGCGGCTACGCTTGTGGGCCGTTTCATGCACCGCAAGGGCAAGGTTGGGATCGTCGCCGGCTCGATGCTGCTCCGCGATCATGTCGAGCGGCGGATGGGCTTCGAGCAGGTCATCCGCAACGAATATCCGGGGCTCGAGCTCCTGCCGCCGATCGAGGCGCGCGACGACGCCGCGCTGGCCGAGGCGGAGCTCTCGCGGCTTCTCGACAGGCACGGCGACATCGGCGGGCTCTACAGCCTCGGGGCGGGCAATCGCGGCGTGATCGCCGCGCTCGAGAAGTCGGGGCGGCGCGACCACATCGTGGCCGTCGCGCACGAGCTGACCGAGGACAGCCGCCAGGCGCTCGTCTCGGGCACGTTCGACGCGGTCATCAACCAGGATGCCGGGCATGAGGTCCGCAGCGCGATCCGCGTGATCCAGGCCAAGGCCGACGGGCATCCGCTCATCCCCGGCCAGGAGCGTATCCGCATCGACGTTTTCTTTCGGGACAACCTCCCATGAAACTCGTCCCGTTTTTTATCGGCCAGGGCTGAGGTACGCCGCTCATGCACCTCGGCATCGACATCGGCACTTCGGGCGTGAAGACGGTGCTCATCGATGACGGGGGCGGGCTGGCGGCGACCTCCACGGCTTCGCTCCCGGTCTCCCGTCCGCGTCCCGGCTGGTCGGAGCAGGACCCCGGGCACTGGATCCATGCGGTCGAGAACGCGCTGGACGAGCTCCGCGAGAAGGAGGCGGGCGCGCTCTCGGCCGTCGCCGGCATCGGCCTTTCCGGGCAGATGCATGGCGCGACGCTCCTCGACGCGCACGACAAGCCGCTCCGGCCGGCGATCCTCTGGAACGACACGCGCGCGGCCGAGGAGGCCGCCGAGCTCGACGGACGGGCATGCTTCCGCGACCTCACCGGCAATGTCGTCTTCCCGGGCTTCACCGCGCCGAAGTTCGCATGGGTGAAGCGGCACGAGCCCAGGGTCTTCGAGGAGACGAGGCGCGTGCTCCTGCCGAAGGACTACGTGCGGCTGTGGCTCTCGGGCGAGGCGGTCTCCGACATGTCCGACGCGTCGGGCACGTCGTGGCTCGAGGTCGGCGCGCGGCGCTGGTCGGCCGAGCTTCTCGCCGCCACTGGCCTCACGCTCGAGCACATGCCGGCGCTCGTCGAGGGGACCGAGCCGAGCGGCGCGCTCAGGCCCGAGCTGGCGCGGCGCTGGGGCATCCAGCCGGGCGCGATCATCGCCGGCGGGGCGGGAGACAACGCGGCGTCGGCGTGCGGAATCGGGGCGGTCGCGCCGGGGTCGGCGTTCCTCTCGCTCGGCACGTCTGGCGTCCTCTTCGCGGTGATCGGCAGTTTCCGGCCGAACGTCACGAGCGCGGTCCACACGTTCTGCCACGCGCTGCCCAAGACCTGGCACCAGATGGGCGTGATGCTCTCGGCCACCGGCTCGCTCGAATGGCTCGCGGGCGTCACCGGCCGGAGCGCGGCGGCGCTGACCGACGCGCTCGGGCCGGATCTCCGGCCGCCCTCCAGAGTCCAGTTCCTGCCCTACCTCTCCGGCGAGCGGACCCCGCACAACGACGCCGCGATCCGCGGGGCGTTCGCCGGCATCGACCTCGACGCGGACCAGAAGGCGCTGACTCAGAGCGTGCTGGAAGGCGTCGCTTTTGCGCTCCGCGACAATCTCGAGGCGCTGGCGGCGACCGGCACCCGCCCGCCGCGCGTGATCGCGGTCGGTGGCGGGTCGCGCTCGCGCTACTGGCTGCGGCTCATCGCAACCGTCCTCGGTCTTCCCGTGGACGTGCCCGCGAAGGGCGATTTCGGCGCCGCCTTCGGGGCAGCGAGGCTCGGGATGATCGCCGCCACCGGCGCCGACCCGGTCGCGGTCTGCGCGCCGCCCGACATCGTCGAGACGATCGAGCCCGATACCGGCCTCAGGGCCGTCTTCGCCGACGCCTACGAGAACTGGCGCCGGCTCTATCCCGCCCTCAAAGGAGCGACTGCGTGAGCTCGACCGGCTTCTTCGGAAACCTCGCCCCGGTGCGCTTCGAGGGACCGGACAGCGACAACCCGCTGGCCTATCGCCACTACGACAAGGACGCGCTGATCCTCGGCAAGCGGATGGAGGACCATCTCCGGCCGGCGGTCTGCTACTGGCACAGCTTCGGCTTCAGCGGCGCGGACCCGTTCGGCGGGCAGACGATCGAGCGGCCGTGGTTCGGCGACGACCTCGCCCATGCGCGCGTCAAGGCGGACGCCGCCTTCGAGATGCTGCACCTCCTCGGCGTGCCGTTCTTCACCTTCCACGACCGCGACATCGCGCCGGAAGGGACCTCGCTCCGCGAGTACGGGAAGAACGTCCGCGAGATGGCGGGCTACCTCCAGAAGAAGATGGCCGACACCGGCATCAGGCTCCTCTGGGGAACATCCAACCTCTTCCACGACAGGCGTTTCATGGCCGGAGCGGCGACCAATCCGGACCCGGACGTGTTCGCCTATTCGGCCGCGCAGGTGAAGACGGCGATCGATGTCACGCACCAGCTCGGCGGGGCGAACTATGTCGTGTGGGGCGGGCGCGAGGGCTACGAGACGCTGCTCAACACCGACCTCAAGCGCGAGCTCGACCAGCTCGGCCGGTTCATCGCGCTGATCGTCGAATACAAGCACAGGATCGGCTTCCCGGGCACGATCCTGATCGAGCCGAAGCCGCAGGAGCCGACCAAGCACCAGTACGATTTCGACGTCGCGTCGGTCTTCGGCTTCCTCGCGAGGTACGGGCTCGAACGCGAGGTGAAGGTCAACATCGAGGTGGCGCACGCGGTGCTCGCGGGCCACAGCTTCGAGCATGAGGTGGCGCTCGCCATCGCGCTCGGCGTCTTCGGCTCGGTCGACATCAACCGCAACGACTACCAGTCGGGCTGGGACACCGACCAGTTCCCGACCAACGCCGCCGAGATGGCGGTCGCTTTCTATCACTTGCTGAAGAGCGGCGGGTTCACCACCGGGGGGCTCAATTTCGACGCGCGCATCAGGCGCCAGTCGCTCGAGCCGGAGGACCTCCTCCACGGCCATGTCGGCGGGCTCGACGCGTGCGCACATGCGCTCAAGACGGCGGCGAAGCTGATCGAGGACGGCCGCATCGGCCGCTTCGTCGAGGACCGCTACGCGGCCTGGAATTCGCCCGAAGGGAAAGCGATCCTCGCGGGCAAGCGGACGCTCGAGGAGATCGCCGCGAGACTGGACAGAGAGGCCTTCGAACCCAAACCGAAATCCGGACGGCAGGAATACTTGGAGAACCTGCTGATCCGGCATCTATGACCGCTCTTTCGCGGTCATCTCCGAAAGGGACGGGAGGAAAGTTATGAAGAAGCTCCTGACAGCATGTCTGGCGACGGTCGGCATGGCCGTCCTCGCCGGCCCGGCATCCGCGCAAATCGTCGGGGTGTCGTGGGCCAATTTCCAGGAAGAACGCTGGAAGACCGACGAAGCGGCCATCGTCGCCGCGCTGACGGCGGCGGGCGCCACCTACATCTCGGCCGACGCCCAATCCTCGGCCGCCAAGCAGCTGACCGACGTCGAGCAGCTGATCTCGCAGGGCGCGGAGGCGCTCATCATCCTCGCCTGGGATTCGGAGGCCATCGGGCCGGCCATCGAGAGCGCCGAGCGCGAAGGCATCCCGGTCATCGGCTACGACCGGCTGATCGAGGACCCGTACGCGTTCTACATCACCTTCGACAACAAGGAGGTCGGACGCCTGCAGGCGCGCGGGGTGTTCGAAGTCCAGCCGGCCGGCAACTACGTCTTCATCAAGGGCAACGGCGCGGACCCCAACGCCGACTTCCTCTTCGCCGGCCAGATGGAGGTGCTGCAGGCGGCGGTCGATTCGGGCGCGATCAAGAATGTCGGCGAGGCCTATACCGACGGCTGGCTGCCGGCCAACGCGCAGCGGAACATGGAGCAGTTCCTGACCGCCAACAACAACGCCATCAACGCCGTCGTCGCCTCCAATGACGGCACCGCCGGCGGCGCGATCGCGGCGCTCGCCGCGCAGGGTCTCGCCGGCTCGGTCCCGGTCTCGGGCCAGGACGGCGACTTCGCCGCGCTCAACCGCATCGCGCTCGGCACGCAGACCGTGTCGGTGTGGAAGGACGCGCGCGAGCTCGGGCGCGTCGCGGGCGAGATCGCCGTGGCGCTCGCCGGCGGGACCGCGATGGACGCGATCCCCAACCACGTGATCTTCTCCGACGGCCCGCGTGGGGAAAGCATGCACTCGGTGCTGCTGGCGCCGGTTCCGATCACCCAGGACAACCTCAATCTGGTGATCGACGCCGGCTGGGTGGCCAAGGATGTGGTCTGCCAGGGCGTCGCCGCCGGCACCGTCGCGGCCTGCAACTAGCCCAGGCTCATCCGACCCGGCGCGCCTTCTTCAAGGTGCGCCGGGTCGCAACGAACCGGTGACGCATGGCCGACGTGACAGTCCCCGTGACCACCACCGCCGCTCCCGCCGACCCCAATGTCGGCTGGGTGCGGCGCTTCCTGCGCGCCACGGAGATCGATCCCCGGCTGATCGGGATGGTCGTCGCGCTGGTCCTCATCTGGATCGTCTTCCACATCCTCTCCGCCTGGCGCCTGTCGCCGCCCGGCACCTTCAACTGGTGGTCGGGGGTCTTCCTCCGCCCGCGCAATCTCTGGATCATGTCGGTGCAGACCGCCTCGATCGCGGTGATGGCGACGGGCATGGTGCTGGTCATCGTCACCCGCAACATCGACCTCTCCGTCGGCTCGATCCTCGGCTTTGTCGGCATGCTGATGGCGGTCACCCAGGTCCAGATCCTGCCGCAATATCTGGGCTTCGGGCATCCGCTGACCTGGATCATCGCGGTGGCGGTCGGGGTGGTCGCCGGCGCGCTGATCGGCGGCCTGCACGGTTTCCTGATCGCCTTCGTCGGCATCCCGTCCTTCATCGTCACCCTGGGCGGGCTCATGGTCTGGCGTGGCGCGGCTTGGTGGATCACCAGCGGCCGCACGGTCGCGCCGATGGATTCGACCTACAAGCTCCTCGGCGGGGGACCCGCGGGAGCGCTCGGCGCCAACCTCACCTGGCTGATCGGCATCGCGGCCTGCGTTCTCGTCGTAGGCGGGCTCGCACTGGCGCGACAGCGGAAGGTCCGCTTCAACCTGCCGCGCCGCCCGCTATGGGCGGAGACGCTCGTCGGCGCCGTGGTCTGCGCGGTCATCGTCGGCTTCGTGCTCCTGGTGAACAATTACCCGTGGCCGCCGATCATCGCCCGCAACTACGCGCAGGCGAACAACATCCCGATCCCCGAAGGCGGGCTCTTCATCGCCCACGGCATCGCCATCCCGGTCCTGATCGCCCTCGGCGTCGCGCTGGTGATGACCTTCATCGCCCGGCGCACGCGGTTCGGCCGCTACGTCTTCGCGATCGGCGGGAACCCCGAGGCGGCCGAGCTCAGCGGGATCAACACCCGCTGGGTGACGATGAAGGTGTTCATGCTGATGGGTGCGCTGGTCGGCATCGCCTCGACCATCGCGACCGCCCGTCTCGACTCCGCCACCAACGCGGCCGGCACGCTCGACGAGCTTTATACGATCGCGGCGGCGGTGATCGGCGGCACCTCGCTCGGCGGCGGGGTGGGCACCATCGCGGGCGCGGTCCTCGGGGCGGTGCTGATGCAGTCGCTCCAGTCGGGCATGGTGCTGATGGGGCTCGAGACGCCGCTCCAGCAGATGGTGGTGGGCGTGGTCCTCGTGCTCGCGGTCGCCCTCGACACCATCTACCGGCGGAGGGCGCGGGCATGAGCGCGAATGGCAGCCCGCTGGTCGAGATGCGCAACATCCGCCTCGCCTTCGGCGGCATCCACGCGGTCGAGAACGTCACCATCACGCTCTACCCGGGCGAGGTGGTGGGGCTGGTCGGGCACAACGGGGCGGGCAAGTCGACGCTGATCAAGATCCTCTCCGGCGCCTACCGGAAGGATTCGGGCGAGATCCTCATCAACGGCACGCCCGCCACGATCAACAATCCGCGCGACGCCAAGTCCTACGGGATCGAGACGATCTACCAGACGCTCGCGCTGACCGACAATGTCGACGCGGCGGCGAACATGTATCTCGGGCGCGAGCTCCTGACCCGCTGGGGGACGCTCGACGACGCGGCGATGGAGGACGCGACCCGCAAGGTGATGGGCCGCCTCAACCCGCATTTCCGGCGCTTCAAGGATCCGGTGAAGGCGCTCTCGGGCGGGCAGCGCCAGTCGATCGCCATCGCCCGCGCGATCCATTTCAACGCCCGCATCCTGATCATGGACGAGCCGACCGCCGCGCTCGGTCCGGCGGAGACCGCGCAGGTCGGCCAGCTGATCCGGCAGCTCAAGTCGGAGGGGATCGGCATCTTCCTCATCAGCCACGACATCCACGACGTGTTCGACCTCGGTGACCGGATCAGCGTGATGAAGAACGGGCGGCTGGTCGCCACGGCGCGCACCACGGAGGTCACCAAGGACGAGGTCCTCGGCATGATCATCATGGGCAACGTGCCGCCGAAGCTGCAGCGGCCGGAGGTGCGGGCGTGACCGTCGAGCGCCAACCCCTAACCTCCCCCTTGCGGGGAGGTCCAAACCGCGCAGCGGTTTGGGGAGGGGGTGGGCAGTCCTGTCGCCGAGCGTTCCGGGGCACCGAGACCCCCACCCGAAACTGCTCCGCCATAGGCTTCGCAGTTTCGACCGCCCCGCAAGGGGGCGGTTAAGAGGTGGCCAGGCCGATCGAGAAGAGACTCAGATGGGGCATCCTCGGGGCGTCGGCGATCGCGGCGAGCGCGGTCGGGCCGGCGATCCGCGCCTCGCGGAATGGGACGCTCGCGGCGGTCGCCAGTCGCGACGAGGCGCGCGGGAGGGCGTTCGCCGAGCGCCTGGGCATCGCGCGCGTGGTGCCGGGCTACGAGGCGCTGATCGAGGACGAGGCGATCGACGCCATCTACAACCCGCTCCCCAATTCGCTGCACGCCGAGTGGAGCCGCAAGGCCGCGGCGGCGGGCAAGGCTGTGCTCTGCGAGAAGCCGCTGACCGTGACCGCGCCGGAGGCGGAGCGGCTGGTCGACGACTGCCGCACGCTCGGCCGGCCGCTGATGGAGGCGTTCATGTATCGCTTCCATCCCCAGCACCGGCGCGTCCGCGAGCTGATCGACGGCGACGCGATCGGCGAGGTCGTGGAGGTGCGGACGCATCTCTCGGCGAACCTCGCCGGCCCCGCCGATCCGGCGAACGTGCGCTTCATCCCCGACCTCGGGGGCGGGGTCCTTCTCGACATGGGCTGCTACGGCGTCTCGATCTGCCGCATGATCTTCGGCGAGGCGCCCGAGCGCGTCCGCGGCTGGTGGGAGCTCGACGCGAAGTTCGGCGTCGACATGACCACCGCCGGCATCCTCGAATTCTCGGGCGGCCGCATCGGAATGGTCAGCGGCTCGTTCCGGGCCGATGGCGGCGGGTTCTACACCGTCATCGGAAGGAAGGGCACGATCGAGGTTCCGCGCGGGATCATCCCCGGTCAGGGCAAGCGCGTCTCCGAGAC
>JADYYB010000265.1 GCA_020853895.1 Bauldia sp.
TCCGTTCCGCGCACCGATGTCGGGGTTATTGACGAGGGCCTCCGGGCCCACATGGTCCGCGTCTACAACTACATGGCTTCCGGCCTTGTACTGACGGCGGCCCTGGCCTGGGGCACGTTCCGGCTCGGCTTCGTCGAGCAGGCCGACGGATCGCTGGCTTTCACCGCGATCGGCGCGACGCTTTTCGGCTCGCCGCTGGTCTGGGTGATCATGCTCGCCCCGCTGGCTCTGGTCTTCTTCCTGAGCTTCCGCGTCCAGCATATGAGCGTCAGCGCCGCGCAGACCACCTTCTGGGTCTATGCGGGCCTCGTCGGCGTCTCGCTGGCGACGATCTTCGCCATTTACTCGCTCGGCAGCATCTTCCAGGTGTTCGCGATCACCGCGGCGATGTTCGGCGCGATGAGCCTCTGGGGGTACACGACCAAGCGTGACCTGACGGGCGTGGGCAGCTTCCTGTTCATGGGCCTGATCGGCATCATCATCGCCTCGATCGTGAACATCTTCCTCGGCTCGGACATGATCGGCTGGATCGTGTCGGTGCTCGGCGTGGTGATCTTCACCGGCCTCACCGCCTACGACACCCAGAAGATCAAGGAGATGTACTACGTCGGGGACGACGGCACCGTCGCCGGCCGGAAGGCGATCATGGGCGCTCTCGCGCTCTACCTCGACTTCCTCAACCTCTTCCTGATGCTCCTCCGCCTGTTCGGCAATCGCGAATAAGGCGAGGACCATCCTCGGAAATACGAAGGGCGCGGCTAACCCCCGCGCCCTTTTCTTTTGCCTTTCCTCCCCCTAAAGGGGGAGGTGACTGCGTAGCAGTCGGTGGGGGTAAGTGACCTTTCGGCCGTGCGCAGGCGGGACTTACCCCCACCGGCACTTCGTGCCACCTCCCCCTTTCAGGGGGAGGAAAAAGTCGGCTCACGCCCCGACGAGGCTCAGCCCCTTGTCGAGCACGCGCAGCACGCGCGCGAGGTCGTGGCCGCGCTTCATGATGAGCCCGGTCGCCGCGATCACGCTGAACGCGCCCTGCTTCCGCGCGAGCTCCGGCCGCTTGACCACCCGGAACATCGGCACCTCGGAGGCGCGCCGGTAGATCGAGAACACCGCCTGGTCGCTGAGGAGGTCGATGGCGTAGTCGCGCCATTCCCCGCTCGCCACCTTGCGGCCGTAGAGTTTCAGGATCTCGTTGAGCTCGGAACGGGTGAAGGTGACCGGGAGAGCGAGCGGCCGCTGGGGGCTTCGGGCGGCGCGGCCGATGGAGATCGCGCCGCCGCCGAATCGCTCGATGTCTTCGCCCTCGCGCATATCCGCTCCACCGTCATTGGCCGGTCATGATCGGCCCACCGCCTGACTCTGGCAACCCCCTCGTTCTGTGTCTGACTGAAAGATACCTTGATTTCGCCCTTTTTCGGCCCTGCCTCAGCCACGGACCGAAACGATCATCCTATCGTTGCCTCAGACGGTCCGGTTCGGTGGAGGCTTCCGGTAATCTCAGCCCCCCAGCCCCCCGGAACATCTTCGCCGAGCCGGACCACCTTTCTGAGCAAGGTTCGATCCCCCAAAGGTTGATCTAGGCCGGCCGAAGCCGGCCTTTTTTGTGCCTGCACGCGCGGCGAAGACTCCGGGCTTGAAAAAGACCGCGCCGCGGCGATATGAGCGCCGGATTTTGCCCGAGAGGGATACCCCGGACCGTTCATGACCGACACCGCGCCGCCCGCGAGCGAGACCCGCTCTTTCGATGCCGAGGTCTCCCGCCTCCTGCACCTCATGGTGCACTCGGTCTATTCCAGGCCCGAGATCTTCCTCCGCGAGCTCGTCTCCAACGCCGCCGACGCCTGCGAGCGCCTCCGCACGCTCTCGCTCGACCGGCCCGACCTTCTCGGCGAGGACGCAAGCTTCCGCGTCCGCCTCGTCCCCGATGCGAAAGGCAGCCGCCTGACGGTCGAGGACAACGGCATCGGCATGGACCGGCAGGAGCTCATCGACAATCTCGGCACGATCGCCCGCTCCGGCACCAAGGCCTTCATCGAGGGGCTCGGCAAGTCGGCTGAGGGGAGCGCGCTGATCGGCCAGTTCGGCGTCGGCTTCTATTCGGCCTTCATGGTCGCCGACCGGGTCGACGTCTTCAGCGCGCCGGCCCTCAAGCCCGGCGAGGCCTGGCACTGGTCGTCCGACGGCAAAGGCGCCTTCACCGTCGAGCCGGCCGATCCGGCCGACGCACCGAAGCGCGGCACGCGCATCGTGCTCCACCTCTCCGAGTCCGGCCGCGACTACGCCGACCCCGACACGCTGGAGCGAATCGTCGAGGAGTACTCCGCGCACATAAACGTGCCGATCGTGCTGCGGCTCGAGGACGGGGCGACCGACAAGACCCTCGCCGACGGCACCGCGCTCTGGCGCCTGCCGAAGAGCGCGGTGAGGCCCGAGGAGTATGCGAGCCTCTACCGCCACATCGCCGGCGATTTCGCCGAGCCCGCGCTGACGCTCCACTACCGCGCCGAGGGGCGGAGCGAATATTCGGTGCTCCTCTTCGTGCCGGCCGAGAAGCCCCTCGACCTCTTCGCGCCCGAGCGCCGCGGCCGGCTGAAGCTCTATGTCCGCCGCGTCTTCATCACCGACGAGGCCGACATCCTGCCGCCCTGGCTCAGATTCGTGCGCGGCGTCATCGACTCCGAGGACTTGCCGCTCAACCTCTCGCGCGAGATGCTGCAGAAGGACCCCGCGCTCGCCGCCATAGGCAAGGCGGTGACCACGCGCCTCCTCGCCGAGTTCGAGAAGACCGCCAGGGAGCAGCCCGAAACCTTCGCCAGGATCTGGGACGCCTTCGCGCCCGTCCTCAAGGAGGGGCTCTACGAGGACCCCGCGCGGCGCGACGCGCTCTTCAAGCTGGCCCGCTTCAAGACCACCGCCGGCGAGGGCTGGCGCTCGCTCGGCGACTATCTCGCCGCGCTGAAACCCAGCCAGACCGCCATCTATTACGCCCTCGGCGACAGCGAGGCCTCGATCCTGGCCAGCCCCCATCTCGAGGGCTACCGCCAGCGCGGGGTCGAGGTGCTGCTGCTCAGCGACCCGATCGACGCCTTCTGGGTGCGCACCTCGCTCGGCTTCGAGGGCAAACCCTTCAAGTCGGTGACGCAGGGCGCGGCGGACCTCTCGCTCCTCGGCCCGGCCGAGACGAAGGCCGAGCCCGCCAATCGCGCGGCCGTCGCAACCCTCGCCGCCCGCTTCAAGGAAGCGCTCGGCGACCGCGTCTCCGCCGTCACCCTCTCCGAGCGCCTGACCGACAGCCCGGTCTGCCTCGTCGCCGCCGATTCCGGCCTCGACCGCCAGCTCGAGCGGCTCCTCGTCCGCCAGGGCGACAAGGCCGACCGCGCGAGGCCGGTGCTCGAGATCAATCCGGGGCACAAGGTGATCGCCGGCCTCGCCGAGCGCTTCCGCAGCGCGCCCTCCTCCCCGCTGATCGACGACGCCGCGCTGATGCTCTACGCCGAGGCCTGCATCCTCGACGGCGAGCCGCCGCCCGACGCGGCCGAGTTCGGCCGCGGCCTCGACCGCCTCATCGAAGCGGCGCTGAAGGCGAACAGCGAATAGGGAGTAGCGAATAGGGAATAGGGACGGCCGGGCCTGCCCGTCACGCCCTTTACTATTCGCTATTCGCGATTTCGCTATTCGCTTTTCCTACCGCGCCGAGGTCAGCGCGTAGCCGCCGCGCGGGATGAGCGTCGCCGCGCCGAGGACGCGGCCGGGCACGCCCGAACTCGCCTCGGACTGGAGGAGGATGGCGCAGCCGTCGGCCCCGGCCTCGCGCAGCATGCTGAGCGGGATGTCGAGCGACATCGCCTGGCCGCGCCACATCGCCACCCGGTGCATGTTGCGCACCACGTTGTGGTAGCTGAGCGTCCGCCCGCCGTTCTCTCCACGCCCGACCGGCACGGTCTCGTAGCGGTCGAACGCGGCGAGCCACACGCTCGCGGTGCGGATGTCGTCGCTCGGCGCGCCTTCGATCGAGACACGCAGCGCGTCCGAGGTCATCGTCACGCTGACCGCGACCGGGAGGCCGAAGAGACCGGACGTGGCGAGGATGGCGGTGTCGATCGCCTGCTTGTCGCTGCCGACCACGGCGAGCTCGCCGTTCACCACCATCTGCGGGGTGTAGAGCTGCATGTCGCCGCGCCCGTCGGCATAGGCCTTCTGGCGCACGGTGTTCTCGTGCCGGGCGAGCGTATCGGGCCAGCCGAGATAGTCCCAGTAGTCGACGGAGAACGAGAGCGCGACGACCTCGCCCGATTCGATGTAGCGGGCGAGGAGGGCGTCCGCCGCCGGGCACGACCCGCAGGCCTGGCTGGTGAAGAGCTCGAGCACGGCGATGGGCTGCGACTGCGCGAGGGCGGTCGCCGCCCAGCCGCCCAGCGACAGCATGCCGAGGCCGGTCGCAACGCCGAATCTTCGTAGCCAGGCGCCGGCCATCGGCAGGAATCCATCAATAATTTCAAGGGGTGGCGCAGCTTGACTAAAGCGCCGTCCAACGAAGGGTAGGATTACCCCTCTGCCCTGGCGAGTCACTTTCGGTTGAGTCCGGGGACCGGGCGCAAACCCGCCCAATCGCGCCGCGCGCGCACCAAGAACGCCCGGCGCGAGGGCTTTCGGGGCATCGGCGACCCGGCTCGGTGGCTCAGTCTCACGCGCCATTTACCAAGCCAAGCCTAGGCCGCGAGCTGGCGCAGCACATAGTGCAGGATGCCGCCATGGCGGAAATAGCCGAGCTCGTCGGCCGTATCGATCCCTGACACGAGTTCCACCACCAGCTCCGTTCCGTCTTCCCGCTCGATCAGCGCGGTGAGGCGCTGCCGGGGTTTCATATCGCGTTCGAGTCCACGGATCGTTACTTTCTCCGTGCCGGTCAGCCCGAGGCTCTGCCAATTCGTCCCGCCCTGGAAGAGGAGCGGCAGGACCCCCATTCCGATGAGGTTCGAGCGGTGGATGCGCTCGAAGGACTCGGCGACCACCGCCCGCACCCCGAGGAGGCGCGTGCCCTTGGCCGCCCAGTCGCGCGAGGAGCCGGTGCCATACTCGCGGCCCGCGAAGATGACGAGCGGCACGCCCTCGCCGCGATAGCGCATCGCCGCGTCGTAGATCGGCAGAAGCTCGCCGGAGGGCTGGTGCACCGTCACCCCGCCTTCCACGCCCGGCACCATCTGGTTCTTGATGCGGATATTGGCGAACGTGCCGCGCATCATGACTTCGTGATTGCCGCGCCGCGTGCCGTACTGGTTGAAGTCCTCCTTGGCGACGTTGTTGTCGATGAGGTACTTGCCGGCGGGGCTCGCGAGCTTGATCGAGCCCGCCGGCGATATGTGGTCGGTGGTGATCGAGTCGAGGAAGAGCCCGAGGACCCGCGCCTTGATGATGTCGGTCGGCGGATCGGGCTGGCGGTGCATGCCCTCGAAATAGGGCGGGTTCTGGATGTAGGTCGAGCCTTCGCTCCAGTTGTAGGTGAGGCCGCCGGCGACCTCGATCTTCTGCCAGTTGGCGTCGCCCTCGAAGACGTTGGCGTATTTCGTGCGGAAGAGCTCGCTGGTGACGTTGTCGCGGATGAACTGGTTGATCTCCGCCGTCGAGGGCCAGATGTCGGCGAGATAGACCGGCTTCCCGTCCTTGCCCGTCCCGAGCGGCTCCTTCGTGAGATCGCGGTCGACCGTGCCGGCCAGCGCGTAGGCGACGACCAGCGGCGGCGAGGCCAGGTAGTTGGCGCGCACGTCCGGATTCACGCGCCCCTCGAAATTGCGGTTGCCGGAGAGGACTGCCGCGGCGACGAGGTCGCCGCCATTGACCGCGGCCGAGATCGGCTCGGGCAGCGGACCGGAATTGCCGATGCAGGTCGTGCAGCCGAAGCCGACGAGGTTGAAGCCGAGCTTGTCGAGATCGGCCTGCAGGCCGGACTTGGCGAGATACTCGCCCACCACCTGGCTGCCCGGGGCGAGCGAGGTCTTCACCCACGGCTTGCTGGCGAGCCCCTTCTCGATCGCCTTCCGGGCGAGGAGGCCGGCGCCGATCATCACCGCGGGGTTCGAGGTGTTGGTGCACGAGGTGATCGCGGCGATCACCACGTCGCCGTGGCCGACGGTGAAGTCCTCGCCCTCGACCGGCTGGCGGACGCCGGCGGCCTCGGGCGAGAGCCTGAAGTCCTTGCCGAGCGCCTCGCGGAACTTCGCCTTCGACTCGGCGAGGAGCACGCGGTCCTGCGGCCGCCGCGGCCCGGCCAGCGAGGGCTGCACGTCGCCAAGGTCGAGGGCCAGCGTGTCGGTATAGACCGGCTCGGGGCTGGAAGCGTCGCGGAAGAGGCCCTGCGCCTTGGCATAGGCCTCGACCAGCGCGATGCGCGCGGGATCGCGACCGGTCTCGGTCAGGTAGCGGAGCGTCTCGCGGTCGATCGGGAAATAGCCGCAGGTCGCGCCGTATTCGGGCGCCATGTTGCCGATCGTGGCGCGGTCCTCGACCGGCATCTCGTCGAGCCCCGGCCCGAAGAACTCGACGAACCGTCCGACCACGCCGCGCTTCCGCAGCATCTCGGTGACGGTCAGCACGAGGTCGGTCGCCGTCACGCCCTCGCGGAGGGCGCCGGAGAGCTTGAAGCCGATCACCTCGGGAATGAGCATCGAGAGCGGCTGGCCGAGCATCGCCGCCTCAGCCTCGATGCCGCCGACGCCCCAGCCGAGCACCGCGAGGCCGTTGACCATCGTGGTGTGCGAATCGGTGCCGACGAGCGTGTCCGGGAAGGCATAGACCGCCCCGTCCTCGGCGCGCGCCCACACCACCTGCGACAGGAACTCGAGATTGACCTGGTGGCAGATGCCGGTGCCCGGCGGAACGACGCGGAAATTGTCGAGCGCGCTCTGCCCCCAGCGCAGGAACCGGTAGCGCTCCCCGTTCCGCGCATATTCGAGCTCGACGTTGCGCGCGAAGGAGAGCGGGGTTCCGAACTCGTCGACGATCACGGAATGGTCGATGACAAGATCGACCGGCACCAGCGGGTTGATGAGCTCGGGGTCACCGCCGAGCGCGGACATCGCGTCGCGCATCGCCGCGAGATCGACCACCGCCGGCACGCCGGTGAAATCCTGCATCAGCACGCGCGCCGGGCGGAACGCGATCTCGCGCTCGCTGGTCCGCGCCCCCAGCCAGTCGACGAAGGCGCGGATGTCATCGGCCTTCACGCTCTTCCCGTCCTCGGAGCGGAGGAGGTTCTCGACCAGCACCCTCAGCGAGAACGGCAGCCGGGAGATGTCCTCGAGCCCGTTCCTCTCGGCGAGCGCGAGGCTGAAATAGCGGTAGGTCTCCCCGCCTGCGGAGAGGCTGGTCTCGCACTTGAAGCTGTCCAGGGATCTGGTCGTCACGGTCTTCCCTTGGGTACCGACTTTCGCTCGGGCGGCGCTTCGCTCGCCGGGCAAATAGCCTTTTGATCTCAAATTCTTGTGTCACCCGTCCGTTTCCGGACGGTTGCTGCGCGGTGTTTATGAAGCGGCCGGCCCTGCCCGGCAACGACAATCGGACAAGCCTGCCGCGCAATTTGTTGCCGCTCCTCCCCCGAATGCGGTAGGGGACGCCCAAAGCCGTCCCCGGCGTGGGATTTTCCCGAAGATCAGGCCTTCATTGATGCAGCTCGCCGCCACAGACCTCGCCGTCGAGCGCGCCGGGCGGCGCGTCCTTGCCGATATTTCGTTCGTGCTCAAGGGCGGGCAGCTCCTGACCGTGACCGGGCCCAACGGGGCCGGCAAGTCGACCCTCCTCCGCGCCGTGGCCGGATTGCTCCGGCCGGTGGCGGGGAAGGTCAGCCTCGACCCGGCGCCCGACGGGCCCATCGGCCTGGCGATGCATTATTTCGGCCACCTCGACGCCCTGAAGCCTGCCGAGACGGTTGTGGCCAATCTCGAGTTCTGGCGCCGGCTCTACGGGCCGACCGGCATCGACCCCTTCGACGCGCTCGACCGCGTCGGCATCGGCACGCTCGAGGACCTGCCCGCCTCCTATCTCTCCGCCGGCCAGCGCCGCCGCCTCGCCATTGCCCGGCTGCTGGTCAGCCACCGCCCGGTCTGGCTCCTCGACGAGCCGACCGCCTCGCTCGACGCCGCCTCCGACCGGATGATGGGCGCCCTCATCGCCGAGCACCTCGCCGGCGGCGGCCTGGCGGTCGCCGCCAGCCACCTCCCCCTCGCCGTCCCGGCGACGGCGACCCTCGCCCTGGGCCGCGCATGACCGGCGCGCACATGGACCCCCGCCGTATGATCGCCTTGGCCCTGTCGGCCCCCTTTTTCACCTCTCCCCGGCGGGGAGAGGTCGCGATCCCGCGTTGCCGCAGGCGAGGCGGGATGCGGGTGCGGGGGCTCCACCTCGGGAAGTTTGCTCCGACTCTGCGCCCGATCCGGATGGCACGGAGCCCCCTCACCCTAGCCCTCTCCCCGCCGGGGAGAGGGGACGCGCCCTTCCCCTCCCCCCTTGTGGGGGAGGTCGGGAGGGGGCCTCGCGGTAAGCGAGGTTCGAAAATCCCAGCGCCGGACAAGGCATCAGCGTGGGATTCTCGCGCAGGCCTCGCTTGCCGCGAGGCCCCCACCCCGACCCTCCCCACAAGGGGGAGGGGGATTCGCGCGGGGGACTGCTCATGAGCGCGTTCGCCGCCCTTCTCGTCCGCACCATCTCGCTGTCGCTGAAGGTCGGCGGCGGCGCGTTGACCGGCCTCCTCTTCTTCCTCGCCACCGTCTCGGTGTTCCCCTTCGGCGTCGGCCCCGACCTCAACCTCCTCGCCCGCATCGGCCCGGCCATCCTCTGGATCACCGCGCTGCTGGCGACCCTTCTCGGCCTCGACCGCCTCTTCCAGGACGACCGCGACGACGGCTCGCTCGACCTCCTGGTGCTGGCCCCGCTCTCCCTCGAGCTGCAGGTCCTGGCCAAGGCCATCGGCCACTGGGTGGCGACCGGCCTCCCGCTGGTCATCGTCGCCCCCCTTCTCGGCCTCTTCCTCAACCTCGACCCGCGCGCCCTTCTCGCCGTCACCGTAACGCTCCTGGTCGGCACGCCGGCCCTCACCCTCATCGGCACGATCGGCTCGGCGCTGATGGTCGCGCTCCGCCGCGGCGGGATGCTCATTTCCGTGCTGATCCTGCCCTTCACCATCCCCGTGCTGATCTTCGGCGTGCTCGCGACCAACGCGGTGCTCTCGGCGACCGACGAGTTCCTGCCGCCCTTCCTCATCCTCCTGGCGCTGAACCTCTTTGCGCTGGTCGTCGCGCCGGTTGCCGGCGCCGCCGCCATCCGGACGGCGCTCGACTAGGCACTGCCCTTAATGCCGCGCTTAAGGTTCCGGCACCAACGCTGGAACGGCTCCAAATCCCGTGGAATTCTTGCCCCGTCCCGGCCCGACCGGTAGAAGAGCGCCCATGCCGCTGATCGATCTCGCCAACCCCACCCGCTTCATGGATCTGACGGGGAGGGTATTGCCCTGGCTCTGGGGCGCGACGGGCATCGCCATCGCGATCGCCCTCTATCTGGGCCTTTTCGTCGCCCCGGCCGACGCCGTGCAGGGCGAGGTCGCGCGCATCCTCTTCA
>JADYYB010000266.1 GCA_020853895.1 Bauldia sp.
GCCGGATTGTCCTTGAGGAACTGCTTGGCGTTCTCGCGGCCCTGGCCGAGCCGCCGGCTGTCATAGGAGAACCAGGTGCCCGATTTCTCGACGATCCCGGCCTTCACGCCGAGGTCGAGGAGCTCGCCGACCTTGGAGACGCCCTCCCCGTACATGATGTCGAATTCGACCTGCTTGAACGGCGGGGCCATCTTGTTCTTGACGATCTTCACCCGGGTCTGGTTGCCGACCACCTCGTCGCGTTCCTTGATCGCGCCGATCCGGCGGATGTCGAGCCGGACCGAGGCGTAGAATTTCAGCGCGTTGCCGCCGGTGGTGGTTTCCGGGTTGCCGTACATCACGCCGATCTTCATGCGGATCTGGTTGATGAAGATGACCATGCAGTTCGACTTGGAGATCGAGGCGGTGAGCTTGCGGAGCGCCTGGCTCATGAGGCGCGCCTGGATGCCGGGCAGCGACTCGCCCATCTCGCCCTCGATCTCGGCGCGCGGCGTCAGCGCCGCGACCGAGTCGACGACGAGCACGTCGACCGCGCCCGAGCGGACCAGCGTGTCGGCGATCTCGAGCGCCTGCTCGCCAGTGTCGGGCTGCGAGATCAGGAGGTCCTCGAGGTTGACCCCGAGCTTCCGCGCATAGCCCGGATCGAGCGCGTGCTCGGCGTCGATGAAGGCGGACACGCCGCCGCCCTTCTGCGCCTCGGCGACCGCGTGAAGGGCGAGCGTGGTCTTGCCCGAGGATTCGGGGCCGTAGATCTCGATGATGCGGCCGCGCGGCAGGCCGCCGATGCCGAGCGCGATGTCGAGGCCGAGCGAGCCGGTCGAGACGGTGGAGATTTCGGCCACCGGCTGGTTGGCGCCGAGCCGCATGATTGAGCCCTTGCCGAAGTTCCGCTCGATTTGGCTGAGCGCCGCATCCAGCGCCTTCGACTTGTCCACCAGATTGCCCTCGATCACTCGGAGATTGCTTTGCGCCATCGGAATCGGTTCCTTATTCCATAGGCCCCGCGGCTATTCCATAAGCGTATGGGGCGGCTCCAGAACGTGTCTCCTTGTACACGTTTTGTTCTCACGACACAAGCCTGCGTCGCGCCTTATTGCGCCGCTAGAGCGGGCAAGGCTCCGACCGGACGAAGGACCACCGCGCATGGCCGAGGAAGGCAGCAAGGACACGCTGCGCGACACCGACATCGCCGTCATCGACGCGCTGAAGACGCTGGTCGAGGCGATGATCGCCTCGGGCACGGTGTCGGCCGACCATATCCAGCGCATGTTCTCGCGCCAGCGCGACGGCTACATCGCCAAGGAGATGCCCGACGCGGCGGTGGTGATGGAGGTGCTGCGCACCTTCGCTGACGCGACCAGGCGCACCGCGCCCTCGGACGCGATCCGCCGCGCCCTCGACGAGCCGCCCCAGGGCCGCGCTTAGGGACTGGGGACTGGGGACTGGGGACTAGGTGTTGGGAGGGCGAGGCGCATCCAATCCCCAATCCCCACCCGCTACGTCCCCAGCACTTCCTTCACCGCCGTCGCAAGTTGCTTGAGCGAGAAGGGCTTGGGCAGGAAGTGGAAGCTCTCGCCCTCGGGGAGGTTCTTCCTGAAGGCCTCCTCGGCGTAGCCCGAGACGAAGATGATCTTGAGATCGGGCCGCGTCTTGCGGAGCTCGCGGAGGAGCGAGGGCCCGTCCATCTCGGGCATCACCACGTCGGAGACGACGAGATCGACCTGGCCCTCGAGCTGGTTGAAGACCTCGAGCGCCTCCACGCCGGTCGACGCCGCCCGCACAGTATAGCCGCGCGTCTCGAGCGCGCGCGCGGAGAAGGCGCGCACCGCCTCCTCGTCCTCGACCAGGAGGATCGTCTGCGAGCCGGTGAGGTCGGCGATCGCCGCCTTCTCGTCGGCGACCGGCGCGGTGTCGGCCTCCACCTCCTCGACCGCGTGGCGCGGCAGGAAGATGCGGAAGGTCGTGCCGCTGCCGACCACGCTGGTGAAGAAGATGTGCCCGCCGGTCTGCCGCACGATGCCATAGGCCGTGGAGAGGCCGAGCCCGGTCCCCTTCCCCACTTCCTTGGTCGAGAAGAACGGCTCGAAGATCTTGGCCTGCACCTCGGCGGTCATGCCGGTGCCGGTGTCCTCGACCTCGATCAGCACGTAGTCGGCCTCCGGCAGCTGGCGGTAGCCGTACCGGTCGACCTCCTTCGCGCCGACATTGGAGGTGCGGATCGAGAGCGTCCCGCCGTTCGGCATGGCGTCGCGCGCGTTGACCGCGAGGTTCACGATCACCTGCTCGAACTGGTTGATGTCGGCCTTGACCGGCCAGAGGTCGCGCCCGTGCACGATCTGCAGCTTCACGCTCTCGCCGAGGAGCCGCTGCAGGAGGATCGTGAGGTCGGAGAGCGCGTCGGACAGCGACAGCACCTGCGGGCGAAGCGTCTGCCGGCGCGAGAACGCCAGGAGCTGCCGGACGAGGCCGGCCGCCCGGTTGGCGTTCTGCTTGATGTTCATGATGTCCTGGAACGCCGGATCGCTCGGCCGGTGATTGGCGAGGAGGAGATCGGAGAAGCCGATGATGGCGGTGAGCACGTTGTTGAAGTCGTGCGCCACGCCGCCGGCGAGCTGACCGACCGCCTGCATCTTCTGGCTCTGCGTGAACTGCGCCTCGAGCGCCCGCTGCTCGGTCGTCTCGAGCGCATAGACGATCGCCGTCTCGTCCTCGCTCGCCCCTTCCGAGACCGCGCTCACATAGAACCGCGCGCTCCGCTCCCCGTCGGCGAGATGGGCGTCGATCGAGGGAATCTCGCTCCGCCCCTCCGCGGCCATCTCGAGCGCGGCCGAGAGCACCGGCCGGTCGGACTCGCGGAGGATGTCGGTCAGCCGCCGCCGCTTGCCCTGGTCCGCGCGCCCTGGCCCGAAGAGCCGTGCGAACGGGGCGTTGGTGCGACCGATCCGCCCGCGCCGGTCGACCGAGGCGATGGCGATCGGCGTGTTGTTGAAGAAGCGGGCGAAGCGCACCTCGGCCGCGCGCACCGCCTCCGAGACGTCCACGCCCGGCCCGCGGTTGAGCACCAGCGTCCGCGTCGCGCCGGGCGCCCCGTCGGCCATCAGCGGCACGCTGTGGAGGAGCCGCACCGGGAGGCTCTGCCCGTTGCGCTTGACGAGGTCGAGGTCGATCACCTCGACCTTGGAGGGGTCGAGCGCCGAGGCCGCCGAGAAGAGGAGCGCCGCCCCGTCGCCGCGCACGAGGTCGGAGAGGGCGAGCTTGCCCGGCTGGAAGTCGGCGAGGTCGACCCCCAGCCACTCGGCCAGCGTGGCATTCATATAGACGATGCGCCCGTCGGGCTCGGCGGAGAGGAAGCCGGCCGGCGCGTGGTCGAGATAGTCGATCGCGTGCTGGAGGTCCTGGAAGGCGAGCTCCTGCCGCTTCCGCTCGGCGGTGATGTCGGAGAGCGTCCACACCGCGAGGTCGCCGTCCTGCCCGCTCTCGGCGAGCGGCCGCACCTTGATCCGGTACCAGCGCGCCAGAAGCGGCCCGCCCGGCGCGGGCGCGATCGGCGTCTGCATCCGCACCTCGTCCGAGTCGGCATGGCCCTCGCGCGCCGCCTGGCCGAGCCGGTAGATCACCTCGCCCGCGTTGGGGTCGGCGGCGAAGACGCGCTCGACCGTCCGCACATCGCGCTCGCTGTCCGCGCCGATGAGATCGGCATAGGCGCGGTTGGCGTAGATCGTCCGGCCCTGGCGGTCGGTGACGATCACGCCCTCGCCGAGTCCGTCCATGAATTGCCGGGCGAGCGGGCTGCCCTGGTTTCGGCTCGACAGCTTGACGAGCCCGATGGCGCTCGCGAAGAGCGTGAAAACGCCGATCACCGAGAGGATGCCGAGCACCAGCATCACCGGCAGCGCCTGGTCCTGGCGCGACAGCGCGAAGGCGACGGCGACGCCGATCAGCGCGAGGGCGAGCGCGACCAGGCGGCCGACGCCGCCAATGCGGTCGGACCGGTCGACGACGGCACTCGACCGGTTCAGATCCTCACCCGCGTTCGACATCCGGTCTCGCTCGGCCCACTCCGGCTGCGGCGAAGCAGCATCCCCGACTCAGAGCATGTTCGCGATCATGCCCGAATTCAACGCGATCTTGTGTTTAGGGTGGGCAAGCGCCCCACTTCTCCCGCCCTCGCCCCCATTGGCGCCCGAGGTTTGCTAGAAGGAATCGGTCGGCCTCTTCGCCTCCACCGATTCGGATGGCGTCGACGGGCCGGCAGGGTGTCTGGGGGCAGACATGCGGGACTATTTCGTTTCGTTATTGGGTGAGACAGGCGCAACCGTGCTTCAGGTGATCCTCACATTCCTTGCCGTCGTCGGGCTTCTGGCGGTGGTCGTCTGGGTGGTGCGGAACTTCGCCGGCGGCCGGTTCTCGACGGGCGGCGGCCCGCGCGCCCCGCGCCTCGGCGTCATCGACTCGGTGCCGGTCGACGGCAAGCGGCGCCTCGTCCTTGTCCGCCGCGACCAGTTCGAGCACCTTCTCCTCGTCGGCGGGCCGACCGACATCGTGGTCGAGGAGACGATCTATCGCGGCGTCCCGCTCGCCAACTATCCGCGCAACGAGGGGGCGCGCCCACCGGCCGCGCCGTCCGTGCCGGGCGGCGGACAGGGCGCGCTCCGTGGCGGCACCGGTGCGCTGCCGCAGGCGGACGAACCGGCCGACGCGCCTGTCCTTTCTCGCTCGCCTGCCGCGCGCCCGGCGGCCAACGAGGAGTCCGCACCGGCGCCCGAAGCGTCTCCGCCCGCTCCGCCGCCGCGCGAGACCATGACGGCGCAGCCCGAGCGCCGCGCGGCCGATTCACCGATGCGCGGCGTCCAGTCCTCGGTCGAGCCGCACGCCGAGGTGCCCTTCGCCGCGATCGACCGGCAGAGCCGGGCTGCCTCGTTCGCCACGCGCTTCCAGTCCGGCTTCGGCCGCGGCAGCGTCGCGCGCCGTTCCGTCGCGCGCGAAACCCAGCCTGCGGAGATTCAGCCGGTCAACGAGCCATACGCGGCGGTCGGTTCGCCGCCCCCTCCCACCGCGCTCGCGGCGGTCGCGGCGGCGATCGCGGTCGTCCCCGACGAGCCCCCGGCAACCCCCGAGCCGCAGCCCGAATCCTCAGCAGCTGACTCCGACTGGATCACCCCGGCCTTTGCCGACGCCCTCGAGCCGCGCCAGGCGATCCCGGCCAACGACCCGGCCGCCGCCATCGACGAGCCGCCGGTCGAGGAAATGCTCGCCCCCGCGCCGCAGATCGAGGAGGCGGA
>JADYYB010000267.1 GCA_020853895.1 Bauldia sp.
ACTCGGCGTCCTCCTTGGTGTAGATGTCGTTGGTGATGGCGGCGAGGTTGAAGCGCTCGCGCATCCCCTTGCAGAGGGCGTCCATGAGGGCGGTCTTGCCGGAGCCGACCGGGCCGCCGATGCCGACCCGAAGCGGGCCATTCTTGGAGATCATGAGCGGAAGAGCCTCGTGTACTGGGTTTCGTGCTTCATGCTGGCGATGTCGGCGCGGAGCGCGGCGCCGCCGAGGTCGTCGAGCGGGGCGGTGAGGGCTTCGCGCGCCGTCGCGGCGATGACCGGGAGGAGGGCGGCGAGCGTGCGCTGGCCATCGGTCTGGCCGAGGGGGACCGCTCTTAGGCCAGCGGAGACGAGGTTCGCGGCGAAGGCCTGGAGATAGGCGGGAACCGCGGCGTCGAGGTCAACGTGGTGCGCGGCGCAGGCGGCGGCGAAGGCCACCGGGAAAGCGGCGATGCCGTCGACGGTAACGCGGGCGGCGAGGTCGTCGAGACCGGAAGCGGGCCAGGCGGCGCGGACGGCGGCGAGGAAGGCGGTGCCCTGGGCGGTCGCTTCGAGGTGGCGCTCGCGGGTGGGTTGGAAGGCGATCGCGAGTTCGGCGACCTCGGTGAGGTTGTCGAGATCGTTGTCCGCCGCAGCGCGGTAGGCGTGGGCGATGAGGATGCCGTCGGTGCGACCGGCACCGTGGGTGAGGACGCCTTCCATCCAGGCGCGGAGCGTGGCCGCGTCGGTGATGGTGCCGTCCTCCACGGCCCACTCGAGGCCGTGCGAATAGCTGAAGCCGCCGATCGGGAAGGACGGCGAAAGCCAGGCGAGCAGGAGGCCGAGCGAAGCGTTCGGATCAGCTGCCATGGAGGTGGTCGTAAGCGCTGCCTTCGGGATCGAATGGAACCGCGATGTGCTGAATCGCGGCGCCGAGCTTCAGCACCAGCGGCTCGATGACGTGGTCGCGACGAATGCGTATCCGGCCCTCAACGAACTGGGCCGGGAAGTGGCGGTTGCCGAGTTGGAAGGCAATACGGGCAAGGCTGGTAGCGTCGGCGGCCGTGATCTCCGCGAGCAGCTCCGGCGCGGCGCGCACCAGAACGATCCGGCCGTCCTCGAGCCGCAAGCCATCATTGTCGCGGAGGTTAGTGGTCTGAGCGAGGTCGAGGAGGAAGGACAAGCCGCCTTCTCCCCTCATTGCGATGCGACGCCGGAGGCGACCCTGTGCGTCGAGCGTAACGGTGTCGGCCGGTTTCTCGCTCCAGCTTCCGGCCCGCAGGACTTCAGTCGCGCGGATCATCGTGTGAGCCTCCTTCTCGAAGCCACGTGGTGCCCGGCTCGTTGGGTCAAAGGGCTGATCAGAGAACCAGACCTCAAATTTGATGTCCGCTTTTCCGCCGAGGCGTATCAGGTCTTTGGTTCTCGCGACGAAGTCAGTGGCGGTTCCATTGAAGTTGTCGATGGCATTGCTGAACTGCTGATCGGGTTGGTAGCCGCCCGACTGAGTCCAGAAGCCTTCGACGCCGGTCAGATGAAGACCCAGTCGCAAGCCTTCGTCCAAGAACTCGATCGCGTCAGGTGCACCAAGGAGGAATAGTCCCCTGGGTGCCAGTGCCCGATTGCGATACCGTCCGCGAAGCGCTTCGAAGACCTCCGGAAGTGCGGACGTCGAAGACATCAGAACAGGAAGTAGCGCTGCGCCATCGGCAGCACTTCCGCCGGCTCGCAGGTGAGGAACTCGCCGTCGGCCCTGACCTCGTAGGTCTCGGGGTCGACCTCGATCACCGGAGTCGCCGAGTTGTGGACCATCGCGGCCTTGGTGAGTTTCCGGGTGTTCTTCACCGCCAGCACCGTCCGGTCGAGGCCGAGGCGGTCGGCGATGCCGTCGTCCGCGGCGGCCTTGGAGACGAAAGTGACCGAGGAGCGGGTCATCGCCTTCCCGTAGGAGCCGAACATCGGGCGGTAGTGGACCGGCTGCGGGGTGGGGATCGAGGCGTTGGGGTCGCCCATCGGGGCGGCGGCGATGGCGCCCATCTTCAGCACCATGTCCGGCTTCACGCCGAAGAAGGCGGGCGACCAGAGGACGAGATCGGCGAGCTTGCCGATTTCGACCGAGCCGACCCATTCGTCGAGGCCGTGAGCGATCGCCGGGTTGATGGTGACCTTGGCGATGTAGCGCTTCACGCGGCCGTTGTCGTTGCGGCTGTCGCCGGGAAGCGCGCCGCGCTGGACCTTCATCTTGTGCGCGGTCTGCCAGGTGCGGATCAGCACCTCGCCGACGCGGCCCATCGCCTGGCTGTCGGAGGAGATGATCGAGAAGGCGCCGAGGTCGTGCAGGATGTCCTCGGCGGCGATGGTCTCGCGCCGGATGCGGCTCTCGGCGAAGGCGACGTCCTCGGCGATCGAGGGGTCGAGGTGATGGCAGACCATGAGCATATCGAGATGCTCGTCGAGCGTGTTCACCGTGTAGGGGCGCGTCGGGTTCGTGGACGAGGGGAGGACGTTCGACAGGCCTGCGACCTTGATGATGTCGGGCGCGTGGCCGCCGCCGGCGCCCTCGGTGTGGTAGGCGTGGATGGTGCGCCCCTTGAAGGCGGCGATGGTATCCTCGACGAAGCCCGACTCGTTCAGCGTGTCGGTGTGGATCATCACCTGCACGTCGTAGTCGTCGGCGACGGAGAGGCAGTTGTCGATCGCGGCCGGCGTGGTGCCCCAATCCTCGTGCAGCTTCAGCGCCGCGGCGCCGGCCTTGATCTGCTCCTCAAGCGCGGAGGGCAGCGAGGCGTTCCCCTTGCCGGCGAAGGCGAGGTTGACCGGAAAGCCCTCGGCGGCCTCGATCATGCGCCGCATGTGCCAGGGGCCGGGGGTGCAGGTGGTGGCGTTGGTGCCGGTCGCGGGGCCGGTGCCGCCGCCGAGCATGGTGGTGATGCCCGAGGTCAGCGCCTCGTCGATGATCTGCGGGCAGATGAAATGGATGTGGGTGTCGAGCCCGCCGGCGGTGACGATCTTGCCCTCGCCGGCGATGACCTCGGTGCCGGGGCCGACGATGATCGTCACGCCGGGCTGGACGTCGGGATTGCCGGCCTTGCCGATGGACGCGATCTTGCCGTCCGTGATGCCGATGTCGGCCTTCACGATCCCCCAGTGATCGATGATGAGGGCGTTGGTGATGACGGTGTCGACCGCGCCTTCCGCGCGGCTGAGCTGGCTCTGCCCCATCCCGTCGCGGATGACCTTGCCGCCGCCGAACTTCACCTCCTCGCCGTAGGTGGTGAAGTCCTTCTCGACCTCGACGATCAGCTCGGTGTCGGCGAGGCGGATGCGGTCGCCGACCGTGGGGCCGAACATCTCGGCATAGGTCGCGCGGGAAATGCGGGTGGGCATGCTCTACTCCGCTAGTCGCGTGAAGGCCGGCGACTTGGCCGCCGTCTTGTCGAACGTCATCGTGGTGATGCAACCAGCCTGCCGGTTCAGCTCGGCAATGAGATAGTCGGCAAAGTCGGCGGGCCCTTTCTCGAACTGCTCAACGACGAGTTCAATGGTGCGCCTTTGGTCGATCACCAAATTCGCGGCATCGAGCATCTTGGCGACAACCTCTCGCACTCTGGACTTGGGCTGCCTCATCCGCCGCACCAGGATCCAGATCGTCTCCGCGAACACGACGATGTTGACAAACAGCGGGCCGCCCTGGTCGACGGTGCTGCCGGCAAGGAGGGCCTGGGCCCGCGGCTGGTCGAGGTCGATCTCGTCCCCGATCAGCCAGCGGACGAGCACGTTGGTGTCGAGACCGATCATTTGGCTCGAGTTCGCGGCTTCCGCGATTGCTTCTGGTAGCGCGCCCACCGCGCCCCGCGAGCTTCCTGGATCCAGCGCTCGATGTCGGCGGAGGTGGGGCGGGGTCCCTTGATCTTCACGATCCCAAAGAGGTCGGCCAGAGTGCCGCGCTGCGCCGAAAGGTGAACCTTCCCCGCCTCGTCCTTGGTGAAGACGACCCGATCGCCAGGTTTGACCCCCAGGGACTCGCGGAGGTCCGCGGGCAGTGTGATCTGGCCTTTAGACGTGACCTTCGCTGAGTAAGTTGCCAATGTTTTGCGTCTCCTTACCTTTCAGGCAAGAATGTAAGGAGACAGGGTTCGCTTGTCAAAGCTTGCCCATCACTGCTTGGCGGAAGCCGTAGACGGTGCGGGTGCCGCGGAAGGGGACGAGCCGCACCGTGCGGGTCTGGCCGGGCTCGAAGCGGATGGCGGTGCCGGCGGCGATGTCGAGGCGGCGGCCGCGCGCCTTGGCGCGGTCGAAGGAGAGGGCCGGGTTGGTCTCAAAGAAATGGTAGTGCGAGCCGACCTGGATCGGGCGGTCGCCGGTGTTGGCGACCTCGATGGCGACGGCGTCGGAGCCGGCGTTCAGCTCGATCTCGCCGTCGGCGGGGAAGACTTCGCCTGGGATCATCGCAAGGCCTTAGCGGATCGGTTCGTGGATGGTGACGAGCTTGGTGCCGTCGGGGAAGGTCGCCTCGACCTGCACGTCGTGGATCATCTCGGCGACGCCCTCCATCACCTGCGCGCGGGTGACGACGTGCGCGCCGGCCGACATCAGGTCGGCGACCGAGCGGCCGTCGCGGGCGCCCTCGACCACGAAGTCGGAGATGAGCGCGACGGCTTCCGGATAGTTGAGCTTCACGCCGCGCTCGAGCCTCCGGCGCGCGACCATGGCGGCCATCGAGATGAGAAGCTTGTCCTTCTCGCGGGGGGTCAGATTCACGCGGTCACCTTCAGCAATTCCAGACGCGGGGGAGGGGATCGGTTCGGAGCGCGCCGAGCGCGGCGACGAGGTCGCGGCGGAG
>JADYYB010000268.1 GCA_020853895.1 Bauldia sp.
AGAAGAGGTCATCGCTCCCCGCCCCGCGGATCGCGACCGTGGTCGGCTCGGCGAGCGGCATCCGGAATTCCGACGGCCGATCGGCGGTGGTGGTGCGCGGCACGGGCGCAACGCCCGGCGCCTGCGGTCCGGTCGGCGTGCCGACGGCCGGCACCTCGGCCTCGCCGGCGGCGGTGGTGGTGAACACTTGCAGGCCGTTCGCGCCCGCGATGCGCACCGTGACCACCGTCCCTTCCGGCACGCTCAGCGAAGCCCCCGAGGGCCGCCCCGCCTGCCCGGTGAGGAACACCGGCGGCCGGCCGGTATAGGTCGGCGGAGTCGCCCAGGCGTCGATGCGCGCCACCACTTCGGGCAGCACCTCGACCGGTCCGCTGAGGATCTCCGTCAGCCGCCCGTTGCGGCTCGGCCCGGAATAGACGAACGCCACCACCAGGAGCATCAAGACAAGAAAGCGGAGCGCATAGGGGTCGTACTTGGAAACCCCCGGCGAGGCCCAGCCGGCGCGGAGCCGCCCCAGACCGCCGAGAATGCGGACCCGGTGCGCGTTCCACAGCGCGACGGCGGTCGGATCGGTGGGCGCGCTCGCGAGCCGGTCGTTGGCCGCCGTCGCCGGACGGTGCGGCAGCCCGGTGACGCGCTCCACGCGCGAGAGCCCGGCGCCGCGGCTCGGGACGCGCATCCGGATCGGCAGGAGGATCGAGGCGACGCCGACGAGGCCGAAGAGGACGAGCCCGCCGATCCGCGCCCAGTTGGGGAGAAAGCCCCACAGGCCGAACCACGAAACGATGAGATAGAGCGCGACGACGATCAGGAACGGCAGGACCAGCGGCCACAGCGATTCCCACGCGAGCGCCAGCCTGGCGCGCGTCACTGCCCGCCCAACGCGGGTGCGGATTGCCCGCTCGTCTAGGCGAATCGGCGCCTTTTGCCGGTCGCTTTCCTGGCCTTCGGTCATCCTGGCCTGTTCTGTCGCCTCGCGCAGTCTAACAGCAGAAGTTGCGCTCGGCGACAGCTACACAACGCCGGAGCCGGGCGAAAGGATCACAGCCTCGTGCTCAGCCGAGCCACGGCGCCAGCCGGTCCGCGCCGATGAGGTCCTCGAGGCTCTGCCGCGGCCGCACCACAGCCATGCGCTCTCCGTTCACCATCACCTCCGGCAGGAGCGCCCGCGTGTTGTAGTTCGAGGCCTGGACCGCGCCGTAGGCGCCCGCGCTCATGATCGCGATGAGGTCGCCCGGCGCGAGCGCCGGCAGCTCGCGGTCGAGCGCGAGATAGTCGCCGGTCTCGCACACCCCGCCCACCACGTCCGCCACCATCCCCTCGCCGTTCGGCCGAGCGCGCCTGACGGGAAGGATGTGGTGATAGGCGTCGTAGAGCGTGGGCCGGATGAGGTCGTTCATCGCCGCGTCTACGATCACGAAGGTCTTGGTCCCGCCGCGCTTGATGTAGATGACGCGGCTGACCAGGACCCCGGCGTTGCCGACGAGGAGCCGCCCCGGCTCGAACAGGATCGGCAGCCCGAGCGGACCGAGGAGGCGTTTCACCACCTCGGCGAAGCGATGCGGCTCGGGCGGCGGCGGATCGTCGGGCCGGTAGGGGATGCCGAGCCCGCCCCCGCCGTCGACATGGCTGATCCTGTGCCCGTCGGCCTGCAGCGCGCGAACGAGGTCGGCGAGGTGCTTGTAGGCCGCCTCGTAGGGCGCGAGGTCGGTGATCTGGCTGCCGATATGGACGTCGACGCCCTCGACGCGGATCCCCGGCAGCGTCGCCGCCCGCGCGTAAACCTCGCGGGCGCGGGCATAGGGGATGCCGAACTTGTTCTCCGCCTTGCCGGTGGTGATCTTGGCGTGCGTGCGCGCGTCGACGTCGGGGTTGACGCGGATCGCGATGCAGGCGCTCGCCCCCTTCGACGCGGCGATGGCGGAGATGCGGTCGAGCTCGGGCTCGGACTCGACGTTGAAGCAGAAGATGCCGGCGTCGATGCCGAGCGCGATCTCCCGGTCGGTCTTGCCGACGCCGGAGAAGACGATGCGCTGCGGGTCCGCGCCCGCTCCGAGCGCGCGCTTGAGCTCGCCCTCGGAAACGACGTCCGCCCCCGCGCCTTCCTTTACCAGCGTGCGGATCACCGACTGGTTCGAGTTGGCCTTGAGCGCGTAGCAGAGACGCGCGTCGAGGCCGGCGAGCGCCTCCTTGAGCACGCGATAGTGCCGGATGAGCGTCGCGCTCGAGTAGCAGTAGAACGGCGTTCCGACCGCCTCGGCGATCTCCGGCAGCGAGACATCCTCGGCATGGAGGATGCCGCCCCGATAGTCGAAATGATTCATCAGAGCAGGAAGTCGAGGAAGAACGATTGCTGTGGCTGGGCCTCGCCGGCGGGCGCGGCCGCACCGGCCGGAGCGGTTGGACCCGCGCCGCCTTCCGCGCCCGTCGCCTGCGCGCCGGCGGCCTGGCCGGCGCTGGGCTGCGTGTCGGCGACCGCGCCCGGCGGCGGCTCGAGCGGCCCTTTCCGGCCGCAGGCCGAGAGGCCGACGCAGGCGATCAAGACCCCGGCCAGGACGGCGTGCGAGAAAAGACGGCTCGCTCTCATGGACTGCCCCTCTTGGCCTCGGCGCGGCGCGATCTTAACGAATTGAAGCGGAAGGTCACGGGCCATGTTGGCCTACCCGCGCGGTTTCAACTGCTTCAGCCAGCGCTTCGCCTCGCGCCTGACGTTGGCCGGCGCCGTGCCGCCGTAGCTCGTCCGGCTCTTCACCGAGCGCTCGACGCCGAGCACCGAGAACACTTCCTCGGTGATTCCCGGCTCGATCCCCTGGTAGTCCGCCAGCGTCAGCTTCTCGAGCGCGACGCCCTTCTCCTCCGCCGCCCGTACCGCGCGCCCCGCCACGTGATGCGCGTTCCGGAACGGCATCCCCAGCGCCCGCACCAGCCAGTCGGCGAGGTCGGTCGCGTTGGCGAAGCCGGCCTTGGCCGCCTTCTTGAGCCGCGCCGCATCGGGCTCCATGTCCTCGACCATCCCGGTCATCGCGGCGATGCACAGCGACAGGTTCCTGAGCGCGTCGAAGGTCTGCTCTTTGTCCTCCTGCATGTCCTTCTGGTAGGCGAGCGGGAGGCCCTTCATGACGATGAGGAGCGCGTTGAGCGCCCCGATGATCCTCCCGGTCTTGGCGCGCACCAGCTCGGCGGCGTCCGGGTTCCGCTTCTGCGGCATGATCGAGGAGCCGGTGGTGAACTTGTCCGAGAGCCGGATGAAGGCGAACTCGGCCGAGGACCAGATCACGATCTCCTCGGCGAAGCGCGAGAGATGGACCGCGAGGAGGCTCGCCGCCGCAAGCGTCTCGATAGCGAAGTCGCGGTCCGACACGCTGTCGAGCGAGTTCGCCGTCGGCCGGTCGAAGCCGAGCGACTTCGCCGTCGCCTGCCGGTCGATGGGAAAGGAGGTCCCGGCCAGCGCCGCGGCGCCCAGCGGACTCTCGTTGAGCCGCTTCCGCGCATCGGCGAACCGGCCGCGGTCCCGCGCCAGCATCTCGACATAGGCGAGGAGATGGTGACCGAAGGTCACCGGCTGCGCGGTCTGCAGATGCGTGAAGCCCGGCATCACGGTGCCGGCATGCGCCAGCGCCTTCTCGGCAAACGCGAGCTGGAGCCGCGCGATCTCCCCGTCGAGCGCGTCGAGCGCGTCGCGCACCCAGAGCCGGAAATCGACCGCCACCTGGTCGTTCCGCGAGCGCGCCGTGTGCAGCCGCCCGCCCGCCGCCCCGATCAGCTCGGTGAGCCGCGACTCGATGTTGAGATGGATGTCCTCGAGCTTCCGCGAAAAGGTGAACGTCCCGGCCTCGATCTCCCCCAGAATCGTGTCTAGCCCGTTGACGATCGCCTCGGCATCGTCTTCGCGAATGATCTTCTGCGCGGCGAGCATGCGGGCATGGGCCTGTGAGGCGCGGATGTCCTGGCGGTAGAGCTGGCGGTCGAAATCGATCGACGCGTTGATTTCTTGCATGATCGCGGCGGGATCGCTTAGGAAGCGGCCGCCCCACATGTCATTGCTCATTCTGCCTGCTCCGGAGGCTTGGACTTGGCCGAAAACGCGCCGCGCTCGATAAATTGGAGGCTCGTCGGCATCAGGACGGCCATCGTGGCCGGTCTGGCGGTTGTGGCCGTATACGCGACGGTGCCGCGCGGAAGCAATGCCGATCCGGCCTGCGAAGCGACCGCCGAGCTGGCGCCGAGCCTCAGGGAATTCGCCCGCGGCGAGGTCGCCGCCTTCCAGCCCGCGACGAGCCCGACAAGCCTTCGCGACCTCGGCTTCCTGACCCCCGACGGCCAGCCGACGACCCTCGGCGCGTTCCGCGGCCGGACCGTCCTCCTCAATCTCTGGGCGACCTGGTGCGTCCCCTGCCGCGAGGAGATGCCGGCGCTCGACCAGCTCCAGGCCGAGCTCGGCGGGGACGATTTCATGGTTCTGGCCCTCAATGTCGACCGCCCCGGCATCGACACCAACCGCTTCCTCCGCGAGGTGGAGGTCACGCTGGCCAACTACGCCGACCCCGACCTCACCGCCTTCCGCCAGCTGCAGGCCAAGGGCTTCGTCACCGGCCTCCCGACCACCGTCATGATCGGCCCGGACGGCTGCGACCTCGGCGTCATGCGCGCCCCCGCCGAATGGGCCTCCGCCGACGCGGTAGCGCTAGTGAACGCCGCCAAGTCCGGCGCCGCGGCAACGCCGGGCGTATAGCCGGCCCCATCTCGCGAGCCGAACCCGACAATGGCCTCGGAAAGTCCACGCGCTCCGATGACCGCCGATCAGTTCCGGCGACGGCTCGAGAGCGTGTTTCCCGGCTTCGGTGAAACCGTCGGCGATTCTCTATTCGCGACAGAAGACGGTAGCCTCACGCCACACGGCCTGTGCAGCGAGCTCAGTCATTTCTACCGGGCGCATCCGATCGACTTCGGCTCGCCGCAGATCGCCGATTTCTTCCGCCTGGTCGAGGCGATCGTGGCCGCCGACCCCAACGACACCGACCCGCTCGCCAACGCGCTCTGCACCTGCTTCCTGGAGAACATCTCCTCGACCGAGGCGGGCGAGGCGAGTCGGCCTCTCATGGGACCGGCCACTCGCGCCTTCTTCGACCCGTGGCACGGCCCGCCGCCCTACGACCATTAGCGCGCCACGAAGGCGGGCGGGCGCTACCGCGTCGGGACGGGCTTCTCGCCGCGGTAGTCGTAGAACCCGCGGCCGGCCTTCCGGCCCAGCCACCCGGCCTCGACGTATTTCACGAGCAGCGGACAGGGCCGGTACTTCGAGTCGGCCAGCCCGTCATGCAGCACCTGCATGATCGACAGGCACGTATCGAGCCCGATGAAATCGGCGAGCTGCAGCGGCCCCATCGGGTGGTTGGCGCCGAGCCGCATCGCCGTGTCGATGGCGTCGACCGAGCCGACCCCTTCGTAGAGCGTGTAGATCGCCTCGTTGATCATCGGCAGGAGGATGCGGTTGACGATGAAGGCCGGGAAGTCCTCCGACACCGTCGCCGTCTTGCCGAGCTTGGCGACGAACGCCCGCGCCGACTCGAAGGTCGAATCGTTGGTGGCGATGCCGCGGATCAGCTCGACCAGCTCCATCACCGGCACCGGGTTCATGAAATGGATGCCGATGAACCGCTCCGGCCGGTCGGTCGCCGCGGCGAGCCGCGTGATCGAGATCGACGAGGTGTTGGTGGCGATCATCGCCTCGGGCTTGAGGATCGGGCAGACCGCGCCGTAGATGGTGCGCTTGACCGCCTCGCTCTCGGTCGCCGACTCGATGACGAGGTCGCTATCGCCGAAGGCCTTGTAGTCGGTGGTCGGCTTGATCCGGCCGAGCGCTTCCTTCTTGGCCGCTTCGGTGATCCGCCCCGAGGCGACCTGGCGCGAGAGGTTGTTGCCGATCGTGGCGAGCCCGGCGTTGAGCCGCTCCTCGGAGAGGTCGGCGAGCAGTACGTCGACCCCGTGAAGGGCCGCCACATGGGCGATGCCGCTCCCCATCTGCCCGGCCCCGACGACTCCGATCGACTTGATTTCGTGAGCCATTCCCAACCTACCGTCCCGCCCGGTTCATGCCATGTTGCAGCGCGGCAAGCTATGGCCGTTTGGCGGCGAAGAATAGGGGCAGGTGGTTAAAGCGCCTTTCCGGGCGCGTCAAACGCCCGCGGCACGAGGTCACCGCAGCCAATTCTCGATCCG
>JADYYB010000269.1 GCA_020853895.1 Bauldia sp.
AGGAGGGCGGCCATCGCCGCCCTCGGGACGCGGAGCGGGACGAGACGGCGGACGTCGACCGCGTCCGATCGCGCCTCGACGTCGACGAGGAGCGCCCTTTCGATGGGATTGAGCGGCCCGGCCGCATCGCCCGAAAGCTGGAGTGCCGTGCTCAGCCTCTCCTTCATGCCGAACGTGCGGTCCGCGAGTCTCGCGAAGAACGGCACTCCCTGGCGGCGGATGACCGCCGACAGAGCGGCAGCGACGAAGACGAGCAGCCCCGCGCCAAGCGCCAGCGTGGCGTGCTGGCCGAGGGGTGGGGGAGCCCAGCCTGCCAGCCAGGCCGGCACGGGCATGCCGCTCAGGCCGAGCCACGAAGCACCGCGCCCGAAGGCGGCATAGGCGAGCTGCAGCCCGCAGAAGGCGGCCAGGGCGACGGCGATCCCGAGCGCGGCCGCCTCGACGATCGCGAGCCCCGTCCAGCGCCGGCCGGACCGCCTCAGGCTGGCGGTCAGACGGGCCAGCCCGCCGTCCGCAAGACTCGACTCTTGGATGCTCACCGAGCTCATCGGACGGCCGTCATCGCGCCGGGCGGGCGGGTTGCGGCCGAACCGGCGGCGCCGTCCGGCAACTCATTCCGCGAGAGACACTCGTGCGAAGCATGGTCACCTTTCGCCGTGTCCCTCCCTCTCGAACGCCGCCGCCAAGACTAGTCCAATGTGAGCGAGTGCTCGGCCATCAGACGGTCGATCGTACCGTTCCGGACCACGGCCTCGATCGCCTGGGCCAGCTGGTAGTTCAGGTAGTCGTTCTCGGCGCGGAGCGCCAAGACGAACTGGGTCGGGCTGACCTGGAAGGGCAGGCTGCGGACGATGCGTGTCTCCGGCGCGTCCGGATGATCCCGGAGATATTGGGCGAGGCCGGGCTCCCAGATGAGGATGGCGCCGACCGTCCCGTCCATCAGCCGGTCCATGACCGTCTCGTGGTTCTGGTAGAGATTGAGCTTCCACTGCCTGGCCGCAGGAAGGCCGCGGATATAGGCCCCGAGGGAGCTCCCGGCGAGCGACAGGATGCGCGCCCCAACCGCGACGTCGGGAGGAATGTCCTCGAGGCGGGCGAACCGCGGACTGATGGCGAGAACCGAGTTGGTCTCGAGGTAGATCGGGCTCACGGTCAGATAGTCCGGGTAGTCGGCGGCTGCCGTGAACCCCATGAACGCGTCGCAGCGCTGAAGGAGGTACCAATAGATCTCCTGCTCAAGGAGCGGCAGCCGGAAATCGTAGCGGAGCGGCGGCTGATAGATGGCGATCTCGAAGACCTCGGGGATGAGGAGGAGCGTGGCCGCCAGCTCCTCGGCGAGGTCCTTCTCGAATTCGTAGAGCGCCGAGGTCGGGTTGACGCAGAAGGCGATGCTGCTGTCCGACGGATTGCGCGGGTTCCGCAGGAACCGCTCCGGGATGTCTAGCACGGGCTGTGCGAGCACGCCTGCCGTCGACGCGACGACGCCGAACAGGACGATCGGCAACCGGACCATCGCTGACCCTCGATCTCTGGTGGCTGGACTGGCCTTTTCCCGAAGGCCGGTCCGGCCGGGTGATGCCCGGCCGGACCAGATGCTCATTCGAAGTCGGCGACCGCCTACTCCGGAAGGGCGAACACGTAGATCGTGTTGCCGCCGGTCGGGCCGTCGAGCTCGGGGGTCAGGCGATTGCGGCCATACCCCGCGGCGATGGCGACGTACTGGCGGCCGTCCACCGAGTAGGTGACCGGATATCCGCCGAGGGCAGAGCTCAGACGGACGTCCCAGACCTTCTCGCCCGTGTCCTTGTTGAGGGCGAAGAAGTAGCGCGCGCCGTCGCCGTTGAAGAGGAGGCCGCCGGCGGTGGCCAGCACGGGCGCATAGTTGTCGGACCGCTGCAGGTACTGCCAGGCCGTATCGCCGGTCTCGACATTGACGGCCGTGATGCGACCGACCGGGTACTCGCCGTTGATCTCCTGGACGTTCGGGTTCGGCCGGTCGATGTTGTTGGTGTTGTAGTTGAAGCCCGGCGCCGGCTCACGATCGGTACGCGACGTGCTGTCGGTGCAGAGATTCGCCGTCGGCTGGAACATGGTGTTGGTCGTCGGGTCGTAGGCCCCGCTCGGCCAGTCGCGCCCGCCGCCATAGGTCGTGCAGAAGAAGAGGCTCTGGCCGGGCTGGGTGAAGATCACCGCTTGGTTCATCGCCACCTGCCCGGTCGTCGGGTCGATCGTGTCGTAGATGTTCTGCGCCCCTTCGAAGGTCTCGCGGGCGTAGAAGAACTCGCCGGTCTCGGCCGCGAAGGCCCAGTAGACCGGGTTCTTGCAGGGCATGCCGACCAGGGTCCGCACCGAGTCGTAGGAGACGGTCGGGTTGACCGCGAGCGCGCCCTCCATGTTGGCATTCGGATGCATCGGTGTGTCCACCAGCATCATGTCGAAGGTGCACTCCTGGTCCCAGTTGTCCTGGGCGATGATCTGATGCCGCCACACGACCTCGCCGGTGTCCGGCCGGACCGCCCAGCGCTCGTTGGTGCCGGCGAGCGTTGCATTCATGCCGGCGACGCCGCGCTGCACGTCCGGCGCCGGGCACACGCCGGTCGAGCCGTAGTGGAGGAGATCCTGCTCGGGATCGTACACCAGCTGGCCCCACACGCCGGTGCAATACCGGTTCTCGAAGGCGACGCCGCCCCAGGTCTCGTCTCCGGGCTCGCCGGGACCTGGAACCACCTCGTTCCGCCATAGCTCCTCGCCGGTGGCCACGTCGTGGCCGGTGACGTAGCAGTTGATGGGGGCGTTCTGGCAGGAGCCGCCGAGGAAGACGCGGCCGTCGGCCACCACCGCGCCAGTGGTGCTGGTCGGCCAGCCGTCGGTGCTGCGGATGTTCTCCCAGACCAACTGGCCGCTCCGCGCGTCGATGGCGAAGACCGAGTTGTCCGAGCCGGTCATGATGATCGTATCGCCGTAGATCGCGATGCCGCGCTTGCGGTCGCTGTAGGTGTGGCGGATCATTCCCTCGTCGTCGCGCCCGCCGACTTCCGGCATTCCGGCGCGCTCGTATTCCCAGATCAGGCTGCCGGTGGCCGCGTCGATCGCCTGGAGCGTGTCGTACGGGTTGGGCAGGAACATCACGCCTTTGTAGATGATCGGCGAAACCTCGGCGCGGCCGCCGGCCACCATCTGGCGGGCCCAAACCATGCGGAGGTCGCCGATATTGTCGAGATTGATCTGGTCGAGCTCGCTGTAGTTCCAGTGCTCGTAATTGCCTCCCAGATGGAGCCAGTCGGCCGGGTCGGGGTTCTGCAGGATCTCGTCCGTCACCGTCGCGAAATTAGCCATCGGACCGGAAGCGGGCGCCTCCTGGGCAGCCGCATATCCCGCGCCGACGCATAGAAGGGCAGTGGAAGCGAAGAGTCTGAGTGTCACTCTCATTTCAGCGTCCTCCCTTTTTGCACAGGCTTTTCGATCGAACTGGAAGCGGGGCTTTGATGTCCTGCCGCTCTCCTCCCTGAGACCTCTCCCTACGTCTGATTGCAGCCAAAGCGAGTGCTCCAGCCAGCTAACAATGCCTCCAAAAAACGGGGCTGTCCATTGTAGAAACCAATCGTCATCCATCGTATAGTTTGATGGATCGTGGCCCGTAGCGTTTGACTTCGGGCTGCCTCCGACTGGCTCAAGCCATTTGAACTAAAGGGAGAAATAGGATCAGCCGAGAACGGGACCTGTGCCGCCGGGGACCGCCGTCGTGGGGACGGAAGGAGCGGCGTCTCTGAGGGAGAAAGGCTCGAATCCCACGGTCGAAAAGTGGGGAGGGGGAGGCCTCGGCCATCGCGTCTGCAACCGAGGCCAATGACGTTCACCAAGCCAACAAGCAAGGGAGCATAGACGTGCGTCATTCCAATTCAGTCCGGGCCGCGATCGGCGCCTGCGTCATCGTCCTCGGCATCCCGCTGGCGATCGGCGCGCAGCACGTCGCCTCCTCCGAGCAGGCGGTCGATACGATCCCCACCAGTTCCGCAGGGTCCGGCGTTCTGGTCGCTCAGGCCGAGGGCGCTCCCCCCGCGGCCGATCCGGCGCTCCTCGAGGCGTTGATGCAGGAAGGGGGAGGCCTCTATCGGCGGAACTGCGCCGAATGCCACGGCGACGAAGGCCAAGGCGGTGCCGGCGAGGTTCTCGCCGGCGACGGTCTCCTCGCCGACGCCACGGTGGTGGCGCGCCAGATCATCCACGGCGGCGCCTATATGCCGCCGTTCGGCAGGCTCACCGACCGGAACATCGCCGCGGTCGCCACGTTCGTCCGCAACTCCTTCGGCAATTCCTTCGGGATCGTGACCGAGGCCGACGTCGCCGCCAACCGATAGGCGGCACGTCGGACATCGGCAGGGCGGCGGGACCTTCGCCTCCCTTCCGCGCGGGGCTTGCTCGCGCGAGTCATTGGAACGGTGGGAGGAGCCTGAGATCTTGAGTGGTCTGGCGGTCGTATGGAGGACGGCGGCCATCAGGGACGCCAGGCGGGTGTGAGCGCCGGGCCGGCCCGACGCGCGCAGGCCAAGTCGCGCAGCTGGATCAACGACGCGGCGACCGGGCTGGTCATGCTGGGAATCCTCCTGGCGGTGTATCTCCTCCCTCCCGATACCTCGCTGTCCGAGGTCCGCCGGGAGGGCGCCCTCCGCATCTGCGTCCCGGACGACTATCCGCCGCTCGTTGCGCGCGAGCCGGATGCGCCGGGCCTCGACGTCGAGATTCTCCGGATGGTCGCCGAGCGGATGGGGGTGAGGGCCTCCTTCAATGCCAGCGCCGCGATGGGCCGCGGATACAACCCGCGCGGCGGCCGCATCACAAGGGCGCAGTGCCAGGTCATCGCCGGCGGCATCGTCGCCACCACCGCGACCCGCTCCTTCCTCGACACCACCTCGCCGCATCTGGAGACGGGCTGGGTCGCCGTCACGCGCGAGCCGGACCCGACGCTCGCGGAACGGACGGTCGGGGTCTTCACCGGCCTCACCGGCGGCGACCGCATCGCGCTCGGCGCCTTCCTTCGCGGGGAAGGCGCGGTGGTCCGGGTGATCCAGAGCCGCAACCAGCTCGTCGCCGGGCTCGAGAACGGGACGCTCGACGTCGCCGTGACCGAGGCCCTGATGGGCCGTCAGATCGCCGGCGAGAATGACTGGTCGGTGGCGTGGCTCCCCGAGCCGCTTCCGCGCGACCCGATCGCCTTCGGTCTATGGAAGGGGGACCTCACCTTGAAGCGCGAGATCGAGCGCGTGCTGGCGGAACTTGCGGAGGAGGGGGCATTGGCGCGGCTGATGGCCAAGTACGAGATCGAACCGATCGCGGACACGATCGCCGCGCGGGCGCTGGTTGCGGGGAGCGGGCCATGACGGATAGTGCCGAGAAAGGGAATGGGAGCGCGCCGGCCGAGGCTCCGGTCTCGATCCGCGGCGTGACCAAGCGCTACGGCCGTGTGGAGGCGCTGCGGGGGATCGACCTCGAGATCGGGCGGGGGGAGCTGTTCGCGCTGGTGGGTCCGAACGGGGCGGGCAAGACCACGCTGATCCATGTCCTGTGCACGATC
>JADYYB010000270.1 GCA_020853895.1 Bauldia sp.
GCGGGGTAGGACAGCCGTCGCATAGCCGAAAGAAGCGAAGGCTCGAGGCACCACCCTCGAGCCTTCAGGTCGTACACCCAGCCGTGATGGGGTCGACGGGACCTTCATCACACGGCGCGGGGACGGCGTCCAGTTTTTCGGCCGCAGACCGCCGTGGATTCGCTCCGCTTCATACTCTGTCGCCTCTGCGGGCGGCTGTTCTTCCTGTGCCGCTGGTGCGACGACGGCGATGCCTACTGCAGCGCCGCGTGCGCCGACCTCGGACGGCGGGCCTCGATCCGCGCCGCCGGTCGCCGCTATCAGCAGACCGAGGCGGGCCAAGCCAATCATGCCGTACGGCAGCAGCGCTACCTCGATCGGCTCGAGGCCGCGAAGATGACGCATCAGACTGCCGGAAACTTGCCCACGCCTGTAGAGGTCATCCCGCCGATTCCGACCGCAGCGCATGACGCGCTGGTCGCGAGCGGCGAGGAGCATGACCATGAGCTCAATCTGGGTGGGCATCGACTCGACGAGCGACGGGACGCGAGTCCTGGCGACGGCGGGGCCGACCGAGACGATCTTGAAGGCCCGGCTGTCAGCCACCGTGCATCACCCGCGCGCGGTGGCGGCGCTGCTCGAAGCGCTGGCGATGTGGCAGGGCCAGCCGGTCCGCGCTGCCGTCGTTGTGGACGGGCCGGGCGGTTCATCCGCCACGAGGCTCTGTCTCGACTCGTGGGACTTCGGCGGACCTCCGCTCTACACCCTCGAGTTCGTCCACGGTCGCAAGCGCCGCCATCGTGACCGGCTCGACGGGGTCGGTCGCTTCCACGACCTGCGGCAGCTCCTCTTGTTCGAGGTCGCTCGATGATCGATGCCGCCCTGTTCGCCAAGATCCGGCGGCTGTTCTTCGCCGAGCACTGGAAGGTCGGGACCATCGTCGCCGAGCTCGGCGTCCACCACGACACTGTCGAGCGCGCCATCGAGTGCGATCGCTTCGCCCGGGCGCCGCGGCCGGTCCGGCCTTCGCTGCTCGACCCGTACAAGCCGATCATCGGGGAGGTGCTCGACCAGCACCCCAAGCTGCGCGCGACGCGCCTCTACGAGATGCTGCGGACGCGCGGCTACGCTGGCGGCTACTCGCCGGTCAGAAACTACGTCCGCTCGGTGCGCCCGGCTGCCCGGGCCGAGGCGTTCCTGAAGCTCGCGACGCTGCCCGGCGAGCAGGCCCAGGTGGACTGGGGCCACTTCGGCAAGATCCAGGTGGGCGCCGCGACCCGTTCGCTGTCGTGCTTCGTGCTGGTGCTGTCCTGGTCGCGCGCAATGTACGCCCGCTTCACCCTTGACCAGACGCTCGAGACCTTTCTGCTCGGCCATGCCCTCGCATTCGAGAGCCTCGGCGGCGTGCCGCGGCGCATCCTCTACGACAATCTCAAGAGCGTCGTCGTCGAGCGGGTCGGCGAGCACATCCGCTTCCATCCGCAGATCCTCGAGTGCGCCGGCCACTACCACTTCGCGCCGGTGCCCTGTGCGCCCTACCGAGGCAACGAGAAGGGCAAGGTCGAGCGCACCATCCAGTACCTGCGCCACGGCTTCTTCGCGGCCCGTCGCTTCACCTCCGTCGCCGATCTCAATCGCCAGCTGGCCGACTGGATCGCGCGGATCGCCCACGCCCGGCCGGCGCCTGGCGATCCGACCCGGCGCCCAGTCGCGGCCGCGCTCGTCGATGAGCGCGAGCGCCTCCTGCCGCTCCCGGCCGGACGTTTCGAGTGCGACCACGTGCGGCCGGTGGCGTCGGGCAAGCAGCCCTACGTGCGCTTCGACCGCAACGACTACTCCATCCCACACGACCGGATTCGACAGGCTCTCACGCTGATCGCCTCGGAGACCGAGGTCCGCGTCACCGATGGCGTCACCGAGCTGGCGCGGCATGCCCGCAGCTATGACAGCGCCGTGGTGATCGAGGACCCGGGACACCTCGAGAAGCTGACGGCCGAGAAGCGCCGCGCCCTCGAGCTTCGTCGGCGTGACCGACTCCGCGGCGCATGCCCCAGCGCCGCGGCGTTTCTCGACGCGCTGGCCCGCCGCGGCGAGCCCGTCGGCGCTCATGCGGTGCACCTGGTCCGTCTCCTCGACGCGCACGGTGCCGCCGCGCTCGAGGTCGCGCTCGCCGAGACGCTTCAGCGCGGTGCCGTCTCGGCCGCCTCGGTCGCCCATCTGCTCGACCAGCGCGCACGCGCCAGGAAGGCTCCGCCCGCCATCCCCGTCGTCCTCCCCGACGACCCACGCGTACGCGACCTGCGCGTCACGCCCCATGCGCTGTCCCACTACGACGCCCTCTCCAAGGAGATCGATGATGACGACGAAGCTGCCTCTCGCTGACCACCTCAACGCCCTCGGGCTGCGCTATGCCGCCGCCCACCTCGACGACCTGGTCGCCACCGCCACCAAGCGCCGCTTCGGCCCGGCCGAGATCATTGAGCTCATCGCCGAGCATGAGGGTCAGCACCGCGCCAAGCGCAGCCTGGAGCGCCGGCTCGCCCGCAGCCGCATCGGCCGCTTCAAGCCAGTGGCCGACTACGACTGGAGCTGGCCTAAGCGGATCGACCGCGAAGCCATCGAGGCGGCCCTCCGCCTCGACTTCCTCGAAGGCGGCCGCAACATCGTGCTGGTCGCGCCACAGGGCCTCGGCAAGACCATGATCGCCCGCAACATCGCCCACCAAGCCGTCCTCGCAGGGCACTCGGTGCTCTTCATCACCGCCGCGCAGCTCCTGCTCGACCTCGCCGCCCAGGACTCGGCACGCGCTCTCGAGCGCCGCTTTCGGCACTACTGCCGGCCGACGCTCCTGTGCCTGGACGAGATCGGCTACCTGTCCTACGACGCCCGCAACGCCGACCTGCTCTTCCAGGTCGTCAGCCGTCGCTATGAGAACAAGAGCATCGTCATGACCACCAACCTGGCCTTCAGCGACTGGCCCACCATCTTCCCCAACGCCACCTGCGCCACAGCCCTCATCGATCGCACCGTCCACCACGCTGACGTCATCGCCATCGAGGGCGAGAGCTACCGCCGCCGCGAGGCCGAGGCCGACAAGAAATCCCGCCGCACCAAGAAAGCCGCCTGATCCCAGCCCCCGGCAGCACGCCCTCGCGCTGCCGGGCCCCGCGCTCCACCCGCGCCAGAATTCTGCGATTCCTCGTGTTCAACAACA
>JADYYB010000271.1 GCA_020853895.1 Bauldia sp.
CGAGCCACAGCGTCAGCGCTTCGAGATCGCTCGCCTCGACCGTCGAGCCGGTCCAGATGCGGAGGCCGGCCGGCGCGTCGCGGTAGGAGCCGATGTCGTAGGCGACCCCTTCCTTGTCGAGCCGCGCCACAATGTTCTTGGCGATGTTGGCCTGCGTCTTGGCGTCGAGCGCGAGCACGTCCGCGTCGACGATCTTGAGGCACACCGAGGTGTTGGAGCGGGTCTTCGGATCCTCGGCGAGGAAGTCGACCCACGCCGTGCGCTGCGCCCAGTCGGCGAGGACGCCGAGATTGCGGTTGGCCCGGCCGATCATGCCCTCGAGCCCGCCGACCGACTTCGCCCAGCGGAGCGCGTCGAGGCAGTCCTCGACCGCGAGCATCGACGGCGTGTTGATCGTCTCGCCCTCGAAGATCTCCTCGGCGAACTTGCCGCCGCTGACCATGCGGAAGATCTTCGGCAGCGGCCGGTCGGGCCTGTAGGTCTCGAGGCGCGCGACCGCGCGCGGGCCGAGGATGAGGATGCCGTGCGCGGCCTCCCCGCCCAGCACCTTCTGCCAGGAGAAGGTCGCCACATCGAGCTTGTCGTAAGGGAGGTCCTGCGCGAACACCGCCGAGGTCGCGTCGCAGATCGTGAGCCCCTTCCGGTCGGCCTTGATCCAGTCCCCGTTCGGCACGCGCACGCCCGAGGTCGTGCCGTTCCAGGCGAAGACGACGTCGCGGTCGGTGTCGACGGCGCCGAGGTCGGGGAGCTTGCCGTACTCGGCCTTGAAGGTGCGGGCGTCGAGCTTGAGCTGCCCGACGATATCCTCGACCCAGTGGCTGCTGAAGGCCTCCCACGCCAGCACGTCGACCGGCCGCTCGCCGAGCAGCGACCACAGCGCCATCTCGACCGCGCCGGTGTCCGAGGCCGGCACGATGCCGATCCGGTGGCTCGCCGGAACCTTGAGGACCTCGCGGGTGAGGTCGATGACTTCTTTGAGCTTGGCCTTGCCGGGCTTGGAGCGGTGCGACCGTCCGGTCAGCGCGCCAGCGAGAGCCTCGAGCGTCCACCCGGGACGCTTGGAGCAGGGGCCAGAGGAAAAATTGGGATTGGCCGGGCGGCGGCCCGGAGCGGCGAGAGTCGTCATCTTTGCTACCCTTTCAGATAGGCGCCTCTCGGTGGGGAGAGGTGTCCCGCCGCGGGCAATACGCCCCCGCCCTCCCCGGAGTCAAGGACGCAGCGGCAGATCGTTCCTCGCGCCACAAAAACAGTGCGGCGGAGACTGGGCTCCGCCGCACCGACGCACAACACTCTTGGAGAGGTCGGCGCTTCGCCTAGTAGATCATGTAGCGAAGACCGACCCTGATCTCGTGGGCGGAGATGTCGTCGTAATGGATGCGCTGCGTGCCGCTGAGGATCGGGATGACCGCGGACTGAGCGTCGCCGAGATGGACGTAGCGGTAGTTCATGTCGAGGGCGAGATTGTAGGTCAGGTCGTAGGTCACGCCGGCCATGAGCGCCCAGGCGAAATTCCAGGTGCTGTCGCCGCCCCAGGTGCCGGTGGAGCCGTCCGGGTTGACGAAGGCGACATTGCTGGTGGTGAGGTACGACACGCCGACGCCGGCGCCGAGATAGGGGGTCAGCGAGCCCCAGCTGCCGAAATCCATGTAGGCGTTGATGAGAGCGGTCCACGCCGTGATATCGGCCGTCTCGATCGAGTAGTCCGGGTCGACGCCGCTCGCGCACGGCGCCGGACAGATCAGCTGCCCTTCGAACTCGCCCGGCCACTCGTAGTCGAGCGTCAGGTCCATGCGGAACGAGTCGTTGAACTCGAAGCCCATGCCGATGCCGATGACACCGGTATTGGTGATGTCCTCGTTGATCATCGCGCCGTAGCCCGGCTCGTCGAAATGCGCGTTCGGCGTGAGGTACATCTTGTAGCCGATGTCCCCACGCAGATACCAGTTGCTGCCGATCTCGATCGGCGTCGCCGGCGGGTAGTACGGCGTCGGTGCGTCGGCCGCCTGCAGCACAGACGGCGCCCCCATCAAGACCGCGACCGTCGCGATCGCGGTCATCTTCAGGCTGCCCATAGGCCAGCTCCCTTCATGTTCCCCAAGAGCGGGCGCGTCGCGTCGGAGAGAGTCGCGCCGCGCCTGTCAGGTAAATATCGAGGGGAAACCTTAAGGGCGGCTTAACCGTACTTGTTAAGCACCGCCGCTCTACTGAAAAGGCCGCAGAACCTGTCACGGCTCAGCTGCAGCAGCTCCGACGGAGGTCTGCCGCGACCGACGGGTTAATCTTTGGTTTACTTCTTGGGCAGGGGCGCCTAGGCGGCTTCCGCCACGGCGCGCGCGATCGCGTCGACGATCGAGCCGACCACCGTATCCACCAGCACCGGGTCGTCGCCCTCGGCCATCACCCGGATCACCGGCTCGGTGCCCGACGGGCGGATCACCAGCCTTCCGCCCACGCCGAGCTTCTTCCGGGCATCCTCGACCGCGCGCTTGACGAGCGAATTCTCCATCGGCGTCCCGCCGTGATAGCGGACGTTGCGGAGGAGCTGCGGCACCGCCTCGAATCTACGGCACACCTCGCTCACCGGCCGGTTGAGCTTCCGCACCACGGCGAGGAGCTGGAGGGCGGCGACGAGCCCGTCGCCGGTCGTGGAGAAGTCCGAGAGGATGATGTGCCCCGACTGCTCGCCGCCGACATTGTAGCCCCCGGCGCGCATCTGCTCGAGGACGGCGCGGTCGCCGACCGCGGTCCGCTCGAGCGTGAGGCCGAGCCCGGCGACATAGCGCTCGAGCCCGAGATTGGACATCACCGTGGCGACGATGCCCGGCTTGGCGAGCCGCCCCTCGTCCTTCCAGAACGAGGCGACCACGGCCATCAGCTGGTCGCCGTCGACCACCTCGCCGCGCTCGTCGATGATGATCACCCGGTCGGCGTCGCCGTCGAGCGCGATGCCGATATCGGCGCGCACCTCGTGGACCTTGGCCTTCAGCGCCGCGAGGTCGGTGCTGCCGCTGTCGCGGTTGATGTTGAACCCGTCCGGCTCGCAGCCGATCCTCACCACCTCCGCGCCGAGCTCCCAGAGCGCGTCCGGCGCCACGCGATAGCCCGCGCCGTTGGCGCAATCGACGACGATGCGGAGGCCCGAGAGGTCGAGATTGCGCGGCAGCGTCCGCTTGGCGAACTCGATGTAGCGGTCGTGGACGCCCTCCACGCGCTTGGCGCGGCCGAGCTCGTTCGGCTTGGCGAGGCGGCCCGAGAGGTCGCGCGCGACCAGCGCCTCGATCTCCCCTTCGGTCTGGTCGGAGAGCTTGTAGCCGTCCGGCCCGAAGAGCTTGATCCCGTTGTCCTGGTAGGGGTTGTGCGAGGCTGAGATCATCACCCCGAGATCGGCCCGGAGCGAGCGCGTGAGCATCGCGACGGCCGGCGTCGGGATCGGGCCGAGCAGGAACACGTCCATGCCCGCGGCGGTGAAGCCGGCGGTCAGCGCGGGCTCGATCATGTAGCCGGAGAGGCGGGTGTCCTTGCCGATCACCACCCGGTGGCGGTGGTTGCCGCGGCGGAAGGCGAGGCCGGCGGCGATGCCGACCTGCATGGCCGTCTGGGGCGTGATCGGCTCGCTGTTGGCGAGGCCACGGATCCCGTCAGTGCCGAACAGCTTCCGCGCCATCTCCGATCCACCCCGATTCGTTCGAAAAAC
>JADYYB010000272.1 GCA_020853895.1 Bauldia sp.
ACCGCTATCTCCGCCGCCTCGAGGCGATGATGATCGTCGCCGACAAGTCGACGACGCTGGTCCTGACCGGCACCGGCGACGTGGTCGAGCCGGAGAACGGCATCGCCGGCATCGGCTCGGGCGGCAACTTTGCGCTCGCCGCCGCGCGCGCGCTCATCGACACCGATCTCGACGCCGAGGCGATCGCCAGGAAGGCGATGAACATCGCGCAGGAGATCTGCATCTACACCAACTCGGAAGTCACGCTGGAAACGCTCCAGGCGGCTTAGGCGAGTTCAAGGATCCCGAAAGAATGACCAGCAGCAATTTCTCGCCGCGCGAGATCGTTTCCGAACTCGACCGGTTCATCATCGGCCAGCACGACGCCAAGCGCGCCGTCGCCATCGCCCTCCGCAACCGCTGGCGCCGCCAGCAGCTGACGGGCGCAATGCGCGAGGAGGTGCTGCCCAAGAACATCCTCATGATCGGGCCGACCGGCGTCGGCAAGACCGAGATCTCGCGCCGCCTCGCCAAGCTCGCGGGCGCGCCCTTCCTCAAGGTCGAGGCGACCAAGTTCACCGAGATCGGCTATGTCGGGCGCGACGTCGACCAGATCGTCCGCGACCTCCTCGAGGTCGGCATCGGCCTCGTCCGCGAGCGGAAGCGGAAGGACGTCGCCGCCAAGGCCGAGATCGCCGCCGAGGAGCGCGTGCTGACCGCGCTGGTCGGCGAGTCGGCCTCGCCGGCGACGCGCGAGAGCTTCCGCCGGAAGCTCCGCGCCGGCGAGCTCGACGACAAGGAGATCGAGATCCAGGTGCGCGACACGGGGGGCGGCGGCATGCCGTCCTTCGAGGTGCCTGGGATGCCGGGCGCGAGCATCGGGGTGATGAACATCAACGAGATGCTCGGCAAGGCCTTCGGCGGGCGGACCAAGACGCGGAAGACGACCGTCCGCGACTCGCACGACCTTCTCGTCAACGAGGAGTCGGACCGGCTCCTCGACGACGACCGCATCGTCCAGGAGGCGATCGCCTCGGTGGAGAACGACGGCATCGTCTTCCTCGACGAGATCGACAAGATCACCGCCTCGAGCGAGGGCCGCATCTCCGGTGGCCCCTCGCGCGAGGGCGTGCAGCGCGACCTCCTGCCGCTCATCGAGGGGACGACGGTGGCGACCAAGTACGGGCCGGTGAAGACCGACCACGTGCTCTTCATCGCCTCGGGCGCCTTCCATGTGGCCAAGCCCTCGGACCTCCTGCCCGAGCTGCAGGGCCGGTTGCCGATCCGGGTCGAGCTCCGCGCGCTCAACAAGGAGGATTTCCGCCGCATCCTGACCGAGACCGAGGCGAGCCTCATCAAGCAATACGTGGCGCTGATGGCGACCGAGGGCGTCAACCTCGTCGTCACCGACGACGCGATCGACGCCATCGCCGAGTTCGCCGTCAGCATCAACGCGACGGTCGAGAATATCGGTGCGCGCCGGCTCTCCACGGTGATGGAGCGCATCCTCGACGAGATCAGCTTCGCCGCGCCCGACAAGAACGGGGAGACGGTCACCATCGATGCGGCCTATGTCGAGGCGCATATCGGCGACCTCGCCAGGAACACGGACCTGAGCCGGTTTATTCTGTAGCGTAGCCATCGTCGTCCCGCGGCTGCGCTGGGACGACCTCAACGAAGCTCGCGGCGGGCTGTCTGAGGAATACCGACGTGACGTTCAGAGACGAAGTTCGTGGGGCAGTCTTCCGCCTCGCCGCTCCGGCCACGGCCCAGGTCGAATACCTCCGCAGCATCGGCACTTATCCCAGCGCCGACGAGCTCGCTCTCGAGTTCAGCGACCTCGTCACCCCTGGCGGGAGATTGAGCGAAAGGCTGCAGTCCGAGCTCAATCTCTCATCGGAGGTCCTCGCGCTGATCGCGAGGTTGGACGAGAAACTGGCGGAATTCAGCGGCCAGCAGTTCGCCAGCGAGTGGCGAGTGCCTGCGTTGGAGAACTCTAGGAATTGGGCGGATGTCCGCGCAATTGCCGGGAGGGTGCTCGAAGCGCTTGCGTAGGCCTTGGGCGAGTGAAGGGACGCATCGCCTTTCGGTGCCTGGGCGCGTGACCGTCGTCCCACTCTCGCTTCCCCGGCGGAAGCCGGGGCCCATCCCCACGCGCAGCTTGCACCTCGGCAGGCGTTTCTCGCTGCGCGGTCGCTTGGGCCCGGCTTTCGCCGGGGAAGCGGCTGTGGGTAGGGGCTGCCGGCTCTACCGCGCCTCCAGGGGGCGCGCCTTCCCGCTCCGGCGCACCCTGACGTAGAGAGCGCCGGGGCCGCCGTGGGAGCGGTGGGCGTCGCCGAAGCCGCTGACCAGCGGGGTGAACTCCGGGGCGCGGAGCCAGTTGGGGACCGCCTGGCGGAGGACGCCGCGGCGTTCCTCGCCGGGCAGCACCGCGGTGTGCGGGTCGCCGCGGCCGGTGATCACCAGGACGATGCGGTGCCCCCGCTCCTGCGCGGTTCTGAGGAAGCGGAGGAGGCGGGCGTGGGCGGCGAGCTGGGTGAGGCCGTGGAGGTCGACGCGCGCGTCGATGGCGACCGAGCCGCGCGCGAGGCGGGCCAGCATGGTGCGCTCGATCTGGCTCGGCGAGCCGGGCGAGCGCCGCGCGGCCGGTTTCGCGGCGGCGCCGGGCGCCGGCTGGCCGGGGAGGACATCGGAAGCGGCCGAGGGCACGTCGGCGCCCACGGCGCGGCCCTCAACGGGCGGGGCGTCCTCGGGCCGGAGCGGCTCGGCGCTCCGGCGCACGCGGTCCCACAGCTCCGTCTCGTCGGGGGTGAGGTGGCCTCTCCGGCGCCGGCTGGTCACGGGCGCCCGTCGCGATCATTCCACCGATTCGGTGGCCACCAGCCGCCAGTTGGGATCGCGCGAGGAAAGCTCGCGGGCGAAGGTCCACACGTCGGTGACCTCGGCGACATGCGTGGGGTCGCCGTCGACCACCGCGCCGTCCCGGTTCTTGGTGGCGGAGATGAGATTGGAGACGAAGCGGACGGTGATCTGCTCGCTGCCGCCCTTCACGGCGGCGTCGAGCATCTCGGCCTTGTTGATGCCGACGAAGGTGTGCTCGACCTTCTCCCCGCGCCCCTCGCGCTCGGCGATGGCGCCGTCGAAGCCCTCGAAGACCTCGCGGCTGAGGAGGGTGCGCAGCGTCTTCCGGTCGCCCTCGGCGAAGGCGCCGACGATCATCTCGTAGGCCTTCTTGGCGCCGGCGAGGAAGGAGTCGGGATCGAAATTGCCGTCGGTGGCGCTGATCGTCTGCAGGCCGACGGCGAGCGGGGAGCCGGCGGGGGCGAGGACGCGGATGCGCTCCTCGACCGGGGAGGGCTCGGCGCCCGGTGCCTCGACCGGACGGCCGGGCCGGCGCGGGAGGGCGATCACCTTCTCGGCGGGCGCCGGCGGAGCCTCGGTGCGGCGCGTGGAGAACTGGTCGAAGCGCGGCGGCTGGCGCTCGCTGCCGGTCCTGCGGCCGAGCACGTTGCGAAGGCGCAGGAAGATCACCACGGCAAGGCCGAGGAAGATGATCGTGTAGATGTCGACAAAGCCTTCCATGAGAACTCTTCTCGGCCCCGCCGTCGCCCCGTCGGGTGTGCGGGGCGCCTCGGGCGGGGGCCACTCCCTCACTATGTAAGAGCTTACCCGTTTTGATCCAGTAAAGTCTTTCCTAGCATTGGCCGTGCCGGTAAAGGAAACGAAACCGGCGCCAAGGCGGTTTCAGGGCAGAGGCGGAAGGCTGCGGGCCCTACGGATTTCGTGCCTTGTGTCACCCAGGTCGGCGTGATAGCCAGCCCGCAATCCGCGCCGGACCGGCGCCCTTCCTCAACAGATCAAGCGAGTTCAGCTCATCATGGCAGAGCCCAAGGAGAACGGGAATGGAGCGGGCGCGGGAGCCCCGGCCGGGCCGGCGCCGTCCGCCACGCCGCAGCCGGCCGCGGCGCCGGCCAGCCTCACCGTCCTCGCCCAGTACGTGAAGGACCTCTCCTTCGAGAATCCGGACGCGCCGAACTCGCTCCGCCCGCGGCAGACCGCGCCGCGCATCAACATCAACATCAACGTGCAGACCAACCAGCTCGCCGCCCCGATGGCGGGCGCCCAGCCGGGCGGGGCCGACTACGAGGTCG
>JADYYB010000273.1 GCA_020853895.1 Bauldia sp.
GACTACTGCGAGAACAGCTCGCCGGTCACCTTGGAGGTTGGGACTTCGTCGCCTTCGTGCTCCTGGTCCTTCCGAGCTTTTTTGCGGTCTACGCGGTCATCCTCGCAATTCGGCGCTTGCTAACAAAAGCGGGAATTATCGAGCGCATTCGGCGCTAACGCAGCCTTGCGCTACCAGTGATATGCTGGGTCAAATCCGGCCGGCCAAGTCGAGGACGGCGTGGTTCCTAATTGCAGAGTCTACGGCGGCGGCGCGCTCGCGCACTTCCATCGGAAGCCTTGGATCGGAAAGACTTGCCCATTCCCTCGATAGATCGAGCCAATCGTCCTTTAATGGCGACAAAATCCAATCAGACAAATTAATACACGCCCATCTCGATAGGTGTCGGTGATATTTGCCCGGACAAATTCTCGATTCTCGTTAACATAAATAGTAGCGACGACTTGGTGGACGTGATCCTTTGTTTCGATGATGGCGAAGTAGTTTTGTTCAGATGTGTCCCATCCAAACCGGTCGGTGTAACGGGCGAGAAAACTCTCAATCTCCTCTGATGGCGAGCCCAGGGGTAGCTCGTTCCTTATGAGTATCCGCAGCTCTCTGCCAGAAATCATATCTTCGAGCTGTGCATATGCTAGCTCTCCGGGCACCACGGAGAGTAAGAAGCTGGAGAGCAAAATCCGCCAATACCGCGTCATGTTTAGCGCACCGCGAACCGGCCATAATAAGACAAGTTGTTGGCAGTCTCTACTCTCCGATCGAACTGAGGGACATTCAAACCGGTGGAGGGAGTCACCCTACCGAGCCCGAGGCTCTCTACGAACGTAAAGGCGTAGGCGTTGCTTGTGTTTGTCAGATAGTTGAGTTGTAGGCGATTGGTTTTGTCGGCAAACTCTCTCATTCTATCCTCCACCTCGTCGAGCGACAGATCTACAGGCCCGACGTACTGCGAGTTAAGCACCATACCATAGTCTCTTGACTTCACCCAATCGCCGGCCTCAGCCACCAGCTCCATGAAGTTTGTGGGAGACGGATCGGATGACCATAGGCCTGAACCCGCTCGGGTTACCCGTGCTTCTCCAGTCCGCAGATCAACTGCCACAACCACGGCGTGCCGCGGCTCCCCAAATGGCTCCAGCTGCTCGCCGGTGGTCGTGTAGCCGATCATAACGTGCACGCCGCTGTCGGCAGCTGGTGAATTGGCCTCTAGCTGGGCTAGTGCCTCGCCGAAGTCATTGGAAGCCTCGTTTGTCCACAGTGGGGCATCAGGTGCCTTGACCTTCCCAGTGACGCCTTGCTTGGGCGTTGGAGATTCGGCGACGGTTTCGTTTGCTCCGATCGACGCAGTCGGCTGGCCCAATCGCGGCTCGACCCACATCAACCCACCAGGATTGTCGGGATCAGGAATCCATCCATAGCCGCGGTCGGTCGAGGTCGGACGCGGCCGCCGATACGCGGTCATCGGATTCACCCCGAGTCCGGCCTCCTCCTCCAATGGCGCGACAAGCCCAGCCCCGGCGCCGCCCGGCGTTCCCGCCCAATCGGGCGGCGCCTCTCCATTGAAGGGAGTTCCGAAGTACCTCTCCCCAAACGCCTCCGGGGCCAGCGACATCGTTGACGCCGCGCCCGGCGCGGCATCGTTCTGCAAGACTTGTCCGGCACCTGGAGCAGCCTGAGCCACCTGGGTGCCCGGCGTGACGCCGTAGGCGGCGCGAAGTCCAAAGGGATCGGACCCTAGACGGGCGACGTCGCTGGCGAGCGCGCCGCGCCAGTCGGATGAAGGCGTCGGAGGCGCGCCAAAAAGAGTCCCACTCCCCGCCGAGGGTTGGGCCTGCATTCGCTCCCAGGTCTTCTTCAGCTCCCTCTCGAGCGGATCCTCCGCCACCGGGCCGATCACGCTCATCGAGGGCCGCGGCGCCGCGGTCTTCTGATTGCGCTCCCAGATCTCACGGAGCTCGCCGTCCTCGTCGTACGGATCGGCCGACGGGCGAACCGGCTTCACCTTCGCCGGCCGGGTCTCCTCGTCATACCCGTCATCCGAGGCGTCGTAGGAGAGCTGAACCGGCCGCTCGTTGACCCCCTTCCGCTTGTCCTCACTCGCCGGCGAGCGAGAGGAGATCGGCGCGGCCGTCTTCGGCTCGCGCGAGGAAGCACCCGTGGACGGCGACTTGACCTTCTCGCGCAGGGACTCTTCACGCGCGTTCGTGCGCGGCTCGGGCTTCTTCAGCGTCGCCATCGGTTCATCCGGGATTGGGGGAGGTCGAGGACGTCCAGACCGTCGGCCTGAGAAGCCGACGGGAACACCGGCTCCTGAAATCAGAACGCCCGGCGGCGAGGGCCCCGGGCGCAAGTCATCAGCATGGGAATCGTGTACCGCCCTGCCCCGGCAAAGTCAACCCCACGAACGACAATTCGTTCGTAAATTCAGCTACATAGTAGTCCGCCCTGCGCACGAGCGATGCCGCCGACGGCGGCGGTGTTCACGTTGTGTTTCTGTGCTAGGTTGACGCGATGAAGCTGGTGATCGCCGATGTCCTCATCGTGCTCAGATAGCGAGAGAAGTCAGCCGTGAGCTTCTTCGCTTCCTCGAACGGTATCATTGAACTGATTGCCCAAAGCGACCGCCTTGCCGGCGTCTTCTTCGGACTCGGGCCTGGCTATCTCTTGGGAGCCCGCCGCCTTCTCTCGAAGCGTTGGGCCGAGCGGTCGGACCGCTCGTTCTGGCAGGGCTTCGTCCTCGGCCTTGCGATCGGGCTTCTCCTGCTGGCATTTGCCGGCGGTGCCGTGGGACTTCCAAGACATCTTTCCAGTTGGATGTTCTGGCTGCCACTTGTACTCGGCGTGCTCATCGGATGGTCGCATGGCCTCTTCATCGAGGAAAAGCGGCTCGGGCGCCTGCTCCAAGGGTTCGAACGTGTCCTATCCAAGACAAGCTGGATTTGGTTTGTCGCGTATGTGACCATCCGAGAGCTGGTGCAACCTGCGGGCCCCTAGCGCTCCATATCGCGCGCGATACACTTATCTTCTAGTCTCCGGTGAACTCGCTAAGCCCCTCCAGAATCAGGCCGATCGAGGGCCTTGAGCGTTCCGGCAGCCCTCTCCCTAGCTGGTGAAATAGTAGAATTGGTCCTCGGCCGCCGTCGGGTTGCGAGGATCGAAGTAGTATCCGGGCCGCGCGGATGCAGACGAACTTGACGATGCGAATGGTGACGGGGATGGTCCGCCTTCGCTCGCAGCAAGAAGCCACTGGCCTTCGGAAGACCCAGTGGCCGAGCTCGTCGAGCCGTCGTAGGATAGTTGCGGCGCCGGCTGGCGAAGCTTGTCGGCCTGGTGACGATCCCAGATGCGAAGCAACATGAGATCCTCGGCGCGCAAGCGCCCGGGAGAGGTCTCCATCGTCTTCACCCAAAATTCTGTTTCGAGAACGTGTGACGCCAGACCGGGCGCGCGGTGCGGGCACTCGACATGGCTGTCGCTGGAATCAAAGGCGCCCAGTGGCAATGCCCCGGGCGCGGGCGCGATTCATCGGCATGGTGAATATGCAACCTCGTACCCCGGCATAGTCAACCCTCCGAACGATAATTCGTTCATGAAATCAGATGTTTAGGGCTTCACTCAGACGGTCGCGTATTTCACTCCGCCTCCCGCTTCTTCCGCTTGGCCTCGACGATGTCCCAGACGCTCATGTTCGACCGGACCCGCCCGCCCACGACCTCGAACCGCAGGTCGACCGGCTTCGGCGCCACCACCGCCGGCGCCGCCAGCTCGCGATAGGCCGTGGCCACGTAGCGGAACGCATCGGCCGCGTGCGAGGCCCAGTCGTGGCGCGGGGCATCGCGAAAGGTCTTCAGCCGCTCGTCGTAGTCGGTGCGGTATTGCCGGAGCGCCTCCAGCCCGTCGCGGCAATTGTGGCGGTCGAACCACGCGCGCCCGATCAGCAGCCGCGCCGCATTGATCCCGTCCATCAGCGTGTGATCGGGAACGAGCCGCGGCCGGCGGCCGAGCGCGCGCAGCGTCTCCACCCGCGTCCGCCCGGTGTCCATCGAACGCACCTTGGCATCGTGCGGCAGGAAGTCGTCGCCGTAGCGGTACGCGCGGTCCTTCAGCACTTCGACATAGTGCGCCAGCGGCTCGCCATGGTTCTCGTAGAAGTCGACGAGGCGCACCTCGCCAGCCGTGACCTGGAACATCCAGATCGCCGTCGAGTCCCCGATGCCGAGATCCCACGCGGTGTGCACCGGCAGAAGCGGATCGACCGGCACGACCTTGATCCGCCCTTCCCGCTCGGCGTTGGCCAGCTCCTTGCCGTAATACGCGCCGAGGATCGCCGCCTCGAACGAGCACTCGAACTCCTGCTCGTATTGCTCGGGCGTCATCGCCGAGCGGGCCGAGGCGAGCTCGGCGAGCGAAAGAAGCCTCGTCTCCGAGGCCTTCAGCTGCAGCGTGAGCCAGGCTGGGTCGCCCCGCCCGCGCTCCCAGATCTCGTAGAACTCGTTCCTTCCCTTCGGCGTGCCGATAAAGGTCGCCCATCCTTCCCGGTCGGCCAGCATCGGCCGGATCACCTCGCCCCACACGCTCGGCCGCATGTCCGCGAACTCGTCGAGGACCACGCCGTCGAGATAGCTGCCGCGCAGCCGGTCGGGATTGTCCGCGCCCTGGATGCGGATGCGTGCGCCGTTGACGAGCTCCACCCACAGCTCGGCCTCGTTCTTGGCGGCGGTGATCGGCAGCGCGTAGCGCTTGAGATAGTCCCAGGCGGTCTCCTTGGCCTGGGTCATGAACGGCGCCACGTAGGAGAAGCGCCCGTTGGGCTTCTCGAGGGTCGCGGCGCGGCGGATCATGTCGTTGATGCAGGCGACCGTCTTCCCGCACCGGCGATGGGCGACGATGACCGCCCAGCGCTCGCGCCGGCGATGATAGGGCAGGAAGACCTTGCGTGGCCGATAGTCGAGCCGGACGCGGGGCGGTGTGCTCATCGCTTCGCTCAGTCGGCCGGCGGATCGAGCCATTCGAGCCGCACGAGCGAGGAGCCCGCGCCCTGGGCCGAGCTGCTCAGCTTGCCGTGGACGTACGGCGCCGCTTCTTTCGCGATCGCCACCGCGGCTTCGAGCCGGCCGGCGGCGAAATGCTCGCGCATCGCACGCAGCATGA
>JADYYB010000274.1 GCA_020853895.1 Bauldia sp.
AACGGGTCCGAGGGGTTGGGCTACTTCCTTCAGCAACTGATCAACGGGCTGACCTTCGGGTCGATCTACGGGCTCGTCGCCATCGGCTACACGATGGTCTACGGCATCCTGGGGATGATCAATTTCGCCCATGGCGACATCTTCATGGTCGGCTCGTTCATCGCGCTGATGGCGATCCTGGTGCTCGGCGTCACCGCCGGCACGCCGATCGTGCTCCTCCTCCTCGCGCTCCTGATCATCCTCGCCATCGCCATGACCATCAACGGGGTCTGGGGCTGGGCGCTGGAGCGTCTCGCCTACCGGCCGCTCCGCGGCTCCTTCCGTCTGGCCCCGCTCATCACCGCCATCGGCATCTCGATCGCCATCTCCAATTTCGTGCAGGTGACGCAGGGTCCGGGCATCAAGCCGATCCCCGCGATCATCACCGGCGCCTACCGGTTCAACATCGGCGGCACGGTCGTCCAGATCTCGAACACCCAGATCGTGGTTATCCTGTCCACGCTCCTCCTGATGACGGTGTTTGCCTACATCATCACGCGCACCTCGCTCGGCCGCGCCCAGCGCGCCGTCGAGCAGGACCCGCGCATGGCCTCGCTGCTGGGCATCAACGTCGACCAGACGATCTCGATCACCTTCGTGATCGGCGCCGCGCTCGCCGCCTTCGCCGGCCTCCTCTACCTCCTCTATTACGGCGTCATCTCCTTCTCGATGGGCTTCAACGCCGGCGTGAACTCCTTCGCGGCGGCGGTGCTCGGCGGCATCGGGTCGATCCCCGGCGCGATGCTCGGCGGCCTCCTTCTCGGCATGATCGAGACGATGTGGGGCGGCTACATCTCGACCGAGTACAAGGACGTCGCCTCCTTCGCGGTGCTGGCGATCGTCCTCATTCTCTTCCCCTCCGGCCTTCTCGGCCGGCCCGAGGTGGAGAAGGTGTGATGTCGGTCCACCAGCCCGCCGAAGACACCCAGCCCGAGGGCGCGCAGATCGAGGAGGAGGCGCGCGGCGCCGCCTTCCGCCACGGCCCCGATGGCGGCCTGCTGAATCTCGGCGAGGCGGTCCGTGACGCGGCAGTCGCCGCGGCGATCGCCTTCATCCTCGCCGGCCCCTTCATCGGCCTCTACACCGCCATCGCCGGCGGACGCCTGACCATGACCTCGCGCCCGTGGGGCATCGCCATCCTGGTCGGCGTGGTCTTCGTCGGGCGTCTCGCCATCAACCTCCTCTGGCGGCCGGTCGGCCCGACCATCCGCGAGCGCATCGGCGCCCTCTTCGCCGCCCGGCCGAGCGGGGCGCTCGCCGGCCGCGGCGTCGCCATCCTCTCGGCGGTCGCCATCGCCGCCGCCGTCCTCCTGCCCTTCACGCCCTTCGGCACCCGCGAGATCCTCGACCAGGGCATCAAGATCCTGATCTTCACGATGATCGGCTGGGGCCTCAACGTGGTGGTCGGCCTGGCCGGCCTCCTCGACCTCGGCTACATCGCCTTCTTCGCCTTCGGCGCCTATTCCTTCGCCCTCCTCAACGCCTATTTCGACCTCGGCTTCTGGACCTGCCTGCCGCTCGCCGGGCTGATCTCGGCCTTCGCCGGCATCCTTCTCGGCTTCCCCGTCCTCCGCCTCAGGGGCGACTATCTCGCCGTCGTCACGCTCGCCTTCGGCGAGATCATCCACCTCGTTCTGCAGAACTGGGACGAGTTCACCGGCGGCCCGCAGGGCCTCAGAGGCATTCCCGCGCCGACCCTTTTCGGCATCCCCTTCGCCCGCGGCGAGGGCGGTTTCGCCGATCGCTTCGGCCTCGAGTACACGCCGGTCCAGCGCATCATCTTCCTCTACTACGTGATCCTGCTGCTGGCGCTCATCACCAGCGCGGTGACCATGCGCCTCCGCAAGCTGCCCATCGGCCAGGCCTGGGAAGCCATGCGCGAGGACGAGATCGCCTGCCGCTCGCTCGGCATCAACACCACCATGACCAAGCTGACCGCCTTCGGCATCGGCGCGATGTTCGCCGGCTTCGCGGGCGCCTTCTTCGCCACGCGCCAGGGCTTCATCTCGCCCGAGTCCTTCATCTCGCAGGACTCCTTCATGTTCGTCGCCTTCGTGGTGCTCGGCGGCCTCGGCAGCCAGGTCGGCGTGGTGCTGGCGGTCGCCTTCATCACCATCATCACCGACCTCCAGCAACTCCAGCTCTACCGCATGCTGATCGTCGGCCTGTCGATGGTGCTGATCATGGTGTGGCGCCCGCGCGGCCTCATCACCACGCGCCGGCCGACCGTGCGCCTGCCGCTCCCCCGACCGTCGACGTCGCCCGCTCGCGCATGAGCGACCGGCCGTCCGGGACTGTCCTCAAGATCGAGCATCTGACGATGCGCTTCGGCGGCCTCACCGCCGTCGACGACGTCACCTTCGACGTCCGGCGCGGGGAGATCACCGCCATCATCGGCCCCAACGGCGCCGGCAAGACCACGCTCTTCAACTGCATCACCGGCTTCTACCGGCCGACCGTCGGCCGCCTCGCCCTCGGCCACGGCGAGGAGGCCTTCGCCCAGCTCGACCGCCTGACCAATAGCGGCCGCCGTCACGGCGCCGGGCTCTACCTCCTCGAGCGGATGATGGACTTCGACATCGCGCGCCGCGCCCGCGTCGCCCGCACCTTCCAGAACATCCGCCTCTTCGGCGGCATGACCGTGCTCGAGAACCTCGTCGTTGCCCAGTACCGGCCGCTGATGGCCGCCTCCTGGTACACGGTCGGCGGCATCCTCAACCTGCCGCACTACCGCCGCGGCCTGCAGGCGGCCGTCGATAGAGCCGCCTACTGGCTCGACAGGATCGGCCTCACCGCCCGCGCCGACCACCCCGCCGCCGATCTCCCCTATGGCTCGCAGCGCCGGCTCGAGATCGCGCGCGCGATGTGCTCGGACCCGGTCCTGGTCTGCCTCGACGAGCCGGCCGCCGGCCTCAACGCCAACGAGTCGGCCGAGCTCAACACGCTGCTCCGTTTCATCCAGCGCGAGCATGGCACCTCGCTCCTCCTCATCGAGCACGACATGAGCGTGGTGATGGAGATCTCCAACCACATCGTCGTCCTCGACTACGGCAAGAAGATCTCCGACGGCCCGCCCGAGCATGTGCGGAACGACCCCAAGGTCATCGCCGCCTATCTCGGCGTGGAGGACGAAGAGGTCGACGAGGTCGAGGCGGAGCTGCCGGCATGAGCGCGCTCCTCGAGGTAGAGGGCGTGGAGACCTTCTACGGCAAGATCCAGGCCCTCCGCGGCGTCGACCTCACCGTCGAGCGCGGCGAGATCGTCGCCCTCATCGGCTCGAACGGCGCCGGCAAGTCGACCCTCATGATGACCATCTGCGGCAACCCGCCGGCGCGGACGGGGCGCATCCGCTTCGACGGCATCGACATCACGCGGATGCGCACCCACGACATCATGCGCCTCTCGATCAGCCAGGCGCCCGAGGGCCGCCGCATCTTCCCGCGCATGACCGTGCTCGAGAACCTCCAGGTCGGCGCCGCCTCGATCGGCTACCAGCATTTCGACGAGGACCGCGACCGCATGTTCGCGCTCTTCCCGATCCTCGCCCGCCGGCAGAGCCAGCGCGGCGGGACGCTCTCCGGCGGGGAGCAGCAGATGCTGGCCATCGCCCGCGCGCTGATGAGCCGGCCGCGGCTCCTCATGCTCGACGAGCCCAGCCTCGGTCTCGCCCCGCTGATCGTCCGCCAGATCTTCGAGGCGCTCGGCGCCCTCAACAAGGAGGGCCTGACCATCTTCCTCGTCGAGCAGAACGCCTATCACGCGCTCAAGCTCGCCCACCGCGCCTATGTCATGGTCAACGGCCGCATCGCGATGTCCGGCGCCGGCCGCGAGCTCCTCGCGCGCGAGGACGTGCGCTCGGCCTATCTGCACGCCGGGAGGTGATTCGTGGATCTGATCGAGGGCTCGCTCTACACCTTCATCGGCCTCACCGTGATCCTCGGCGGCATCGCCGCCTGGCTGACCGGGAGGGCGGTCGCGCTCGGCTGGAGCCCGGTCTGGCTGGCGGTCCTCTACGCCGTCCCGCTGGGCGGAGCGGTGCGCTTCCTGCATTACGCCCTCTTCGACGGGAGGCTCCTCCATCTGCCCTATTTCAGCGTCGACTTTGCCGTGATCGTGCTGGTCGCGCTCCTTGCCTACCGTTTTACCCGCACTCGCCAGATGACCGTGCAATATGGCTGGCTCTATGAGCGAACGAGCCCATTGACGTGGCGCCGGCGGCGCTGAGCGCCGAGCCGGCTTTCCCCGTAAACCTTGGTTTTCTAAGCCATCTCGCCGCCGAAATCGCGGCGTGGCATAACTTTGGCACGGCCCGTCTCCCGGACGGGAGAGCGGCGGTCAATGAACGAAGGAGTCCCCATGCTTCGGAAAGTCTTACTAGGCGCGGCTTTCGTGGCCAGCGCAACCATCGCGACGGGCGCGCAGGCGCAGATCACCATTGCGGTGGCCGGCCCGATGACAGGCGACATCGCGGCCTTCGGGCAGCAGATGCGCGACGGCGCCGAGCAGGCGATCAAGGACATCAACGCCGCCGGCGGCGTTCTCGGCCAGCAGATCACCCTGCAGATCTATGACGACAGCTGCGTGCCCGCCCAGGCCGTGACGGTCGCCAACCAGATCGC
>JADYYB010000275.1 GCA_020853895.1 Bauldia sp.
TCACGCCACCGGCGCGGACTGGTTGATCGGCGGCTGGAAGGCGAGGCCCATGTCCCAGGGGAAGTAGATCCAGGTGTCCTGGCTGACCTCGGTGATGAAGGTGTCGACCATCGGTCTTCCCATCGGCTTGGCGTAGATCGCGGCGAAATGGGCGAGCGGCACCATCTCGCGGACGAGCTTGGCGGTGCGGCCGGTGTCGACCAGGTCGTCGATCACCAGCACGCCCTTCCCCAGCGCGACGATCTCCGGGCTGATCGCCTTCAGCACGCTGAGCGGCCCCTGCCTGTCGTAGTCGTAGGAGGCCACGCACACCGTCTCGATCACGCGGATGCCGAGCTCGCGCGCCACCACCGCCGCCGGCACGAGCCCGCCGCGGGTGATCGTCACCACCGCCTGCCACGCGCCCTGCCCGGAGAGGCGCCAGGCGAGCGCCCGCGCGTCGCGATGGAACTGGTCCCACGAGACCGGAAACGCCTTGTCCTTCCGCCCGTCCATCGTTCCCTCCCCTAGCCCGGCCGCGCCGCCTCGTCGCGCGGCGTCCGCTTCTTCCGCGCCTCCACGTCCATGACCATCGCCCGCACCGCGTCCTCGGCCGCGGCGAGGCGCGCCTCGTCGCGCGAGCGCAGCACCAGCTCGGTGTGGTAGCGGCCGTCGCGCTGGTGCGGGTAGGAGCCCATGACCACGTCGGGGAAGCGCTTCTGCAGCGCCTCGAACTCGATCGCCACGTAGCTCTCCGGCACGTCGGCCGGCACGGTGCGCGAGAGCATCGGCCGCCCGCTCGGCAGGAGGGGCGCGAGCGCGTCGAGCATCGCCTGCATGATCGCCGGCACGCCGGCCATGACGTGCACGTTGGCGATGGAGAAGCCCGGCGCCTGGGTCAGCGCGTTGGCGATCAGCTCGGCCCCGCGCGGGATGCGCGCCATGCGGAGCCGCGCTTCGCTCAGCCCCTCCACGCCGAACCGCTCCTTCAGCATCGCCACGGCGCGGGCGTCGTTGTCGAGCGGCACGCCTAGCGCCTTGGCCACCGCGTCGGCCGTGATGTCGTCATGGGTCGGCCCGATCCCGCCGGTCGTGAAGAGGAGGTCGTAGCGGCCGCGAAGCGCGTTCACCGCCGTAACGATCTCCGCCTCGACATCGGGCACCACCCGCACCTCGCGAAGGTCGATCCCGCGCGCGGTCAGAAAGCGGGCGGTATGGGCGATGTTGGCGTCCACCGTCCGGCCCGAGAGGATCTCGTCCCCGATGATCAGGAGCGCGGCCGTCGGCACGGCCTTGTCCCCGGCCGCCGCGCTCATGGGGCGACCTTTCCCGCGGCTTGCGTGGGACCCGCGGAATCGCCATATCGAAGTCCTCGCCACGGCGCCGGGTTTGGACTACCGTAGCTGAGCTTTGGTCTTGAGATAATCATGACTTCCACGCTCGAGAGCGCCGCCTTACAGGCGCGGCACAGCCGCCAGATCAAACTCTACGGCAGCGAAGACTTCGCCGCCATGCGGCGCGCCGGTCAACTGGTCGCCGAGTGCCTCGACGCCCTCGCCCCGATCGTGCAGCCCGGCCTGCCGACCCAGGCGATCGACGATTTCGTGCTCGATTTCGCCCTCGCCCGCAACGCCATTCCGGCGACGGTCAACTACAAGGGCTACACCAAGGCGACCTGCACCTCGATCAACCACGTCGTCTGCCACGGCATCCCGGGCGAGAAGCCGCTCCGCGAGGGCGACATCGTCAATATCGACGTCACCTTCATCGTCGACGGCTGGCACGGGGACTCCTCGCGCATGTACGCCGTCGGCGAGGTCAAGCGCGCCGCCCAGCGCCTCCTCGACGTGACCTGGGAGGCGATGATGCGCGGCATCGCCGAGGTCAAGCCGGGCAACACCACCGGTCATATCGGCTACGCCATCCAGAATTTCGCCGAGGCCGAGCGCTGCTCGGTGGTGCGCGATTTCTGCGGCCACGGCGTCGGCCGCCTCTTCCACGACGCGCCGAACATTCTCCATTACGGCAGCCGCGGCGAGGGCGTGCCGCTCCGGCCCGGCATGATCTTCACCGTCGAGCCGATGATCAATCTCGGCCGTCCGCAGGTGAAGATCCTCTCCGACGGCTGGACCGCGGTGACCCGCGACCGCTCCCTCTCCGCGCAGTTCGAGCACACGGTCGGCGTCACCGAGACGGGCGTCGAGATCTTCACGCTCTCCCCGCAGGGCCGGCACCGGCCGCCTTATCAGGCGTGAGGACAGGCGCCGGTGGGTGAGAAGCCTGCCGAGGAGCCGCATTTCCACGGCCATCGCCAGCGGCTCAGGGCGCGCTTCGCCGAAGCCGGCGCGGGCGCGGTGGCCGACTACGAACTCCTCGAGCTGATCCTCTTCCAGGCGCTTCCGCGGAAGGATGTGAAACCGATCGCCAAGGAGCTGCTGCGCCGCTTCGGTTCCTTCTCGGAGGTCCTCGCCGCCGAGCCGGCCCGGCTCATGGAGGTGGAGGGGATAAAGGAAGGAGCCGCGCACCACCTCAAGCTGATCCACGCGGCCGCCACCCGCTTCGCCAAGGACCCGCTCCGCGGGAAGCCGGTCCTCTCCTCGTGGTCGGCGCTCGTCGACTACTGCCGGACGGCGATGGCCTACGAGGCGAAGGAGCAGTTCCGCGTCCTCTTCCTCGACAAGAAGAACGCCCTCATCGCCGACGAGGTGCAGCAGACCGGCACGGTCGACCACACGCCGGTCTATCCGCGCGAGGTGGTCAAGCGCGCGCTCGAGCTCTCGGCCACCGCGATCATCCTCGTCCACAACCACCCCTCCGGCGACCCCAGCCCCTCGCAGGCCGACATCGCGATGACGAAGACGATCAACGACATCGCCAAGCCCCTCGGCATCGCCCTCCACGATCATCTGATCGTGGGCCGGAAAGGCCATGTCAGCCTCCGGGAACGAAAGCTGATCTGAGCGTTGGTGCCGAGACCAACGGAGGCCGACCCGATGCGTGAGGTTCTGTTCATCCAGGGAGGCGGCGCGGGCGCCTACGACGCCGACGCAAAGCTCGCCGAGAGCCTCCGCAAGAGCCTCGGCCCAGACTACCTCGTCCGCTACCCGGAAATGCCCGACGAGAACGAGCCGGAATATGAAGCCTGGTCGGAACGGATTGCCCGCGAAGTCGAGGACATGCCCGAGCAGCCAATCGTGGTCGCCCACTCGCTCGGCGGCTCGGTGTTCATCAAGTGGCTGGTCGGCCGGAAGAAGCCCCGCGCGCTCGGCCCGGTCTTTCTGGTCGCCGCGCCGTTCTGGTACGACGACTCCTTCTGGAGCTGGAAGGAGGTCGAGCTGCCGAAGGACGCCGGCGACCGCCTTCCGCCGGACCTCGCCCTCTTCATCTATCACGGCGCCGACGACGACTTCGTACCGCCGGCGCACGCCGAGCGTTACGCCAGGCTCCTTCCACGCGCCACGCTCCGTCTGCTCCCCGGCCGCGACCACCAGCTCAACGACGACCTCAGCGAAATCGCGAACGAGATCCGCAGTCGCCATACCGCGCCGCGCTGGCGCTGATGAGTCCGGGTGCCCGTCAAAGCCTTAACCTCCCCCTTGCGGGCAGGTCGAAGGCGTGAGGCCTCCGGCCGAACGGCTTCGGGAGGGGGTAGCGGGCGAAGCCCGCGTCGTTCGACCGGAATCTTCCGGCCCACCCCTCCCGAAATCGCTTCGCGATTTCGACCTCCCCGCAAGGGCAGGGCTATCGCATATGGCCGGGAGCGCTTCCCCTCCCCCCTTGTGGGGGAGGCCGGGAGGGGACCGAGCGGCAAGCGAGGCACTAAAATCCCACGTCAGCGACAGCTTACAGCGCGGATTTCTTTGACCATGCCTCGCTTGCCGCTCGGCCCCCACCCCGACCCTCCCCACAAGGGGGACCATTGCGTAATTGCCCGTCTCTGATTCCCTTTTGGCTTGGTGAGTCGGAGAGGCGGAGCGATGGGCAAGGGCGATCAGCTGGGTCTTGCGGAGGCGTTCGCGTCGCGGAAGCTGGGGGTCA
>JADYYB010000276.1 GCA_020853895.1 Bauldia sp.
GATCGTGCACAGGACATGGATCAGCGTGGTCTTGCCCGCCCCGTTCGGACCCACCAGCGCGAACAGCTCCCCCCGCCCGATCTCGAGGTCGATCCCCCGCAGCGCCTCCACACGGCCGTAGCGCTTGCTCACGCCGCGGATCGAGACCGGAGCCTCAGGCGAGGGCAGCAGCAAGATCAGCGTCCGACCACATCGGGTCTCTCCCTGGACTGCGAGGCCGCTCCGGCGGGACCCCGAACGGCGAACAAGAAGCCGATGCGCCCCACCCGCGCCAATGACCCCCTTGGGTCATTGGCCAACCTTGTCACCAGCCCGTAGACGGACGCCGCGGGCGGCCTTGCGTCCTCGCTCTGTCGCATTTGTCCGGGGTGGCCGCCATGAGCGTCGAAGGCAGATCGGAAACGCCGGAGGCGGAGGCGAAGGACGCGGTGGCGGCGCCCGCCGACCTCGAGGTCGACGAGCTCCTCCGGCTGCAGGAGAAGCTCCGCGACGCGCGCGCGGCGCTGCAGAGCGTCGTCTTCGGCCAGGAGGCGGTGATCGACCAGCTGCTGATCGCGCTGGTCGCCGGCGGTCATGTGCTCCTCGAGGGCGCGCCGGGCGTCGGCAAGACGCTGCTGGTGCGCACGCTTGCCGCCGTTACCGGGCTCAGCTTCTCGCGCATCCAGTTCACGCCCGACCTCATGCCCGCCGACGTGACCGGCAGCCTTGCGCTGGTCAACGACGATTCCGGGCGGACGCGGGTCGAGTTCCAGCCCGGGCCGATCTTCGCCCGGCTGGTGCTCGCCGACGAGATCAACCGCGCCACGCCCAAGACCCAGTCCTCGCTGCTCGAGGCGATGCAGGAGCGGACCGTCACCGCGGGCGGGGAGAGCCGCGCCCTCCCCGCGCCGTTCTTCGTGCTGGCGACGCAGAACCCGATCGAGATGGAGGGCACCTACCAGCTGCCCGAGGCGCAGATCGACCGCTTCCTGTTCAAGAGCGTGGTCGCCTATCCCAGCCGCGAGACGCTGCAGTCGATCCTGCTGCTGACCACCGGCAACGATCTCCCGGCCGCCGCGCAATCGCTCGACGGCGCCGACATCCTGGCGCTGCAGCGCCTCGTCCGCTCGGTGCCGATGGCCACCCACGTCGCCGCCGCGGTCGCCGATTTCATCATCCACACCCAGCCGGACGCGTCCGACGCCCCGGCCGAGGTCAAGCGCTATCTCCGCTTCGGCGTCAGCCCGCGCGGCGGCCAGTCGCTCGTTCTCGCCGCCAAGGCGCACGCGCTCCTCGCCGGGAAGTACAACGTCTCCTTCGCCGATCTCCGCGCCGTGCTCGCGCCCGCGCTCCGCCACCGCCTGCAGATCAACTACGAAGGCGAGGTCGAGGGCATAAGCGGCGAGGAGGTGCTGCTGCGCCTCTTCGACAGCGCCATCCGCCGCGCGGCGTGAGGCCCGACCCCGGTCTCCTCCAGAGACTGGCGCGGGCGCGCCTCATGCCGCGCGCCGCCACGGCCTCGCTCGGCATCGGCGAGCGGCGCTCCAGGGCCAAGGGCGCAGGGCTCGAGTTCGCCGACCACCGCGCCTACCAGCCGGGCGACGACATCCGCCATCTCGACCTCCAGCTCCACGCCCGGCTCGGCGAGCACTATGTCCGGCAGTACTCGGTGTTCCGCCAGCTGCCGGTGACGGTCGCGCTCGACGCCAGCGCGTCGATGGATTTCGGTGAGCCCAGCAAATATGCCCTCGCCACGACCCTCGCCGAGACGATCGCCTTCGTCGGCCTCGCCCATGGCGACCTTGTCCGGGCCGCCGTCCACGCCGGCGGCCGCCTAGCCCTTTCCGACCCCTACCAGGGCGCGCGCCGCGCGCCGGTCCTCTTCGACTGGATCGAGCGCCACCCTCCCTCGGGCAGCGGCTCGCTGGCGCACGCCGTCCGTCTCGCCGAGTCCAAGCTGCCGCGCGGCGGCCTCCTGGTGCTCGTCAGCGACTGGTGGGCCGATGACATCGAGGACGACATCAAGATGCTCGCCGCGCGCGGCCACGAGATCGTACTCGTCCATATCTCCGCGCCCGAGGAGATCGACCCGACCCGGCTCGGCGCCGGCGGGCTCCGCCTGGTCGACTCCGAGGACGGCGGGGAGATCGAGCTGCCGGTCGAGGGCCGCGTCATCGAGGAGTACAAGCGCGCCTTCGAGCGCCACCGCGACGGTCTCAAGGGCGTCGTCCTCGGACAGCGCGGGCGTTATTTCGCGGTGACCAGCGGCGAGGATCCGGCGCGGGTGATTCTGCAGGACTGGCGAAAGGCCGGGTTCATCGCCTGAGCGCAAAACGGGCGCCCGCCCGCTTTCCGGCCGTTCTAGAAAATGTAGGAAATCCATACGGTTAAGGTAGTTGCGGCAGGTCTTTCCGCTGTGGAAATGCGCCCTTCCGGGACCGCCGCGAATAATTCGAAAAACCTATCGTCTGTCATTGCTCATTTCTATTGACAGCCGCTCGCGCCGACACCAGTTTGCTGGCTGATCGGGACATGCGGGATACCGACGAAGGATGGATGTGAACTCCTCTGGTCGATACGGCCAGCTTGTCGAACTCATCTACCAGCTCGGAATCAGGGACGAACTGCGGTGGGACAAGCTTCTGCACGAGGCGGAAGCCTTCTTTGACGCGCGCATCGTCGTCACGCACGCCGACGCGGCGCGTCCGGAAGGCCCGCTGACCGGCGCGGACCGCCAGATGGGCGTCCGCGGACCGGAGGCCGACGGCGTGCCGACATGGCTCGAGGCGCGGCGCGAGGCGAACGCCGCGCCCTTCTCCGATCGCGACCGCGCCCTTTGGGGATCCTTCGGCGCGCAGCTCGCCAACGCGGTGCGGCTTGGCAAGTCGATCAGGAGCGCCCGCTCGGCCTTCGCCGCGACCTTCTTCGACCTCTTCAATTTCGGCGTCGTCGGCGTCACCGCGAGCGGCGATCTCGTCGAGGCCAACCAGATCGGCGGCTCGATCCTCGCCTCCTCCGATGCGCTGTCGGGCCACGCCGAGGAGATCCTGATGCGGGCGCTCAACGACGACCGGCCGCTCGAGACGGCGACGGCGCAGCCCGCCCCGGCCATTCCCTTCAGCAGCGTCAAGGATTGCGGCGAGCCGCTCTCCGCCTTCCTCGCCGCGCGCCCCGACTCCGCCCTCGGCGCCGAGAGCGAGCTCGCCGCGATCCTCATGGTCCGCGACCCCTCGCGCATCCGCTCGACTATTGCCGCCTGGCTGCGGCGCGAGTGCCGCCTCACCCATCGCGAGGCCGAGCTGACCCTCACGCTCATGCGGATGCGCACGCTGAAGCGCGCGGCCGCGGAGATGGGCATCAGCTGGGAGACCTCGCGCCGCCACCTCAAGAGCGTGTTCGAGAAGACCGGGACGCACAGCCAGGTCGAACTGATGCAGCTCCTCGTCCGCCACCCGGCCACGCTCGTCGATGTCGGCGGCGCTGCCTTCGAGGGAACGCCTCTCTCGGCGAACGCGCGCGCGACAGAGCGGCGTGCGCCGCTTTCGCTCGCAAGCTGATCCGTGACCCGACCTTAAGTCATTCCAAGTCGACTATTCTGCATATCTGAAGACCTCATTTATCGCATTGCTGACTACCCCTCTTGGGTTATTTCGACCGGCTGGAATCGGTGCTTTATATCTGTCGCCTTGTGCAAGACTAAAGCGCCGCAGCAATGCGGCGCATCTTTCCTCGAAGGCGACAACAGTTCAGAGGGCTAGCACTCCCTGGTAGCCTTCTGCGGGAGAAGCGGGGCGCAACCCGCTTCTCCCCTAACCCTTTCGCACGGGCAGCACGGCGAGAAAGGTTGCGATTGGTTCCCGCGAGTCCGCTCGAGCAGATGGTCGCGCGCGTCTATGAGATCGCAACCTCGCTCAGGCCGGACTGGCACCTGCTGCCGGCCGAGATCGCCGCCCTCTTCCGCGCCGACTACGCCGCGATCGGACAGGTGGTCGCCGACAAGGGCGACCGGCACACGATCGAGACCGTCTTCCCGGCGATCGAGCGGCAAGGCTCGGTCGAGGCCGAGCTCGCCCACCAGACCTTCGACCTCCTCGTCGCCGAGCTGCGCCGCCTGCCCTCCGGCACGCTCTGGATCTCGCGCGAGCGCGGCGCTGCCCGCGAGGGCCCGCCGAGCCGCATCGAGGCCAGCCTGCCCGCGCTCCGGCTCCCCCACCTCGCCGCCGCGCTCGAGCCGCGCTACGCCCGCCGCGCGAGGCTTCTCGTCCTCGGCCGGGCGAGCGGCCCGCCTTTCGCGGCCGACGAGCTCGACGGCATGCGCATCCTCGCTGACCATATCGGCCGCGCCGCCGCGCTCGGGCGCCAGGTCGAGGACGCCAAGGTGGCCGGGCCGGAGATCCTCGACATCCTTAATTTCGGCGTCGTCCTCCTCGACGCCGAGGGCCGGCCGCGCCGCGCCAACCGCTCGGCCCGCGCCATCCTCGGCGGCGAGCACGAGCGCTCGCTGAAGCCCTTCCGTTTCCGCGCCGCCTCGGGTGACGAGGTCGATCTCCGGGCCGTCGTCGAGCGGATCGGCATCACGCGCGCGGACGGCCCGCCGGTCTCCCTGACCATGACCGACCCGCGCGATGGCCGCGAGATCATGGCCATGCTCCTGCCCTGGCCGCACGCGCCCGACCGGCACCCGACCGCGGTCACCGCCCTCCTCCTCCTCAGCGAGACCGACCAGCACTCCCTCGCCGTCGCCGCCGCGTTCCGCGCCCGCTACCGGCTGACCGGGCGCGAGACCGAGCTGACCCTCGCCTTCGCCCGCTCGGGCACGCTCAAGGCGGCCGCCGAGGAGCTCAGCATCAGCTGGGAGACCGCCCGGCGGCATCTCAAGAGCATCTTCGAGAAGACCGGCACCCACAGCCAGATCGAGCTCCTCGAACTGCTCCTCACTTTGCCCGAATCCTCCGACCGCGGGCCGGCCGCGGGCGAGGACCAACCGCCGGGCTCGGCCAGCCCGGTGGGGCGCAGGCGGAAGGCCTGAGCGGGCGCCGGAAGGCGGGCATTCTCACTCACTCGGAGAGCGGATCGACAGATCATCTGACCCGACCGGGTCATTTTACTATCAATGAAGCTTGAGGTTGTTGATCTGCCTGCGTTACGATGCCAGATACTCAAATGACTGACAAACGTCCCAAAGTATAAAGGGGAACCATCGTGAATTTGTACAGAATAACTTTGATCGCCGCTGGCGTGGCGCTCCTCGCGGGGGCCTCGGCCCTCGCCCAGAACGGTGCCACGCCGGCCGCCGCGCCGACGACCGTTTGGGACGGCGTCTTCACCGACGCACAGGCCGAGCGCGGGTCGGCCATTTATCTCAGCGAATGCTCGCCCTGCCATGGCGCTTCGCCCGACCTGCCGCGCTTCGACGCCAAGCCGCTCAGCGAGCTCTACAGCTTCATCCGCACGCGCATGCCCGACGGCATGCCCGGCAGCCTGAGCGCGGCTCAGTACTCCGACGTGGTCGCCTATCTCCTCCGCTCGTCGGGCTTGCCGGCCGGGGCGACCGAGTTGCCGACCACATCGAGCGCGATGACCGGGATCACCTTCAACCTAACCAAGTAGGCTTCGGCCAACGACGGCGCGGGCAGGAGGCCTCCGGCCCCGCCCGCGCCGGAGACAATAAGGTTTCCAAAGAACGCCGGCGCATCGCCTTGAGTATCTGGCCGCTGTTTGGATCCTCGATACTTCCGCTTTGCTGCTCATATATTTTCCATATATTGATCATCCCTATCGTTGGCTATCATCTTTTCTTATTGACTTCAGTATTCGCCCTCGGCGTAATCGCCGCGGTTGCGCCGGCCGCGGGAGCCCCCGCCTGAGAGACCCCGAGCGCGATCCCAAGCAAATCCTAAGGGAGACGACGATGAGGAGAACGCTGCTCGGCTTCGCCGCGTTGTGCGCGCTGGCCCAGCCTGCCTTGGCGCAGGCCCCCGCGGCACCGGCGACGCCGCCTGCATTCCCGGCCCAGCCGAACCAGGGCGGCCCGATGCCTGAGACGCAGGCCCCACCCAATCCCGCCGCCCCGGTGCCGGCGGAGAATCCGTTGATGGTCAACTACCAGCCGGTCACCGACGAGATCCTCGCCAATCCGGATGCCGAGGACTGGCTGATGCTGCGCGGCCGCTACGAAGGCTGGGGCTACAGCGAGCTCGACCAGATCAACAAGGACACCGTTGGCGACCTCGACCTCGTCTGGGGCCGCGCGATGAACGCCGGCATCAACGAGGCCGGCCCGATCGTCTATGACGGCATCATGTTCCTGCCCAACCCGGCGGACGTGATCCAGGCGATCAACGCGGTCACCGGCGACCTCATCTGGGAGTATCGCCGCGAGCTCCCCACCGTCGAGGAGCTGCACAGCCGCTGGGGAGAGCGCAAGCGCTCCATCTTCCTCTACGAGGACAAGGTCTTCCTGGCGACCTGGGACAATTTCATCGTCGCCCTCGACGCCAAGTCGGGCCAGGTGGTCTGGGAGACCAATCGCGGCGGCGACTACTACGCCTCGAACTCCTCGGGCCCGATCGTGGTCAATGGCGTGGTCATCGCCGGCGCGACCTGTCAGGTGGCGCCGTTCGGCTGCTACGTGACCGGCCATGACGCGGAGACCGGCGAGGAGCTGTGGCGGAACGAGGTGATCCCCCGTCCCGGCCAGCCGGGCGACGAGACCTGGGCCGGCGCGGCCTTCGAGAACCGCTGGTGCACGGGCGTGTGGGGCCAGCTCGTCTATGACGAGGAGAGTGACCTCGTCCACTACGGCTCGACCGGCATCTGCCCGGCCGGCGAGGCGCAGCGCAACATGCCCGGCGCGACCATGGCCGGCACCAACACGCGCTACGCGGTCCGTCCGGAAACCGGCGAGATCGTCTGGAACCACCAGGTCCTGCCGCGCGACAACTGGGACCAGGAGTGCACCTTCGAGATGATGGTGATCGACTCTGTGATCCAGCCGAACCCGAACATGCCTGACGTGCTGGGCGCCAATGCCGGCCCGGGCGCCGATCCGGTCCGCACCCTCACCGGCATCCCGTGCAAGACGGGCGTCCTGTGGAGCTTCAACTCCGCCAACGGCGACTTCTACTACGCCCGCGGCACCAACTATCAGAACCTCATCACCTCGGTCGACAACGCGACCGGTGCCGTGACCATCAACGAGGACGTCGTCCTCGACGAGGTGGGCGTCGAGTATTTCGTCTGCCCGACCTACGGTGGCGGACGCGACTGGCCGTCGGGCGCCTACAGCCCGCAGACCAACGCGGTCTACTACCCGCTGATGCGGAAGTGCATCTACAGCACCGCGCGCACCGACCGCGACGCCGCGCCGCAGTTCGCCTACAACACGCGCAACGTCCAGGTGCTGTCGCCCGGTGAAGACGGCATCGGCATGATCATGGCAGTCGACGTCACCACCGGCGACACGCTGTGGACGTGGAAGGACCGCTCCCCGAACTACTCGCCGATCCTGGCCACCGCGGGCGGCCTCATCTTCAACGGCGGCTCGGATCGCTACCTCCGCGCCCATGACGCGGAGACCGGCGACGTGCTGTGGCGGACGCGTCTGCCGTCCCGCACCTTCGGCTACACGATCACCTACGAGGTCGACGGCGTGCAGTATGTCGCGCATGCCGCCGGCGCCGGCTTCGAGGGTGCCACCGCCCTGGTGCCCGAGATCGACGGCCCGACCGGCAGCAACGCGATCTACGTGTTCGCCCTCGACCAGTAGGCCGAGCGTCACCAATGGTCCGGCGGATCACTCCGCCGGACCATCCTTTTTCGAGGACGGCGACCCACCTCATGCGGATCGAGACCCGGCCGGCCACGCGCCGGCGCCTTCTGCAGACGCTCGTGTTTCTGGCGGCCGTTTCGGCCGCCGGACCCGCGCCGGCCCAGATCATCACCGACGAGTTTCCGCGCGACCTCTACCAGCAGCGGCTGCGCCTTTCCGGCGAGAGCCTCGTCGCCTGCGTCTATGCCGAGTCGATGATGGGCGCCTTCAACGCCGACGTCGCCGAGGCGCTCGGCGACGCGCTTCTCCTCAACGTGAAGGTCGAGCCGCTCGACCTCCTCGTTCCGCCCGAGCCGCTCGACTACCGGATCCCGCTCAACGAGCAGGAGCTTTTCCTGATGATGAACGGCCGCTGCGACATCTTCATGGGCTTCACCTTCACCACCGACTACCCGACCTGGCTCCGCCTGTCGGTGCCCTATTTCTCCTCCCCGACCGCGCTGATCGTCCGCGACCCGTCCTATCGCAGCCTCGCCGACATTCCGGCGTCGCGCCCGCTCGGCACGCGGATCTTCTCCTCCACCGACTACCAGCTCGGCCAGTACATCGCCTCGCTCCCGCCGGAGCGGCGCTGGCAGCGGCACCCCTACCGGAACTACGGCGTCGCCTACGAGCGGGTCGTGGACGGCACGGTCGGCGGATCGGTGATCTGGGACGCCGCCGCCTACTACGCCACCGAAGGCGACCCGGAGGCGGCCGGGCTCCATCTCGTCTACGACCTGCCCTTCGTCGACCCGCCCGTGGAGATCAGCGTCGGCCTCCGCACCGAGGACGATTTCCTCGAGCGCGCCCTCAGCCAGGCGATCCAGTCCCTCACCGCGGAAGGCGTTCTGCACGAGCTGGCGGTAGCGCACCACCTGGCCGGGCCGGAGAACTGACGCCCGGAGCGATTCTACAGTATTACTGGATAATTATGCTTTTGATCATCCCGATATATTGTTGGCTCTATTGACCGCATAATGAACAGATGAATACTAGCTCCCACGCTCCGGCTTCTAATCCGGGCGTCAAAAAGAACATGCCCCGTCCGACAATGTTCGGGCGATCGGCCATCGGCGTCGGCCGGGAGCCGAGGGGCAACCCTCTCAAAGGAGGAGCGGAGATGAAATCAGTCCTGTTGGCAGAGATGGCGCCGAGCGTGGCGACCGGTACCGCGTGGCCGCGCTGACGCGACGCGTGTCCGGAACGCACGACCAAAAACCAAGAAACACCGAGTAAGGAGGAGAATCCGTGAGAACACTGATGTTAACCGTCTCTGCCGCGACGATGGTGGCCGCCCTCTGGGCGGGCACCGGCACAGCCGTCGCGCAGAACAACGCCGCCAACCAGGCACTGCTCGACGCCTACACGCCGGTCACCGAGGACATGCTGGCCAATCCGGCGCCCGAGGACTGGATCAACTGGCGCCGCACCGAGGACAACTGGGCTCACAGCCCGCTCGACCAGATCACGCCCGAGAACCTCGGCCAGCTGCAGTATGTCTGGGGCTGGGAGGTCAATCCGGGCACCTTCGAGTCGACGCCGATGGTCCATGATGGCGTCATGTTCATGTCGGGCGCGAACGACGTGATCTACGCGTTGAACGCCGCCACCGGTGACCTGATCTGGCAGTACACCCGCGAGCTCCCGCAGGGCGCCGGCGGCGGAACCAGCGGCGCCAAGCGCAACCTCGCACTGTTCGGCGACACGGTGTTCTCCGCTACCGCGGACGCGCGCATGATCGCGCTCGACGCCAAGAGCGGCGAGGTCATCTGGGAAACCCAGTTCGGCGACTGGGAGAACTATCGCGTTCGCGCCAGCTCCGGGCCGATCATCGCCAACGGCGTGCTCGTGCAGGGCACCTCTGACTGCAACCGCTACCGCCCCGACCGCACCGGCTGCTACGTCCTCGGCTTCGATCCGGCGAGCGGCGAGGAGCTGTGGCGGGTCTATACGACCGCGGTTGCCGGTGAGCCCGGCGGCGACACCTGGGACGATCTTCCCGACAACCTCCGCGCGGGTGGCGACCCGTGGACTCCGTGCACCTTCGATCGCGAGAACGACGTCGTGCTCTGCGCGCCGGCCCAGCCCCATCCGCGGGCCCGGCTCTCGCGCGGTTCGCCGACCGGCGACAACCTCTACACCAACTCGACGATCGCGCTCGATCCGCGGACCGGCGAGATGCAGTGGTACCACCAGTACGCCCCCGGCGAGACGTTCGACCTCGACGAGTCGTTCGAGCACGTCCTGATCGAGGACCGCTACTTCAAGATCGGCAAGCCGGGCTTCCTCTACCAGATGTCGCGTGAGGACGGCACGTACATCGACGGCACGTTCCTCGTGCACAACAACGTGATGGTCCTGAACGAGGCCACCGGGCAGCTCGAGATGAAGCCCGAGGTCATCCCGACCGAGTACGGGGTCATCGTGAACGTCTGCCCGAGCACGGCCGGCGGCAAGGACTGGCACCCGATGGCGTTCAACCCCGACACGCGCCTCCTCTACGTGCCGCTGTCGCAGACCTGCATGGACTACCAGGCGCTGGAGGTTCAGAAGATCGTCGGGCTCGAAGGCGGCGGCAATGGCGACTCGCGCACCTTCGCCCCGATGCCCGGCGCCAGCGGCCAGGGCAAGCTCGCGGCGGTCAATGTCGACACGCTCGAGGTCGAGTGGGCGGTCGAGCAGTATGCGCCGTTCCTGACCGGCATCCTGTCGACCGCGTCGGGCATCGTCTTCGCCGGCGACATGGACCGCTACTTCCAGGCGTTCGATGCCTCGACCGGCGAGGTTCTCTGGAGCACCCGCATGGCGCAGAGCGTGCAGGGCATGCCGACCACCTACATGGTCGACGGGCGGCAGTATATCGCCGTCCCCGCCGGCCTTGGCGGCGGCAGCCCGCGCGCCCAGATCGCCCTGCTCCCCGGCATCCGGCTCCCGCAGTCCGGCAACGGCCTGCACGTCTTCGCCCTGCCGCGGAGCTGAGTCGCGACCGAAGGGCGGCCCGACTGAAAGTCGGCCGGCCCTCGATCCTGAAATGGCGCCGCTGCCGGGGCCGCGGCGCCGACTCATCCACAAGCGCCGATGCGCATTGGACCTGAGCCGATGAGATTCCTGGCCGTCATGCTGCTGGGCCTGGCCATGTCGGTGCCTGCGCAGGGGCAGGCCCCGCAAGGGCTGGTCGACCGTAACTTCTACGACGGACGCACCCCGCGGCTCGACCAGACGATCCGCTTCTGCATCGTCTCCAACAGCCCGCTGCACGATCTCGACCGGGCCGTCGCCGAGGCGATCGGCGAGGTGCTCCTGGTTCAGGCCGAGACCTTCGATCTCGATCTCAACATCGTGCAGAACGCCGTCGAGCGCGACCGCGTGCTGTTCATCAACCTCACCGACAACTGCGATGCGGTGATGGGCACGAACCTGGCCTGGCGATCGCTGCCGGAGTGGCTCACCGTGTCGCGCTCCTACTACAACGCGCCCCACATGCTCGCGGTCCGCGCAGGGACCTACGGCCGGCTGGATGAGATTCCGTTCGGCAAGGCGGTCGGCGTGGCTCTCTTCAGCGTCGTGGACCAGCAGTTCACGAGCTATCTCGGAACGCTCCCGCCCGAACGGCGCTGGTTCCGCCTCCCCTACGACGACATCCCGACCATGCTGGCCGACATCCGTGCCGGGATCGTCGAGGGCGGCCTTCTCCCCAGTCCACTGGCCGGTACCGAATCCAATCCCGACCTCGATGGGCTCGACATGGTCCCGACCGCACCGTTGCGAATCGAGCCGATGCAATTGGGCGCGCTACTCCTCAGCAACGACACCTTCATCCGCACCGCCCTCGACCAGGCGATCGAGGCGCTGCAGGCGGACGGCACGATCGACCGGATCCTGGCCGAGAAGGGGTTCCCTGCTCAGGTCGGCTTCTAGACCCGCGCGGCGACCGGTCGCTGCGTGGCTTCGAACCGCCGCAAAAGAGTTCATGAAGAATATCTAGATAGATAATCTTCCACGTCCCTCGACGTATTGGCTACTCTATTGACCATCTAATGAATAGGTGAATAGTAGCCCTCACGCTCCAGGCACTTTTAGTCAGAGCGTCAAAAAGAAAGTGCCCCGCCCGACGATGCTCGGGCGACCGGCCATGGGCATAGGCCTGAAGGCCGGCGGGCAAATCTCTCAACGGAGGAGCAGAGATGAGAACAGTTCTGTTGGCGGCCACGATACTGAGCGTGACCGCCGGCGCCGCGATGGCGCAGGGGACGGTGCCGGACCTCGAGCCGGTCACCGACGAGATGCTCGCCAACCCGGATCCGGAGGATTGGATCTACTGGCGCCGCACCTACGACAACTGGGCGCACAGCCCGCTGACGGAGATCGACACCACCAACGTGTCGGGCCTGACCATGGCCTGGTCGCTCAACATCGAGCCGGGCACGTTCCAGTCGACCCCGCTCGTCCATGACGGGATCATGTTCATCCAGGGCGGCCGCGATACGCTGCACGCCCTCGACGCCGCCACCGGCGACATGATCTGGACCTATCGCCGCGAGCTGCCGGATGCGATCACCGGCGGTGGCACATCGGGCGCCAAGCGCAACTTCTCGATCTACGGCGACCGCCTCTACATCAACACCACCGACTCGTATGTCGCGGCGCTCGACGTCAGCTCGGGCGAGGTCGTCTGGGAGACCCAGACCGGCGACTGGGACCGCGACCGCGTCACCTTCTCGACCGGTCCGATCATCGCCAACGGCAAGGTGATCTCCGGTCAGACCGGCTGCTCGCGCTACCGGCCGGATCGCAGCGGCTGCTACATCCTCGCCCACGACGCCGAAACCGGCGAGGAGCTGTGGCGGACCTATACGGTGGCCATCACCGGCGAGCCCGGCGGCGACACCTGGGGCGGTGTGCCGGACTTCCTCCGCGCCGGCGGCAGCGTGTGGATTCCCTGCACCTACGACCAGCCGCAGGACCTGCTGCTCTGCGCGACCGGCCAGCCCTATCCGTGGCCGCGCATCACCCGCGGCCATGACGGCGCCGCGCTCTACACCAACTCGACCATCGCGCTCGATCCCGATTCCGGCGAGATGCAGTGGTACCACCAGTACGTCCCGGCCGAGACCCTCGACCTCGACGAGGTGTTCGAGCACATCCTGATCGACGTCAACGGCGTGCCCGAGTACTTCAAGATCGGCAAGGGCGGCCAGCTCTGGGTCATGAACCGTACCACCGGCGAGTACATCGACCACGTCGGCATGGTCTACAACAACGTCTACGAGATCGACGAGAAGACCGGCCAGGCGTCGACGGTCGCCGCGGTCGTGCAGCAGAACTTCACCGATTCGGTCTTCGCCTGCCCGAGCACTGCCGGCGGCAAGGACTGGCATCCGATGGCGTTCAACCCGAACACCCGCGGCCTCTACATGCCGCTCAGCCAGACCTGCATGAACTTCACGGCCACGCAGGTCGAGCAGGTGGTCGGCGGCGGCGGCTCGGGCGGCAGCCGCACCTTCGCGCCCATGCCGGGCGCCGAGGGCCGCCAGGGCAAGATCTCGGCGATCAACGTCGATACGCTGCAGATCATGTGGGAGTACGAGCAGGAAGCCCCGTTCCTGACCGGCATGCTGTCGACCGAGGGCGGGCTGGTGTTCGCGGGTGACCTAGACCGCCGCTTCCGCGCCTTCGACGCGGCGACCGGCGACGTCCTCTGGACCTCGCGCCTGTCGCAGTCGGCCCAGGGCATGCCGATCAGCTACGGCGTCGACGGACGGCAGTTCATCGCCGTGCCGACCGGGCTCGGCGGCGGCAGCCCGCGCGCCCAGTCGGCGCTCGTGCCGCAGATCCAGATCCCGACGGCAGGCAACAACCTCTTCGTCTTCGCCCTGCCGGAGAACTAGACGCGCTCGGCCGCCGCAACCCGGCGGCCGGGAACTACCGAGCGGTCAGGCGGGCTTCCGCCTGGCCGCTTCCCGTTTCAGCGGAGGCTCGACGCCATGCGTATCCTTCCGGCCGCTCTCGCCGCCCTCGCCCTCGCGATCCCGCTCGCCAACGCCCAGCCGATCGACCTGCCGAGCGAGTTCTATCGCGGCGGGCTCCGTCAGAACGAGAGCGAGGTGACCTTTTGCCTGTGGCAGCACAGCCAGACGATCGAGTTCGACCGCGCCGTCGGCACGGCGCTCGCCGAGCGCCTGCTTCTGACCCCGCGTTTCGTCGAGCGCGTGCTCCCCCAGAACTACAATGACGACGACTTCCAGGTCGACCTCTACGTCGCCCTCGCCGACCATTGCGACGTCTCGTTGAGCGTGACGCTCGACTGGCAGCCGCTCCCCGACTGGCTGACGATCACCCGCTCCTACTACGACGCGCCCTATCTCCTGGTGGTCACCGACCCGGCATACCGCACGCTGATGGACATCCCGCCCGACAAGGCGGTCGCCTCGATCATGTTCACCAGGGCCGACATGCAGTTGGCCACGTTGCGCTCGGTGCTTCCGGCGGGCGAAGGCCCGCAGCGCTATCCTTACGACACCAACGAGCGCGCCCTCGCCGACCTCGCCGCCGGACGGGTCGCGGCAGCGCTTGTCCACGGCCCCTCGCTCTACGCGGCGACCGAGGGCGATCCCGCCGGCGCGGGCTACCGCGTCATTCCCACCGACGGCCTCCGCCTCGACCCGATGCCGATCGGCGCGGCCCTCCTCCAGCGCGAGAACTATCTCCGCGGCCTTCTCGACGGCGCCATCGAGGATTTTCGCGCCTCGGGCGAGCTCGCCGCCCTGCTGGCGGAATTCTCCCTCCCCGCCGAGCCGCGCTGATCGCGCGGCCGGCAGGCGAGGAGCGCCGCTACCGGACGGCCGCCACCTCCGCCGCCGTCACCACGCCGAAGCTGTTGCCGAACGAGTTGCGGATATAGGTGGCGATCGCCGCCACCTGATCGTCGGCGAGACGCGGGAACCCCGGCATGTAGTCGCTGCCGCGGATGATCTGCCCGGCGACCGCGTCCGCCCTGGCGAGGAACGCGTCGCCCGCCAATTGCGGCCCCGCTGCGCCCTGCCCCTGCGAACCGTGACAGACCCCGCAATTGCTGCGGAAGAGCGACCCGCCCGTTGTCATCACCTCGGGCGCAATCTCGGCGGCGGCCGGCGCCGGCTCGGCGGCGGGCGTTCCCTGAGCGACGGCCCAGCCGGCCGCCAGGATCATTCCGACGGCCACGCCGCTCACCAATATGCCCTTTCTCATCGGTACTCTCCTTTGCTGAAGTCAGATCCTGGCAATCGCGCGAAGCCCCCCAACCCGGTCGGCGGGCCGCTCACGGATCGGCGGCGAGGAGGCCGAACTCGAGGGCGAGGCGCTCGATCGTGTGCTCGGTCTCGAGCTCGGCGATCGCCTGGGTGAGCGAGAGGGTGATGAAGTCGTTGGCGCGGCGGACGGCGATGACGAACTCGGTCGGCGGGATGGCGAGCGGGGCCGTTCCGACCAGATCGAGCCGGGCGGCGGCATCGGGATGGTCGGCAAGGTACAGCCGCGCCGCCGGCTCCCAGATGAGACTGGCCTCGACCGTTCCGTCGAGGACGCGCTCGATCAGCAGCGGATGGTTGCGGTAGAGGTTCCGCGACCAGCGCGCGGCCTCCGGAACCGTGCCGACATAGCTCATCAGATAGCCGTCGGAGAGCGAGAGGAGCCGCGTGCCGATCCTGCCACCGGGCGGGACCGCGCCGAGGTCGCGATACTCGCCCTTGCGGACGACGAGCACGGTCGGCGTCGCGAGGTAGGCGGGCGTGGCGCCCAGCCAGGGCGGGTACTCGGCCTGCTGGGTGAAGCCGAGGAAGGCGTCGCAGCGATGGGCGAGGTAGAGATAGATCTCGCTCTCGTAGAGCGGCAGGCGGAAATCGTAAGGCTCGCTCGGCGTCGTGCCCGGCTCGACCTCGACGATCTCGTGCTCGACGAGGAGCGCGCCGGCGAGCTCGGCGGCGAGCGCCCGGTCGAAATCGGCCATCACCGAGGCGGCGTTCACGCAGAAGGCGATGCTGTTGGCGGGCGGGGTCCGCGTCGGCCGGAGCATCGACTCGGGCAGGTCGAGGTCGGCGAACTGTGCCGACGCAGGCAGCGCGAGGCACGCCGCGCCGAGGGCGGCAAGGAATGCAGAGAGCGGCCGCGAAATCATCGGCGAACGGACGGCCCGGAAAGAGGCGGCGGAAGCTCCGGCCGCGAGGGCGGCCGGAGCGTTTCGCGTTGAGCCGATCGGCTACTGCGGCAGGGCGAACACGTAGACCATGTTCGATTCGAAGATCATGTCGACCTCCGGGGTCACGGCGAGCGTGTTGCGCGTCGTATTGCCGGCGACGGTGGCGATGTACTGCTGTCCGTCGAGCGCGAAGCTCGAGGTGTGGCCGGAGCCGCTCGAGCCGAGTCGGGTCTGCCACAGGATCTCGCCGGTGTCGGCGTCATGGGCACGGAAGTACCGGTCGCCGCCGCTGTTCCAGAGGAGGCCGCCGGCGGTCGACAGGGTCGGCGAGTAGTTGCCGGCGCGGGTCTCCCACGTCCACACGGTCTCGCCCGTCGCCACGTTCACGGCGTCGAGACGTCCGACGTTCTCGTTGTCCTTGAACGGATTGAGGA
>JADYYB010000277.1 GCA_020853895.1 Bauldia sp.
CCTCGGCCTCCTTGACCGCGGTCCCGGCCGCGAGCCAGCGGAGATAGAACGCCGCCGCCTCGGCCTTCCTGATCTCGCCCGAGAGCCCGCGATAGCGCGTCGCCTGCCGCGCCTGGCGCTTGAGGCCTTCCAGCCGCTGCTCGATCTCGGTGAGCACGTCCTCGACCCGCTCGAGGTTCTGCTCGGCCGAGCGGAGCCGGAGCTCCGCCTCGTGCCGCCGCCCGTGCAGGCCGGAGATGCCGGCGGCCTCTTCCAGGATCGCCCGCCGCGCCTGCGGCCGCGCCGCGATCAGCTCGCCGATCCGCCCCTGGCCGACCATCGCCGGCGAATGCGCGCCGGTCGAGGCGTCGGCGAAAAGGAGTTGCACGTCGCGCGCGCGGACTTCCTTGCCGTTGATCTTGTAGCTCGACCCGCTGTCCCGCTCGATCCGCCGCGCCACCTCGATGACGTCGGCATCGTTGAAAGCCGGCGGCGCCGAGCGGTCGGCGTTGTCGATGGCGAGCGCCACCTCGGCGGCGTTGCGCGCCGGCCGGCTACCGCTCCCCGAGAAGATCACGTCCTCCATCTCGGAGGCGCGCATGTTCTTGTACGAGCTCTCGCCCATCACCCAGCGCAGGGCCTCGGCGAGGTTCGACTTGCCGCAGCCATTGGGGCCGACCACGCCGGTCAGCCCCGGCTCGATCAGGAAGTCGGTCGGCTCGACGAAGGATTTGAAGCCGGTCAGGCGGAGGCGGGTGAAATGCACTGGCGTCCCGCTAAAGAAAACGCGCGCGCCCGGTCAGGGCGCGCGCGTGACGAAGGCCTCGGGCGTCTAGAGGAGCGGCGCGAGAATGGCGTCCATCTGTTCAAGCGTCTGCGCTCCAGGAACCCGCTGACCGTTGACGAAGAATGTCGGGGTCGAATCAACCCCATATTCCTGTGCCTTGGTCTGAACCGCAACGATGCCGGCATAGAGCTCGTTGTTCTGCAGGCACGCCTGGAAGGAGGCTTCGCTGAAGCCGGTCTGCTTGACGAGGTCGTAGACCGCCAGCACCGGGTCGTCGGCGACCGCCCAGATCCCCTGGTTCTCGAAGAGAATGTCGATGATGTCGTAGAACCGGTCTTCCGGCGCGCAGCGCGCGACCATGCTGCCGAGCACGGCGCGGATGTCGAGCGGGAACTCGCGGAAGATGAACCGCACCTGGCCCGTTTCGATGTACTTCTCGCGGAACGCCTCGAAGGTGTTGACGTGGAAGCTCTGGCAGTGCGGGCAGGTCATCGAGGCGTATTCGACGATCGTGACCGGCGCGTCCTCGGCGCCGAGCACCATGTCGGGCAGCGCCTGCGGGTCGCGCGCCGGGTCGACGCGCTGGGCGTTCGCGGTGCCGCCGAGGCCAGCCACGCCGGCCACGAAGACAAGGCCGGCGGCGGCGCTTCTGATCAACTGTCCAACACGCATTCGTTCGGTTCCAATCCTTTGGCGCGCCATCGCGATACGCTCGCGACAAGCGCGGGTGATGCTGCCCCTGGCCCGTTCAACTGCCAGATTTCCGCGGGTCTTGCCAGCGGCTCACGTCTTCTTGTCGCTGGCGATGACCGCCCGGCCGAGCCTGCGGAGCGCGGCGCGGAGGCCCTCGTCCTCGACCCCCCCGATCTGCGCTTCGAGCGCGGCCGCCTCGCTCGCGTCGATGACCGGGTCGGGCAGGGGCTTTTTTCGCGCCGGGCGGCTGAACGGGGTCTGAACGAGCCGGATCTCGCCGATCGCGCGGAAACCGAGGAAGGAATTGATCCTTTCCCGGAGCGCGCCGAGCTCGTGCTGGAGATAGACCGCGTGCCCGCCCGTCACCTTCACGACCAGCGTGCCGCCTTCGTCCTCGCGCGCCTTGCCGCGCGGCCAGCTGATCCGCTCCGGCTGGGTGGCGGAGGCGAAGCGCGGCCCGACCAGCTCGGGCCAGGCGCCGAGAAGGTTCGCCGTCGCGAAGCCGCGCCTGGCGGTGACCGGCTCGATCACCTTGCCGAAGAGCGTTGCGATCGCCCTTGGCCCGCCGCGACCGTGATGGGATGCCTCGCTCATGATTCGCGCGAAAATGGCATGCTGGACGGAAGATCGGAAGCAAGCGCCCGCCGGGCGCCGCGCGGTCTCCCGCGACGCATGTGCACAGGCATGAATCATAAAGGAAAAACAGGTGCTTAACGCTGTTCACGTTCGCTTGACACACCTTCCGCCCAAATCTATGGTCGCGCCGCTTTCAGCGGTCGCGCTTGGTTTCTTGGCGGCTTGGCGCTCGAATAGGTCATGAGCGACAGGGACGGCGGGTCCGGCAATTCCGGTGGACGAGGGACGGAAGACGAGGCGGCTCTGTCCGCCCGGCTGAAGCGACTCGGCGAAGAACTGCGAGAGCAGCGGAACGTAGCTCCGGAGAAACCCGGGCCTGCGGCGGGACTGGGAAGTGGACTGACCGACGCGTTCCGGCTTGCCGCCGGCTTCGTGGCCGGTGTTCTGGTGGGGGCCGGCCTCGGTTGGCTTTTCGATCTCTGGCTGGGCACCTCGCCTTTCGGGCTGATCGTGTTCCTGCTACTCGGCTTCGCGGCGGGCGTGCTCAACGTGCTGCGTGAGGCCGGCCGTGTGAAGCCGCCGTCGATCGGCGGACCAGCCGAACGGGTCGAGGACGACCCCGACGACTGAGGACAAGAGGGGAAGGCCGGCGTGGAACTCGATCCGATCCATCAGTTTGAGATCTACCCGCTGATCCCGCTGCGCATCGGCAGCCTCGACCTCTCCTTCACCAACTCGGCGCTCTTCATGGTGCTGATCGTGGTGCTGACCTCCGGTTTCCTGATCTACGCCACGACCCGCCGCGGCCTCGTTCCGAGCCGCCTCCAGTCGGTCGCCGAGATCAGCTACGAGTTCATCGCCTCCACGCTTCGCACCTCGGCCGGCCACGAGGGGATGAAGTTCTTCCCCTTCGTCTTCACCACCTTCATGTTCATCCTGATCGCCAACCTGCTCGGGATGTTCCCCTATTTCTTCACCGTCACCAGCCACATCATCATCACCGCGACGCTCTCGCTCGCGGTCATGGCGATCGTCGTCGGCTACGGCTTCAAGAAGAACGGGCTCGGCTTCTTCCGCCTCTTCCTGCCGCACGGCATCCCGATGTGGCTCGCCCCGCTCATCGTCTTCATCGAGGTGCTGTCCTTCCTCTCGCGCCCGCTCAGCCTCTCGCTCCGTCTCTTCGCCAACATCCTCGCCGGCCACATCACGCTGAAGGTCTTCGCCGGCTTCGTGGTGATGCTCGGCACGGCGGGCTTCCTCGGCTTCCTCGGCGCGGCGCTGCCGCTCGCCATGACCATCGGCCTGACCGCGCTCGAATTCCTGGTCGCGTTCCTGCAGGCCTATGTGTTCGCGATCCTCACCTGCCTCTATCTCAACGACGCCATTCACCCGGGCCATTAGCGGCCGGGGACGGAACCAACGCCTAACGGGAGCACTCGACATGGAAGTGGAAGCAGCTAAGGCCATCGGCGCGGGCATCGCCTGCATCGGCATGGGCGCCGCCGGCATCGGCGTGGGCACGATCTTCGGCAACTACCTCGCCGGCGCGATCCGCAACCCGGCCGCGGCCGACGGGCAGTTCGCCCGCCTCATCTTCGGCTTCGCCGTGACCGAGGCGCTCGGCATCTTCTCGCTCTTCATCGCGCTCCTCCTCCTCTTCACCTGATCGAAGCGGGAGGCTGCCGGCCGGCTCCGACCGGCCGGATGTCCTCGGAGGGACCATGGAAGGCCAGTTGATCATCGCCCAGGCGGAGGTGCCTGAAGCTCCGGCTCCCATCGAGCCGGGCGCGCCCGCGGCACCGCTCGTCGACACGCCCCCCCTCGAGCCGGGCGGCGAGGAGCTGCACACCGAGGTGGGCGCCGAGGAGCACGGGGCGACCTTTCCGCCCTTCGACCCGACCTTCTTCGCTTCGCAGCTCCTGTGGCTGGCGATCACCTTCGTCGCCTTCTACCTGATCATGCAGCGCGTGGCTCTGCCGCGCATCGGCGCCATCCTCGAGGTCCGGCGCGACCGCATCGCCGGCGACCTCGACCGCGCCGAGCAGCTGAAGCGCGAGTCGGACGCGGCGATCGCCGCCTACGAGAAGTCGCTGGCCGACGCCCGCTCGAAGGCCTTCGCCATCGCCGAGGACTCGCGCAAGAAGGCGAGCGCCGCGGCCGAGGAGCAGCGGCGGGAGAACGAGACCGCGCTCGCCTCGCGCCTCGCCGCCGCCGAGGGGCAGATCGCCGCGATCAAGGAGAAGGCGCTCGCCGAGGTCGGCACCATCGCCGGCGACGTCGCCGGGACGGTCGTCGAGTCGCTCATCGGCAAGCGCGCCACCGCCGACGAGATCCGCGCCGCCGTGACCGCTGCGGGAGACCGTTAGATGAGCTTCTTCCTCACCGACGCGTTCTGGGCCCTCGTCGCGCTCGTCATCTTCCTCGGCCTCATGGTCTATCTGAAGGTGCCGGCGATGATCACCGGCGGCCTCGACAAGCGCGCCGAGACCATCAAGAAGGAGCTCGAGGACGCCCGCCGCCTTCGCGAGGAGGCGCAGAGCCTTCTCGCCGAGTATCAGCGGAAGGCCCGCGAGGCGCACGAGGAGGCCGAGTCGATCGTCGACCAGGCGCGCCGCGAGGCGGCGGCCCTCGCCGCCGAGGCCAAGCAGCGCACCGAGGACTACGTCACCCGCCGCACCCGCATGGCCGAGGACAAGATCGCCCGCGCCGAGGCCCAGGCGCTGCAGGAGGTGCGCACCCGCTCGGCCGAGATCGCCATCGCCGCCGCGGAACGCGTGCTCGCCGACAAGGTCAAGGGCGCCGAGGCCGAGCGCTTCGTCGAATCCGGCATCGCCGAGGTCAAGACCCGGCTGAACTAGCCGGACACTTCCAGGCCGCGTGCCCGTCCGCGGATCGCCCACCAACACCGCTCATCCCCGCGCAGGCGGGGACCCATACAACCGTTCCGCTCGCGCGGCCGCCCGACAAGTGATTGGAAGCCACGAGGCCGAATGATGTCCTCAAACGGCAACGCCGCGCTTCCTGCACCCCGCGCGCATGGGTCCCCGCCTTCGCAGGGATGAGCGGGTGGGGCTGACGGCTAAGCCGCCTCGGCCTCGTCGAAGAGCAGCGGCTCCGCCTCGCCCGCCGCTCCCGGCTCGAGCAACGCCTTCACCCGCTGGAAGGTCCGCCGATGGTGGATGCACGGCCCGTGCGCGGCCAGCGCCCGCAGATGCTCGGGCGTCGAATAGCCGACATGGTTCTCGAACCCGTAGAGCGGGAAGTCGCGGGCGAGCGAGATCATCAGCCGGTCGCGCGTCACCTTGGCGACGATCGAGGCCGCCGCGATCGACACCGACAGCCCGTCGCCGCCGATGATCGGCTCGCCGGGGCAGGGGAGGCCGGGCGCGTTGTCCCGCCCGTCGATCAGCACGTGGTCGGGCCGCACCGGGAGGCCGGCCACCGCGCGGCTCATCCCCCACAGCGAGGCGCGGAGGATGTTCATCCGGTCGACCCGCTCGCGGCTCGCCACCACCACGGAGACGTGGCCGAGCCGCATGATCTCGTCGAACAGCCGCTCGCGCTCGGCGGCGGTCAGCTTCTTGGAATCGTTCAGCCCCTTCGGCCGCCGCCCCTCGAAATGGACCGCCGCGACGACCACCGGCCCCGCCAGCGGCCCGCGCCCCGCCTCGTCGACACCGGCGACGATCCTTGCCCCGCGCCGCCGCGCCCGCCGCTCGTACCAGTCGTCGGGCTCGTTCGGCAGTTCGATGAGGGTCGGCGAATCAGGCTGATTCTTGCGCGGCATCGGAGCACCGTACCCGGCGCGGCGCGTTGTTCAAAGAGCGTCCCGGCCGTAGTCTCCTCGCATGCGGAAGAGCAGCAAGCCGTCTCGCAAGGCGACAGATCGCACCGACCAGGAATGGCCGGACATTTACGGCCCTCGACTGTCGGAGGCTGAGATTCTCCGCGTCATACGCGAGGGATTCGAGGCCGCTGAGCGGGGCGAGTTTACGACAGACGCCGAGGTGCAAAGCGTGAGGGACAAGTTCAGAGACTTGGGTACAATGGAGAATAAGAAGACAAGGTGACGCTGAGCCCCGGTCCTATCTCAATCTCCGAACGTGACGTATCGCGTTGGGTGGCATCCTAGGCCTTCCGCCAGACGCTACCCCCAACGTTGTCATCCCACGGCGAGGCCGAAGGCCGAGACCGGAGGACCGGGTCCGCTAGTTGAGATAGAAGACGAGGTTCTCCCAGTGCGGATTGCCCGACTCGATGAGAGCGATCTTCCACGCCCGATTCCAGTGCTTCAGTCGCTTCTCCCGGTGGATCGCGTCGCCGATATCGACGAACTCCTCGTAGTGCACCAGCTGATCGAGCCCGTACTTCTTGGTGAACCCCCCGCCGATGCCCTCGCGATGCTCCCATGCTCGCCTCGCCATGTCGTTGGTGACGCCGATGTAAAGCGTCCCCCGTTCGCGGTTGGTCATGATGTAGACGTAGTACGGCATTGTCTCGCCAAGATTGTCCCGGTCCTCCGGTCAAGCCGGAGGATGACATAGGTGGGGGCTACAGCAGCGCCAGCTGCACACCGCCTCCGCCCGGCGGGGTGAAGAGGTCGCTGCGGAGCGGCACCCGCTCCTTGTTCATCCCGAGGCGGCTCGCGGCGAGCTCGAAGCGGCGGCCGATCTGCCAGGCATAGGGCCCTTCGCCGGTCATCCGCTTGCCCCAGGCCGAGTCGTAGTCCTTGCCCCCGCGCATCGTGCGCAGCACCGAGAGGACGTGCTGCGCGCGGTCGGGATAGTCGCGCTCCAGGAACTCCTTGAAGATGTCGCGCACCTCGAGCGGCAGGCGGAGCAGCACGTAGCCGGCGCTCTTCACGCCCATGCCGTGCGCGGCGTCGAGGATGCGCTCCATCTCGCTGTCGTTGAGCGCCGGGATGACCGGCGCCACCATCACCGTGGTCGGGATGCCCGCACTGGAGAGCTGGCGCAGCGCGTCGAGGCGCCGTTCGGGGGTGGCCGCCCGCGGCTCCATGGCGCGGGCTAGCTTGCGATCGAGCGTGGTCACCGAGAGGGCGACACGCGCAAGCCCGCGGGCGGCCATGTTGGAAAGGATGTCGATGTCGCGCGTCACGAGGTGCGACTTGGTGACGATGCCGACCGGGTGGCTCGCCTTGTCGAGCACCTCGAGGATCTCGCGCATCACGCGGTAGCGCCGCTCGATCGGCTGGTAGGGATCGGTGTTGGTGCCGATGGCGATCGTCCGCGGCTCGTAGCCGGGCCTGGCCAGCTCCTTCTCGAGGAGCCGTGCGGCATCCGGCTTCACGAAGAGCTTGGACTCGAAGTCGAGGCCCGGCGAGAGCCCGAGATAGGCGTGCGTGGGCCGCGCGAAGCAGTACGCGCAGCCATGCTCGCAGCCGCGATAGGGGTTGATCGAGCGGTCGAAGGAGATGTCCGGCGACTCGTTCCGAGTGATGATCTCGCGCGTCGTGTCGAGCTGCACGTCGGTCCTGAACGGCGGCAGCTCGTCGAGCGTCCGCCAGCCGTCGTCGAAGGCGTAGCGCGCCAGCTTCTCGTAGCGCCCGGAGGCATTGCTCTCCGCGCCGCGGCCGTTGCGGCGCTCCTCGCGGACGGCCACCGAGAAGGCGTCGTCGGCCGGATGCTGTCGCTGGGCGGCGGAACGGACGGTGTTCATGCTTCGTTCCTAGCATGTGTCCCGAAACAGAACAAGAACGAAGCGCGGGTCGAAAGGTTGCGCTCAGGGTCCGGCGGCGGTGGCCGCGATCCACCAGCCCGGCCGGGCATTCCGCAGCGCCTCGGCCGCGGCGGCCGCCTCCGCGTCCGTCCCATAGAGCCCGAAACAGGTCGCTCCGGACCCCGACATCCGGGCGAAGAGACACCTCTCGTCGGCCTCGAGCGCTGCGATCGATTCGCCGATGGCCGGCACCAGGCTGGTTGCCGGCGCGGCGAGGTCGTTGCTCGTGCCGCGCAGCCAGCCGACGAGATCGGCCGGCCCGCCCATCGTTGGCAGCGGGGGAAGGGGACGCGGCGGTGGCAGTTCCAACGCCGCGAACACCGCCTTGGTCGCGACACCGACGCCGGGGTGGACGAGCACCAGCGGCAGCCGCGGCATGCCCTCGACGGCGCGGAGGCGCTCGCCGACGCCGCCCACGAGCTGCGTAGTGGAGCGGAGGCACATCGGCACGTCGGCCCCGAGCGAGAGCGCGATTCTCTCGACGCCCACGGGTTCCACCACGCCCGGGAACATGCGCCCGAGAA